>NZ_JBVJVK010000053.1:0-58742 GCF_055603705.1 Actinosynnema sp. NPDC037264 | reverse complement strand
CTCAGCCCCTGTGTCGCCCCGTTTGGTGTCCACCCCCGGCGGGGGGGGCCGGCAACCGGGGCGGCGCCGCCCCCCCCTGTCCCCCCCGGGGGGGGGGGGGCGCCCCCCCCCCCCACCTACCGCCGTAGGACCGCTCACCGGGCGGCGACCCGCCGGTAGGCGCGCATGCTCAGCGGCACGAACACCGCCACGATCAGCAGCGACGACAGCCACGCGTAGGTCAGCGCGTGGTCGTCGGGCCACGAGCCGGACACGACGTCCAGCCCCGGCACGGTGTTGCCGAACAACCCGCGCACCGCGTTGATCACGGCGGTCAGCGGGTTCCACTCGGCGATCACGCGCAGCGGGCCCGGCATCGACTCCTCCGGCACGAACCCGGACGACACGAACGTCAGCGGGGTCAGCCAGATCAGGCCGGCGCTCTGCGCGGCCTCCGGGCTCGGCGAGACCAGCCCGATGAGCGCCCCGATCCACGACATGGCGAACGCGAACACCAGCAGCACCAGGAACGCCAGCACCGCGTCCAGGAAGCTGCCGCGCACCCGCCAGCCGATGAGCAGGCCGCACAGGCACGTCACGAGCATCGCCACCACGCTCACCGCCAGGTCGGACAGCGTGCGGCCGACCATCACCGACACACCGGACATCGGCAGCGACCGCAGCCGGTCGATGAAGCCCTTGCGCAGGTCCGTCGACAAACCGATGACGGTGAACGCGGAGTTGAACGCCAGCGTCTGCACCAGGATGCCCGCCAGCAGGTACTCGCGGTACGCCGCGCCGCCGAGCAGGCCGCCGAACACGAACCCGAACAGCAGCACGAACATCACCGGCTGCACCACCGCGGCGAACGCCCAGTCGACGCTGCGCCGCACGTGCAGCAGGTTGCGCCAGGCGATCATCCAGCCGTCGACGGCCACCTTGGCCACTGCGGTCACGAGTCCTCCCCGTCGTCGGCGCGGTCGGTGAGCATCAGGAACACGTCGTCCAGCTTGGGCCGGTGCAGCGACACGTCGAGCACCCGCACGTCCCGCGCGTCCAGCCGCTGCAACGCCTCCATCAACGTCTTCGGGCCGACGTGCACCAGCACGTGCGCCCGGCGCAGGTGCTCGTCCACCACGGGCTCGGCCGCGCCGACCTCGGCGAGCACGCGGGTCAGCTCGGGCAGGTCCGCGTGGTCGGCGACGACGATCTCCAGGCGTTCGCTGCCGACGCGGGCCTTCAGCTCGTCGGACGTGCCCCGCTCCACCACCCGACCCCGGTCGATCACCACGATCGAGTCGGCCAGGTGGTCGGCCTCCTCCAGGTACTGGGTCGTGAGCAGCACGGACGCGCCGTCGTCCACGAGCCTCCGCACCATCTCCCAGGTGTCCAGGCGCGACCGCGGGTCCAGGCCCGTGGTCGGCTCGTCCAGCACCACCACCGGTGGCCGGGCGACGAGCGCGCCCGCCAGGTCGAGCCGCCGCCGCATGCCGCCCGAGTAGGTGCGCAGCAGCCGGGACGCGGCCTGCTCCAGCCGGAACAGCGCCAGCAGCTCCCGGGCCCGCGCCCGCGCCGCGGCGGCCTTGTAGCCGTACAGCCTGCCGACCAGGTACAGGTTCTCGTACCCGGTCAGGCTCTCGTCCACGGCCGCGTACTGCCCGGACAGGCCGATGCTGCGGCGCACGTCGGCCGACTGCGAGACCACGTCGAAGCCGGCCACGCGGATGTCGCCCGCGTCCGGCCGCAGCAACGTCGTCAGCACCCGCACCATCGTGGTCTTGCCGGCGCCGTTGGGGCCCAACAACCCCAGCACCGTCCCGGTGGGCACGGTCAGGTCCACGCCGTCGAGGGCGCGGTGCGCCTTGTACGACTTGACGACGCCTCGCGCCTCGACGGCTGCGGTCACCGCTCCTCCTCCGTGTGGTCGTCCGCCCCGACCGGCGCCCTGGGCGGGAACAGCGTCACGCGCACCGGCCAGCCGACGAGCCAGATCGCGGTGACGGCGGCGAGCTGGATCTCGAAGTTCCACAGCTCGACCGTGCTCGGCCCGCCGATCAGGAACATCACCAGCGTCAACGCCGACGAGATGGCCAGCGCCGCGAGGCAGCGCAGCCACATCGCCCACTCGTGGTGCTGCCGCGCCCGGCCGTGCCGGGGCGGGCGCGCCGGTGGCGGGCCGCCGGCGAAGCGGTGCGCGAACCACGCGTCCGCCCGCCGCACCAGGTGAGGGCCGAACGCCACGCTGATGCCCAGGTAGGCCGCGGCCAGGCTGTGCGTCATGCCCGGCGTGCCGCCCGTGCGCAGGTCGACGGCGCACGCCACCACCAGCACCAGGTCCACCACCGGCACGCCCAGCAGCAGCACGCCGCCGAGGCGGGGCATCCGCAGCGCGTACCGGGCGAGCAGCCCCGAGGCCAGCACGACCCAGAAGGCGATCTCGCACGCCACGATCAGGTACAGCACGAACGGGTCCTGCCCCGCCTGTGCTCGAAGCCCTTGAGCCGGCACCGGGAACCCCATCCCCCGTGATCACGAGCCCGCCGACGGGGACGGCGCCGTGACGGGGACGCCTGGCCGGTCCCCGATCACGTGCGCGCCGCCGTCGACGTGGACGATCTCGCCGGTCGTCGCGGGGAACCAGTCCGACAGCAGGGCCACGCACGCGCGGGCGACGGGCGTGAACTCCTGGTCGTCCCAGCCCAGCGGCGACTTGCCGTGCCACCGCAGGCCTTCACGGCGGGCGGCCTCGTCGCCGCCCGGCCCGATCGCGATGGCCGCGGTGGTGCGCAGCGGACCGGCGGCGACGAGGTTGACGCGGATGCCGTCGCGGCCGAGGTAGGACGCCAGGTACCGGGCGCAGGACTCCAGCGCCGCCTTCGCCACGCCCATCCAGTCGTACTCGGCGTAGGCGTGCGAGGCGTCGAAGTCCAGGCCCACCACCGAACTGCCCGGCCGCAGCATCGGCCGCACGGCCCGCACGAGCGCCTGCAACGAGTAGGCGGAGACGTGGAACGCGGGCGCGACGTCGTCCCACCGCGCGGTGAGGAAGTTGCCGCCGAGCGCTTCGGCCGGCGCGTAGGCGACGGAGTGCAGCACGCCGTCGATCCGGTCCGCGTGCGCGGCGATCCGGGTCGGCAGGGACGCGAGGTGCTCGGCGTCGGTGACGTCCAGCTCCACCACCGGCGCGGGCGACGGCAGGCGTTGCGCGAGCCGTTCCACCAGCCGCGCCCGGCCGTAGGCGGTGAGGACGACGTTCGCGCCTTCCTCCTGCGCCAGGCGTGCCACGTGGTAGGCGATGGAGTTCGGCGTGAGCACGCCCGTGACGAGCAGGGTCTTGCCCTTCAGCAGGTCCACGGCTCAGCTCTCCAGCACGTAGCCGTCACCGGGGCGGTGGCCCCGGGAGCGGCGGAGGTCGGCGAAGACGAACGTGCGCTGCAGCCAGCGGTCCGCGCCGTCGTAGCGCGGGGTGAACGCCGACCGGCCGTGCACGGTGACCCGGTTGTCCACGATCGCCAGGTCGCCCGCGGTCAGCCGCAGCGCGTTGAACGAGTTGTCGAACAGCTCGCCCAGCTCGGCCATCGCCGCGACCGCGCGTTCGGTGACGGGCCGGGTGGCCGCCTGGTCGATGCACAGGTCCGGGTCGTCCGCGTCGCCGTGCAGCACGGCTCGCGGCGGCACCTCGCCGGACGTCGCGCCGAACGAGGGCGGCGGCGCGGTGACGAACTCCGCCGACGACAGCGCCGAGCGGGCCTGCTCGCCCAGCTTCGGCAGCACCTGGCGCGAGCACACCAGCCGCAGCTCGGCGATCCGCTCGTGGTCCGGCCGCACGCACCCCAGCAGCACGAAGTCGGGCCGGTGCTGGTGGAAGGCGTTCTCGGTGTGGAACGTCAGGTGCGCCGACCCGACGTTGCCCTGCACCTCCTCCTTGCCCGGCACCGGCACCACGTTCTGCACCAGCGCGCCGGACTTCTCCGCCCGGAACGCGCCCGGGTCGCCGAGGCCGTGCGCCACGAGCACGAGCACGGCGGCGGACACCGTCGCCTCGCGCACCACGGAGCCCTCGGCCTTCGGCGTCGGCGGGAGGTTGTCCTCGTCCACGGGCAGGTTGCGCAGCAGCAGCGCGCCGCCCGCGCCCGAGTCGCGGCGGAACTCCTTGAGCGCGTGCCGCAGCGTCGCGGGCGCGTCCTCCCACGCCCGCCGTGCGGCGGCCACCCACTCGGGGCTGTCGAGCCGCCCGCCGGCCACGTCCAGCAGGTCGCGGGCGATCCGGTCGAGCCACTCGTGCTCGACGGCGTCCAGCGTGGCGGTGGTCAGCGTGTCTTCGTTGGCCAACAACATGTCCCTCACCCTCAGTGGGTCGTCACCGGGCGGACCCGCCCGAGCTGTGCGGAGATCGCCCCGAGCAGGGCGGTCGGGTCGTGCCGGAAGTAGAAGTGGCCGCCGTCGAACGCGCGGTGCTCGCGCAGCTCGCCGGACGCGGCGAGGTCGCGCCACGCCTCGCCGCCGTCCGCGTCGACGTCCGGGTCGGCGTCGCCGCGGTAGACCACGAGCGGCGTGGCCACGGGTGGCGGCGCGGCGGGCGCGTACCGCTCGATGAGCCGGTAGTCGGCGCGGATCATCGGCAGCAGCAGGTCGCGCAGGTCGGGGCTGCCCAGCGCGGCGGCGTCGGCGCCGGACACGCGGGTGATCTCGGCGACGAGCGCGTCGTCGTCCCGGGTGTGCAGGTCGCCGGGCGTGCGGCGGTGCGGCGCGGTGAACCCGGAGGCCACGAGCAGGGCCGGCGGGTGGCCGCGCTCCTCGCACCGCCGGGTCACCTCGTAGGCGATGGCCGCGCCCATGCTGTGCCCGAACAGCACGACGGGCCGGTCGAACAGCGGCGCGAGGACGTCGGCGAGCACGTCGGCCATCACCGCCATGTCGTCGACCGGCTCGTCGACGAGGCGTTCCTCCCGGCCGGGGTACTGCACGACGCGCACCTCGACCGACGCGGGCAGCCGCCCGCCCCAGTCGCGGTAGTAGCTCGCCGATCCGCCCGCGTGCGGCAGGCACACGAGGGTCGTCGCGGCCGACGGCCGGGGTGTGCGCGTGCGCAGCCAGCGGTCGGCGGTGGTCGTGGCCGCCATGCGCGCCTCCTTGTCGTAGACGGGTCTGCTCAGGCGCCCATGGCGTCGACGAGGCTCTTGGGGCGCATGTCGGTCCAGTTCGCCTCGACGTGGTCCAGGCAGTCCTGGCGGGACGCCTCGCCGAACACCACGCGCCAGCCGTCGGGCACGGGGATGAAGTGCGGCCAGAGGGAGTGCTGGTTCTCGTCGTTGACCAGCACGAAGTAGGTGCCGTTCTCGTCCTCGAACGGGTTGGTGCTCATCGCGGGTCTCCTTCGGGTCGCGGCGTCGTCAGGGCGGCGTCGACCGCCGTGGCGACCTCGTCGAGGACGTCTCGACGAGTCATCTCTTCGTGGGGTGCGGGCACGTCGTGCACGCGGATGGCGCCGGTGACGTGCGGCGCCCACCGGTCCGGGTCGCGTTCCGGGTGGTCGGCGGCGTCGGTGGCGCGGAAGAACAGCAGGTCGCCGTCGAAGCGGCGCGGGGTGTGGGCGGACAAGGCGCGGCCGTTGGCCAGGTAGGTGGTCAGGACGGCGCGGGCGAGGTCGTCGGTGGTCTGCTCGTAGCCGCCGAGTTCGGTGCGCACCACGGCGACGGCCCGGGCGTGGCCCTCGGGGGTGGCGAGGTCTTCGGGGCTCAGGCCGGTGCCGGCGAACGCGTCGGCGAAGACCTCTTCGGTGCTCAGCGGTGTGGCGTCGGCGCGGGGGTAGGAGTCGAGGACGGCGAGCAGGTCGACGGTCTCGCCGGCTTCCTGGAGGCGGACCGCGACCTCGTGCGCGAGGTGGCCGCCCATGGACCAGCCCAGCAGGCGGTACGGGCCGTGCGGCGCGACGGTGCGGATGTGGTCCACGAAGCGGGCCGCTTGGTCGCCGAGGGACGGAGGATCGCCGAGGGGGCGGTGGTCGCTCGGTTCGAGGGAACGAGACCGGCTGCCGAGCGAGCGGTCGTCGGGCGGGTTCTGGCGGGCCGTTGCCGGGAAGTCCGCCTGGAGGCCGTAGAGCGGCACGTCCGGGTCGAGCGCGCCGAGCAGCCCGGTGTAGCACCAGCTCAGGCCGGAGGCCGGGTGCAGGCAGAACAGCGGCGGCGCGGTGCCGCCCGGCCGCAGCGGCAGGACCGGGCCCAGGGCGTCCACACCGGTCGCGGCCGGGTCGCCGTCGAGGCGGCGGGCGAGCTCAGCCGGGCTGGGCGCCTCGAACAGCGTACGCACGGTCACGTCGGCGTCGAACCGCGACCGCACCCGGTCGGCCAGCGTCACGGCCAGCAGCGAGTGGCCGCCCGCCGCGAAGAACCCGCGATCCGGGTCGAAGGCGTCCACCCGCAGCACCTCGGCGAACATGCGGCACAGCAGGTCCTCGGTGAGGTTGCGCGGCGCACGGCCGGCGGTCGCGACCGCCGTGGGCACGGGCAGGGCGCGGCGGTCCAGCTTGCCGTTGGCGTTGAGCGGCAACGACTCCAGCGCGGTGAACGTGCCGGGCACCAGGTGCGCGGGCAGCTCGGCGGCCACGTGGTCGCGCACCGCCTCCGGGTCCGGCGAAGCGCCGGGCTCGGGCACGAAGTACGCCGCCAGCCGCTGGTCACCGGGCACGTCCTCGCGCACCGCGACGGCCGCGTGCGCCACCGCGGCGCACCGCGCCACGGCGGCCTCCACCTCGCCCAGCTCCACCCGGACGCCCCGGATCTTCACCTGGTCGTCGACACGGCCCAGGTACACGAGCGCGCCGTCGTCGTCCCACCGCGCCAGGTCGCCGGTGCGGTACAGGCGCGAGCCGGGCGGGCCGAACGGGTCGGCGACGAACCGCGTCGCGGTCACGCCGGGGCGGCCGAGGTAGCCGCGGGCCAGCTGCACGCCCGCCAGGTACAGCTCGCCCGGCGCGCCGGGCGGCACGGGTGCGAGCCGGGCGTCCAGCACGTACGCGCGGGTGTTCCACACCGGCCTGCCGATGGGCACGCGCGGGTCGTCCGCGTCGCACTGCCACGACGTGACGTCGACCGATGCCTCGGTGGGGCCGTACAGGTTGTGCAGTTCGGCGGAGTACGCCGCCAGGAACCGGTCCCGGGTCGCGGGCAGGAGCGCTTCGCCGCTGCACACCACCCGGCGCAGGGTCGGGCAGGGCGCGGGCTCCACCAGGAACGAGTCCAACATGGACGGCACGAAGTGGACGGTCGTCACCCCGTGGTCGTTGATCGCCCGCGCGAGGTACGCGGGATCGCGGTGGCCGTCCGGCTTGGCGACCACGATCGCCGCACCGGTGATCAACGGCCAGAAGAACTCCCACACCGACACGTCGAACGTGTACGGCGTCTTGAGCAGCACCCGGTCGTCCGGGGTGAGGCCGTAGCGGTCCTGCATCCACCGCAGGCGGTTCACGATGCCCCGGTGCGGCACGCCGACGCCCTTGGGCGTGCCCGTGGAGCCGGAGGTGTGGATGACGTACGCCAGGTCGTCCGGCCGCGCCCGGCTCACCGCCACGTCCGGCACGTCCGCGCCGCGCACCTCCACCACCGGCAGGCCGTCGAACGCCGCCGGGTCGTCGGTCACCACGCACACCGGCCGGGCCTCGGCCAGCAGCACGGCGCGCCGCCGGGACGGCAGGTCGGTGTCCAGCGGCAGGTAGGCCGCACCGGACTTCAGCACGGCCAGCAGCGCCACGACCAGGTCGGCCGAGCGCGGCAGCGACACGGCCACCAGCGCGTCCGGCCCGGCGCCCGCGGCGACGAGGCGGCGGGCCAGGCGGTCGGCGGACGCGTGCAGCCCGGCGTAGTCCAGCACCCGGTCGTGGTCGATGACGGCCGTGGCGTGCGGCGAGGACGCCCCTTGCCGGTCCAGCAGGTCGGTGAGCGTGACGTCCTCGACGGGCGACGCGGTGGCGTTCCACTCGTGCAGCACGCGGTCGCGGTCGGCGTCGTCCAGCGGCGTGAACGCGCTCAGCGGCCGGTCCGGGTGCTCGACCAGGTCGGCCAGGACGCGCAGCAGCCAGTCCAGCAGGCGGCGGGCGACGGCCGCGTCCACCAGGTCGGGCCGGTGGTCCAGCCGGAACGCCAGGTCCTCCCCCGGCACGCCGATCAGCGTCACGGGGTAGTGCGTGGCGTCGCGGGCCTCCACGTCGATCAGGAACGCGCCGCCGGCCAGCTCGGTGTTGTCCTCGTCGCCGGCCGGGTAGTTCTCGAACACCAAAGTCGTGTCGAACAGCGGCCCGCGCCCCACCCGGCCCTGGAGGTCGGCGAGGTTGACGTGCTGGTGCTCCAGCAGGCCGGTCTGCTGCGACTGGAGCGCGTCGAGCAGGTCCGCGGCGGTGTCGTCGGGCGACCAGCTCACCCGCACCGGCAAGGTGTTGATGAACAGGCCGATCATGCGCTCCACGCCCGGCAGCTCGGGCGGGCGGCCGGACACCGTGCCGCCGAACACCACGTCGGTGCGACCGGTGTGCACGCCGAGCGTGAGGCCCCACGCGGCCTGCACGACGGTGTTGACCGTCCAGCCGCGCTCACGGGCCAGCTCGCCGAGCCGCCCGGTCAGCTCCACGCCCAGCTTCGCCTTCAGCCGCGCGGGCGGCGCCTGCTCCCCCGGCCGTCCCGCCCCGCCGACCAGCGTCGGCTCGGAGACGCCGTGCAGCACCTCGTCCCACGCCTTGCGGGACACCTCGTGGTCGCGGGCGTCGAGCCACGCCAGGTAGTCGCGGTAGGGCGCGACGGGCGCCATGCCCTTCTCGTCGCCGTGCCGGTCGTACAGCTCGAACAGCTCGTCCAGCAGCACGGGCATCGACCAGCCGTCGACCGCGATGTGGTGCAGGGTGAGGGCGAGCCGGAAGTCCTTGAACGGCATCCGGAACAGCACGCACCGCAGCGGCACGTCCTCGTGCAGCGCGAAGCGGCGCAGCCGTTCGGCGTCGTAGCGCTCCTCGAACCGCGCTTCCGCCTCGGCGACGGACAGCTTCGAGCAGTCCACCACCTCCCACGGCACGTCGACGTGGTCGAGCACGACCTGCACGGGCTGGTCGAGCCCTTCGTGCACGAACACCGACCGCAGCCCGGCGTGCCGCCGCACCAACGCCCGCACGGCGTCGTGCAGCGCGTCCACGCCGAGTTCGCCGTAGAGGTCGACGGCCACCTGGACGGTGTAGAAGTCGAGGCCGTCGGTGTCGTGCAGGGCGTGGAACAGCAGGCCCTGCTGCAGCGGGGCCAGCGGGAGGATGTCCTCGATGCGCGGTGCGGCGCTCATGCTCGGCCCGCCTTCCTCATCATGGCCTCCAAGTGGTCGATGTTCTTCTGCGACAGGGGGACCAGCGCCACGTCGGAGGGCGTGAGGCCGCCGGCGCGCGGGTCGCGGGCGTGGGCGGCGAGCGCGGCCAGGGCGTCGCGCCACAGCCCGCCGAGCGCGACCACGTCCGGTTCGTCGAGCAGGGCGGCGGGCCACGACAGGGCGGCGACGAGACGCGGCCCGCCCGCGCCGTCCTCGGTGAAGGCGTTGACCTCCAGCACGTGGGCGAACGGCAGCCCGTCGTCGCCCACCGCGCCACCCGCGTCGGACGACGGCGTCCAGTCGCGGCCGGTCGCGCCGACGCTCGTGCGGCCCAGGTAGTTGAACCCGATCTGCGGCGCCGGGCAGGCGGCGAGCTTGCCCGCGGTGTCCGGGTTGAGGTGGCGCAGCAGGCCGTAGCCGAGGCCGTGGTCGGGCACCGCGCGCAGCCCTTCCTTGACCTGCTTGAGCGCCGCGCCCACGGGCTCGCCGGCGGCGAGCACGTCGTCCCACCGCAGCGGCGGCACGTCCACCCGCACCGGGTAGAGGTTGGTGAACCAGCCGACCGTGCGGGAGAGGTCCAACCCCGGTGCCACGGCGTCCTCGTGCCTGCCGTGGCCCTCGCGGTCCACCAGCAGTGCGTCGGGCAGCCGTTCGCCGCGCCGGGCCAGCCACTCGCGCACGGCCAGGCCGAAGCCGGTGAGCAGCACGTCGTCGACGCTCACGCGGAACGCGGCGGGCGCGGTCGTCAGCAAGGCCGTGGTGACGTCCGGGTCGACCTCGACCACCGCGGTCCGCGCCGTGGCGAGGGTGTCGCGGCGCGGGTCGAGCGGGCGTGCGGCGAGGGCGGGTTGGGCGGTGTCGGCGGTGGCGAGCCAGTGCGGCAGCTGCTCCGCCCACCGCGGTTGCGTCGCCGCCTCGGCGAGGCGGGTGGCCCAGCGCCGCCACGACGTCCGCACCGGCGGCAGCTCGGGCGGGACGCCCAGGCGGGCGGCGGTCGCGGCGGAGGCGAGGTCGGGCAGCAGGACCCGCCACGACACGCCGTCCACGACCAGGTGGTGGGCCAGGACGAGCAGCCGGCCGGGCGCGTCGGGCCCGGCGTCGAACCAGACCAGACGCAGCATCACCGCGTCGTCGGGTCGCAGGGCGCGGCGGGCGGTCTCGGTGTGCTCGGCGACCACCGCCGCCAGGTCGCCCTCGGCGAGTCCGGCGACGTCGACGCGGGCGACGTGCTCCTCGGCCCGCACCGCGCCGTGCGGCAGGACTTCCAGCGCCCAGCCGTCGTCGTCGCGGTGCAGCCGGGTGCGCAGCGCGTCGTGGTGGTCGAGCACGACGGCCAGGGCGTCCACCAGGTGCCCGGTGGTGGTCCCGGCGGGTGTGGCGACCACGTGCGACTGGTTGAACCCGTCGATCGGGCCGCCGCCGGCGCGCAGCCACTCCACGATCGGCAGCAGCGGCACCTCGCCCACGCCGTCGCGGTCGGCCACGTCGTCCTGCTCGGTCAGCGGCACGGCGACGTCGGCGAGGCGTCGGACGGTCTTCAGCTCGAACACGTCGCGCGGGGTGAACACCCAGCCGGCCGTGCGGGCGCGGCTGACCAGCTGGATCGACATGATGCTGTCGCCGCCCAGGTCGAAGAACCCGTCGTCCACGCCGACCCGCTCCACCCCGAGCACGTCGGCGAAGACCATGGCCAGGGCCTCTTCCACGGCCGTCCGGGGCACAGTGACCGGCGCGGCTTCCCGGTGCGGGGCGGGCAGCGCGCGGCGGTCGACCTTGCCGTTGACGGTCAGCGGCAGCTCGGGCAGCACCACGAACGCCGACGGCACCGAGTAGTCCGGCAGGGCGGCGACGGCCGCGGCACGCGCTCGCGCCACGTCCACGTCGTCGCCGACGAGGTAGGCGACGAGCCGGCGTTCACCGGGCCGGTCCTCGCGGAGCACGACCGCCGCGCCCGTGACGCCCGCCCGGCCGGTCAGCGCGGCCTCGACCTCGCCCGGCTCGATCCGGAAGCCGCGCAGCTTCACCTGGCCGTCGGTGCGGCCGACGAACTCCAGCCTGCCGTCGCGGGACCAGCGGGCCAGGTCGCCCGTGCGGTACATGCGGTCGCCGGGCGCGCCGTGCGGGTCGGGCAGGAACCGCTCGGCGGTGAGCCCCGGTCGGGCCAGGTAGCCGCGGGCCAGCTTGCCGCCGGCCACGTACAGCTCGCCCGTCACGCCCGGCGGCACGGGCTGGAGGCGGCCGTCCAGCACGCGCAGCGCGGTCCCGGCCATCGGGGCGCCGATGGGCAGCGGGCTCGCGGCCACGTCGCCGGGCAGCACGGCGTGGCGCGAGGCGAACGTGGTGGTCTCGGTGGGGCCGTAGCCGTTGACCAGCACCAGGTCCGGGCACGCCCGGCGCACGGTGGCCACGGCGTGCTCGGACACCACGTCACCGCCGGTCCACACCTCGCGCAGGCCCGCCAACGTCTCCGGCGCCTCCTCCGCGACCACCCGGAACAGGCCCGAGGTGAGCCACAGCGCGGTCACGCCGTGCCGGCGGATCGCGGCGGCCAGACCGGCGATGTCGACGTCGTCCGGCGAGTCCACGACGGCGGCGCCGCCGTTGAGCAGCGGCACCCACATCTCGTACGTGCTCGCGTCGAACGCGTAGGAGGAGTGGACGAGGACGCGGTGGTGCGCGCCCGTGGTGAAGATCGAGTCGGTGGCCAGCTCCACCACGTTGGCGTGGGTGACGGCCGCGCCCTTCGGCACGCCCGTGGAACCGGACGTGTGGATGACGTACGCCAACTGGTCCGGGTGCGGTGTCGGCAGCCCGGTGTCGGGTGCGGGCGGCAGCCCGGCCGTGAAGTCCACGACGTGCGCCGGTGCGGCCAGGCCCGCGGGCAGGTCGGCGCGGTCGGTGAGCAGGACCGCCGCGGCGGTGTCGGCGAGGATCAGGTTGTGCCGCTCGACGGGGTTGCCGTCGTGCAGCGGCACGTACGCGCCGCCCGCGTAGAGCGTGGCGAGGGTGGCGACGGTCCGCTCGGCGGTGCGGCGGGCGAGCACGGCCACCCGCGTCTCGGCGCGCACCCCGATCCCGACCAGGTGGTGGGCGAGCGCGCGGGCGCGGGCGTCCACCTCGGCGTAGGTGAGCTCGCGGTCGCCGTCGACCAGGGCCACCGCGTCCGGGGCCTTCGCGAGCTGGGCGCGAAAGCGGCCGACGACCGTGTTGCGGGCCCGGTGGGAGGGGTTGCGGCCCCACACGTCCAGCACGATGCCGCGTTCACCCTCGCCCAGGACCGGCAGTGCGCTCACCGGGGTGGCGGCGTCGGCGGCGACGGTCCTCAGCACGCGCGTCAGGCGTGCGCCGAGGGCTTCGGCGGTGGGGCGGTCGAACAGGTCGGCGGCGAACTGGATGGTGCCCTCCAGGCCCGCCGGCGCGCCGTCGCGGTGGGTCTCGCCCAGGTCGAACGACAGGTCGAACTTCGCCGGGCCCTCGCCGAGGTCGACCAGGTCCAGGCTCAGGCCGGGCAGCTCCAGGTCCGGCTCGGGCGCGTTCTGGAGCACGAGCATCACCTGGAACAGCGGGTGCCGCGCGACGGACCGCTCGGGGTTGAGCGCGTCCACGAGCCGGTCGAACGGCAGGTCCTGGTGCGCGAACGCGGCCAGGTCGGTCTGCCGGACCCGGCCGAGCAGCTCCTCGAACGCGGGGTCGCCGGACGTGTCGGTCCGCAGCACGAGCGTGTTGACGAAGAAGCCGACCAGGTCTTCCAGCGCGGCGTCCGTGCGGCCCGCGACGGCCGTGCCGAGGACCACGTCCTCACCGGCGCCCAGCCGGGTCAGCAGCGCCGAGATCGCCGCCTGGAGCACCATGAACAGGCTCGTGCCGGTTCGGCGGGCCAGGGTCAGCAGGTCGGCGTGCAGGTCGGCGTCCACGTGCCACCGGACGAGTCCGCCGCGGTGGGAGGCGACGGCGGGCCGCCTCCGGTCGGTCGGCAGCTCCAGCGCGTCGGGGATGCCGTCGAGCTGCCGCCGCCAGAACTCCAGCTGCGCCGTGCCCGTCGAGTCCGGGTCGCCGTCCGCGCCCAGCACGTCGGCCTGCCACAGCGCGTAGTCCGCGTACTGGACCGGCAGTTCCGGCAGGTCGGGGGCGCGTCCGGCGAGGCGGGCGCGGTAGGCGTGGCCGAGGTCGCGGGTCAGCGGCGTGAACGACCAGCCGTCGCCCGCGATGTGGTGCAGCACCAGCAGCAGCACGTGCTCGGAGGGCGACAGCTCGAACAGCCACGCCTTGAGCGGCAGTTCGCGGGCCAGGTCGAACGTGCACGCCGCCGCCTCGTCCAGGCGTTCGCGCAGCACGCTCGCGTCGGTGGTGCGCACGCTGAACGCCCGGGTCAGCGCCTCGTCGGCCTCGGCGGCGGGCACCACGAGCTGGCGCGGCGTGCCGTCGGAGTCGGGGAAGACGGTGCGCAGCGACTCGTGGCGGGCCAGCACGTCGCCGAGCGCGGCGCGCAGCGCGGTCACGTCCAGGTCGCCGGAGAGCCGCAGCGCGATCGGGATGTTGTACATCCCGTTGGCGTCCTCCAACCGGTCGAGGAACCACAGGCGGCGCTGGGCGAACGACAGCGGCACCACGTCGGGCCGCTCGGCGCGGGTGACGCCCTCGCGGGCGGCGCCGGCGGCGGTGGCGCGGGCGGCCAGCAGCGCGGGCGTCGGGGCTTCGAACACCGCGCGCAGCGGCAGTTCCACGCCCATCGCCGCACGCACCTGGCTCACCAGGCGCGTGGCGAGCAGCGAGTGGCCGCCGAGGTCGAAGAACCCGTCGTCCACGCCGACCCGGTCCAGGCCGAGCACGTCCGCGAACACCGCGCACAGCACCTCTTCGGCGGGTGTGCGCGGCGCGGCGTCGCCGATCGCGGCGGCGTCCGGCGCGGGCAGGGCCCGGCGGTCGAGCTTGCCGTTGGCGTTCAAGGGGAACGCGTCGAGCACGACGAGCGCGGCGGGCACCATGTAGGCGGGCAGGGTCGCGCGCACGGTGTCGAGCACGGCGGCCGGGTCGAGGGCGCGGGCGGGCACGACGTACCCGACGAGCCGCTTGTCCCCCGGCCGGTCCTCGCGGACCACGACGGCGGCGCGGTCCACGTCGGCGTGCCGGGCGAGCGCGGACTCGACCTCGCCGAGCTCGATCCGGAAGCCGCGCAGCTTCACCTGGTCGTCGGAGCGGCCGAGGTACTCCAACTGGCCGGCCGCGCCCCAGCGCACGAGGTCGCCGGTGCGGTAGAGCCGCCCGCCGCGGCCGAACGGGTCGGCCACGAACCGCTCCGCGGTGAGCGCGGCGCGCCCGACGTAGCCCCGGGCCAGGCTCTCGCCCGCCAGGTACAGCTCACCGGGGGTGCCGGGCGGCACGGGCCGCATGGCCGCGTCCAGCACGTAGGCGCGGGTGTTCCACAGTGGACGGCCGGTGGGCGCGGGGCCGTCGAGCGGGTCGGGCGCCGTGGAACCCCACTGGAGGGTGTAGACGGTGGCCTCGGTGGGTCCGTAGATGTTGTCGATCCGGGCGGCCGGGAGGGCGGCGCGCACGTCGTTGTAGACGCTCGCGGGCAGGCCTTCGCCGGCCAGCACGACGGCCCGCGCGTCCAGCTCCACCCCGGCCGCGAGGACCTGGGCGAACACCGAGGGCACGCCGCTGACGAGGCCGCCCGTCCAGCCGCCGCGCTCCACGAGGGTGGTCAGGTTCTCGACCACCTCGACCCGACCGCCCACCGTGAGCGGGGTGAACAGCTCGAAGACGGACACGTCGAAGTTCAACGAGGTGGACAGCAGCACCGAGGACAGCTCGTCGGCGGTGAAGTGGTCGGCGGCCCAGCCGACGAGGTTCGCCATGCCGTGCCGCGTCACGGCCACGCCCTTGGGACGGCCGGTGGAGCCGGAGGTGTGGATGACGTAGGCGAGCGACCCGCCGTGCACGGCCGGGGTCGGTGGCGCGACGGGCCGGGTGAGGCGTTCGGCGACGGCCGGGTCGTCGAGCAGGACGAGCCGGTCGGCGGCGGCGGCGGTGAGGCGGGGAGCCGTGGTGCGGTCGGCCACCACGCACACCGGTCGGGTGTCGTCCAGCACGAACGCCACCCGCTCGGCCGGGTGGCCGGGGTCCAGCGGCACGTACGCGCCGCCCGCCTTGAGCACCGCGAGCAGCGAGACCACCGCGTCGGACGTGCGGGGCAACGAGACCGCGACCACGGTCTCCGGCCGCACGCCGCGGGCCACGAGCAGGGCGGCGAGCCGGTCGGCGCGGGCGTCCAGCTCGGCGTACGTGAGCACGCGGTCGGGGCCGACGACGGCGATCGCGTCCGGCGTGCGGCCCGCCTGCCGGGCGACGAGCCGCTCCACGAACACCTCGGGCACCGGCCGCGCGGTGTCGTTCCACGTGTGCAGCACGCGTTCGCGTTCGGCGGGGTCCAGGACGTCCACCTCGCCGAGCCGGATCGCCGGGTCGGCGACGACGGTCTCCAGCAGCCGCACGAGCCGCCGCACGAGCACCCGGGCGGTCGACGCGTCGAACAGGTCGAGGGCGTGTTCGAGGTCGCCTTCCACACCGGCCGGCCGCCCCGCGTGGTCGTGGGTCTCGCGCAGGTCGAGCAGCAGGTCGAACTTCGCCGCGCCGCCGGGCACGTCTTCGAGGTCGATGGCGAGGTCCGGCAGGTCCAGGTCGGCCTCGGGGGTGTTCTGCAGCACGAGCATCACCTGGAACAGCGGGTGGCGCGCCAGCGACCGGCGGGGGTTGAGCACCTCCACCAACCGCTCGAACGGCACGTCCTGGTGCGCCAACGCGGCCAGGTCGGTCTGCCGCACCCGTTCCAGCAGTTCCTTGAACGTCGGGTCGCCGGAGGTGTCGGTGCGCAGCACCAGCGTGTTGACGAAGAACCCGACCAGGTCGTCCAACGCCTCGTCGGAACGCCCGGCCACCGCCGTGCCCAACGGGATGTCGGTGCCCGCGCCCAACCGCGTCAACAACGCCGCCACGGCCGCCTGGAGCACCATGAACACCGTCGTGCGGGTCTGCCGCGCCAGCGCCACGAGCCTGGTGTGCGTGTCGGCGTCCAGCCGCAACGGCACCCGCCCGCCCCGGTAGGACGCCACCGCCGGGCGCGGCCGGTCCGCCGGCAGCTCCAGCACCTCGGGCAGCCCGGCCAGCTGGGCGCGCCAGAACTCGACCTGCGCGGCGAGCGCGCTGCCCTCCTCCTCGTCGGACCCGAGCACGCGCCGCTGCCACAGCGTGTAGTCCGCGTACTGCAACGGCAGCGGCGGCAGGTCCGGCGCCGTGCCGGCCAGCCGCGCGCGGTAGGCCGTGCCGAGGTCGCGCAGCAGGGGCGTCAACGACCAGCCGTCGCCCGCGATGTGGTGCACCAGGAACAGCACCACGTGCTCGTCGGGCGCGAGCTCGAACAGCCACACCCGGCACGGCGGCTCGGCGGCCAGGTCGAACCGGTGGCCCAGGGCGTCGGCGATGGCGGCGGGCAGGTCGTCCTCGTCCACCTCGACGTGCGCCACCGGCAGGTCGGGCGCGTCGAGCACGTGCTGGCGCGGTTCGCCGTCGACCTCGGGGAACGTGGTGCGCAACGACTCGTGCCGGGCCACGACGTCGCGGAACGCCGCCGTGAGCGCGTCCCGGTCCAGCCGCCCGGTCAGGCGCAGCGGCAGCGGCACGTTGTACATGCCCGCCGCCTCCTCCAGCCGGTCGAGGAACCACAGGCGCCGCTGGGCGTACGACAGGGGCAGCACGTCCGGGCGGGGCAGCACCTCCACGTCGTGGCGGGTGCCGCGGGCGCGTTCGGCCAGCGCCGCCAGCGCGGCGGGCGTGGGCGCTTCGAACACCGAGCGGATGGACAGCTCGACGTCCAGCACCGACCGGACCCGGCTGACCAGGCGGGTGGCGAGCAGGGAGTGGCCGCCGAGGTCGAAGAAGCTGTCCTCCACGCCGACCGACGGCAGGTTGAGGACCGTGGCGAACACGCCGACCAGCACTTCCTCGGTGAAGTTGCGCGGGGCGCGGCCGGTCGCGGCGGTGCCGCCGACCACGTCCGGCGCGGGCAGGCCGCGGCGGTCCAGCTTGCCGTTGGTGGTCAGCGGCAGCGCGTCGAGCCGGACGAACGCCGACGGCACCATGTAGTCCGGCACGGCGGCGGTGACGTGCGCGTGCAGCGCGACCGGGTCGAAGTCGTGGCCCTCGGCGGGCACGACGTAGGCGACGAGCCGCTGGTCGCCGGGCTGGTCCTCGCGCACGACCACGCCGACCGGCCCGGTCGAGGGGTGCCGGGACAGCACGGACTCGATCTCGCCCAGCTCGACGCGGTAGCCGCGGATCTTCACCTGGTCGTCGGCGCGGCCGGCGAACAGCAGGTCGCCGTGCTCGCCCCACCGGGCCAGGTCGCCGGTGCGGTACATGCGGGTTCCGCCAGAAGAATTGGATGCAGCGCCGTACGGGTTGGCGACGAACCGGCCGGAGGTGAGACCGGGCCGGGCCACGTAGCCGCGGGCCAGGTTCTCGCCCGCGATGTAGAGCTCGCCGACGACGCCGGGCGGCACCGGGCGCAACGCGTCGTCCAGCACGTACGCCTGCGTGTTCCACAGTGGACGGCCGAGCGACAGCACCTCGGCCGGGATCTCGTCGCCCGGCTCGACCACGAGCGACGTGCAGCCGACCGTGGTCTCGGTGGGGCCGTACTCGTTGACCACGCGGGCGCCGGGGTGGCGCTTGCGCCACACGTCGAGCTGCGCGCCGGGCAGCGGCTCGCCGCCCAGGACGAGTTCGGCGGTCGGCGAGTAGGCGTCCGGCAGCACGTCGAGCACGGACAGGTGGCTGGGCGTGCCCTTGAGGTACGCGAAACCGGCCGCGGTGGGGCTCGCCGGGTCGATGCCCCCGTCGGCCAGGTCGCCCAGGTGCACCGCGCCGCCGGAGATCAGCGGCGCGTACAGGCCGGTGACGGTGAGGTCGAACGTGACGGGCGAGTGCAGGAACGCGCCGGACCGCACGGACGGGTAGGCGTCGACCGACCACTGGAGGTAGTTCACCGCGGCGCGGTGCTCGACCAACGTCCCCTTGGGACGCCCGGTGGAGCCGGAGGTGTAGATGACGTACGCGGCGTGCTCCAGCCGCAGCGGCGCGCGTCGGTCGGCGTCGGTCAGCGGTTCGGCGGAGCGGGTGGCGTGGTCCAGCTCGTCGAGGACCGACGTCGGCACGTCGAGCGCGGCGAGGCGGGGCGCGAGGGTCGCGTCGGTGACCAGCCGCACGGGCCGGGTCTCGCCGAGCATGTCGGCGAGCCGTTCGGCGGGCTGGTCGGGGTCGAGCGGCAGGTAGCCCGCGCCGGTCTTGAGCACCGCGAGCAGCGTCGTGACCAGGCGCGTGCCGCGCGGGAGCGCCACCGCCACCAGGGTTTCCGGCCCGGCGCCCTGCTCGACCAGCAGGCGGGCGAGGCGGTTGGCGTCGGCGTGCAGCTCGGCGTAGGTGCGCTGCTCGGTCCCGTGCACCACGGCGGTCTTGTCCGGGGTCTCGGCGGCCTGCCGGTCGAGCAGCGCGGTCAGGTGCAGCGGCTCCACGGGGTGGTCGGTGTCGTTCCAGTCGACCAGGATGCGGTCCCGCTCGTCCGCGTCGAGCAGGTCGACGGCGTTCACCGCCCGGTCGGGGTCGGCGGCGATGGCGCGCAGCACCAGCCGCAGCCACTCGCCCATCCGCGCCACGGTCGCCCGGCCGAGCACGTCGGGCCGGTAGTCCAGGCGGAACGCCAGCCGCTCGCCGGGCAGGCCGACGAGGCTGATCGGGTAGTGCGTGGCGTCGCGGGCCTGGAAGTCGGTGATCCGCACGCCGCCGCCCAGCACGGGCGCGGTGTCGACGTCGACCGGGTAGTTCTCGAACACCATCGTGGTGTCGAACAGCTCGCCGTGGCCGGTGCGGCGCTGCACGTCGGCCAGGCCCACGTGCTGGTGCGCGATCAGCCCGGCCTGCCGGTCCTGCACGGCCGTCAGCAGGTCGCCCAGCGACTGGCCGGCGGTCCACGACACCCGCACCGGCAGCGTGTTGATGAACAGGCCGAGCATCGTCTCCACGCCCGGCAGCTCGGCGGGCCGGCCGGACACCGTGCCGCCGAACACGACGTCGCGGCGGCCGAGGTAGCGGCCGAGCACCACGCCCCACGCGCCCTGGGCGAGGGTGTTCATCGTCCAGCCGCGGGCGCGGGAGGTGCGGGTGAGGGCGTCGGTCAGCTCGTCGTCCAGCTCGACCAGCACGCCGTCGGGCACCACGGAGGCGTTGTCCGCGGCCGACCCGACGAGCGTCGGCCCGTCGAGGCCCGCCAGCACCTCGTCGTAGGCGGACAGCGCGCCGTCCACGTCCTGGCGCTTGAGCCAGCCCAGGTAGTCGCGGTAGGGGGTGACGCGGGGCATCGCGGAGTCGTCGCCCGCGTGCTCGTAGAGGGTGAACAGCTCGTCCAGGAACACTGGGGTGGACCAGCCGTCCATCAGGATGTGGTGCATGGTCAGCAGCAGCCGGTGCACCCGGCCGGGCAGCACGACCAGCACGAACCGCAGCAGCGGCGCGCGGGCCATGTCGAAGCGGCGGGCGCGTTCCTCGTCGACCAGGTCGGTGTAGTCCGCCTCCGGGTCGGCGGCGGCGGTCAGGTCGACCTCGCGCCACGGCGCGCGCACCTCGCGGCGCACCACCTGCACGGGCCGGTCCAGGCCCTTGTGCCGGAACCCGACGCGCAGGTTCGCGTGCCGGCGCAGCAACGCGTCGGCGGCGGCGCGGAGCGCGGGCACGTCCACCGGGCCGGTCAGCTCGGTGGCCATCTGCACGGTGTAGACGTCCAGGCCGTCGCGGTCGTACAGGGCGTGGAAGAGGAACCCCTCCTGCAACGACGACAGCGGCAGGACGTCCTCGACTGCGGACTTCTTGCTCATCGGTCCAAGTCCTCGCTCTCGTCGTCTTCGTCGTCTTCCAGCAGGTCCAGCTCGTCCTGGCTGAGCGGGACCAGGTCGACGTCGGACGGGGTGAGCCCGCCCGCCGCCGTGCCCCGGACGTGCTCGACCAGCCCGCGCAGCGCCTCCCGCCACGCCGTGCCGAGGTCGGCGGCCTCGGTGTCGGCGAGCAGGTCGGCGGGCCAGGCGAGGGTGGCGGCCAGGCGTGGGCCGTCCGGTGTGTCCTCGGTGACGGCCGTGACCTCGATCGCGTGCACGAACGGCAAGTCGTCGTGGCCGACGGGCGCGGTGAAACCGGGCGCGGGCAGCCACAGCCGGTCGCCGCCGGGCGCGGCGGTGTCGACGCGGCCCAGGTAGTTGAACGCGATCTGCGGCGCGCCCAGGCCCGCGAGCTTGCCCGCCGTGTCGTCGTTGAGGTGGCGCAGCAGGCCGTAGCCGACGCCCTTCTCCGGCAGCTCGCGCAGCTGTTCCTTGACCCGCTTCAGCGCGGTGCCCGCGGCGGGTCCGCCGGCGAGCAGCTCGGGCCAGCCGACCCGACCGGGGTCCAGCCGCACCGGGTGCACGCTGGTGAACCAGCCGACCGTGCGGGACAGCTCCACGTCCGGCACGACGTCCTCGCGGCCGTGGCCCTCGACCTGGAGCAGCACGGAGGTCTCCGCGCCGCGGCCGCGCCGTTCCCGCCACCGGCCGACGGCCAGCGCGAGCGCGGTGAGCAGCACGTCGTCCACGCCCGCGTGGAACGCGGCGGGCACCTCCGTGAGCAGCGGCGCGGTGTCCGCCACGGTGAGGACGACTTCGCTGGTGCGCGCGGTGCCGACGGTGTCGCGCGCCGGGTCGAGGGGGCGTGCGCCGAGCAGCGGGTCCGGGCCGTCGAGGACGGCGGTCCAGTACAGGAGCTGGTCGGCGCGGGACGGGTCGTGCGCGGCGTCGTGCAGCAGGTGCGACCAGCGCCGCCACGACGTCCACACGGGTTCGAGCACGGGGTCGCGGCCGGCGGCGAGGGCGTGCCACGCCTGGGCGAGGTCGGGCAGCAGGATGCGCCACGACACGCCGTCCACCGCGAGGTGGTGCACGACCAGCAGCAGGTCGCCGGGGTGCGCCGGGCCCGCGTCGAACCACACCGCCTGCACGAGCACGCCCCGTGCCGGGTCGAGGCGCCGCCACGCGGTGTCGGCCTCGGCGCGGACGGCCGCGGCACGCGCGGTGTCGTCCAGCCCGGTCACGTCCACGCGGCGGGTGAGGTCGGCGGCGCGGACCGTGCCGCGGTCGGCGATCTCGTAGACCCACTCGCCCTCCGCGTCGCGGTCGAGGCGGGCGCGCAGGGCGTCGTGGTGGTCCAGCAGCGCGTCGAGCGCGCCCAGCAGCCGGTCCCGGCCCAGTTCCGCCGGCACGGCGACGAGCTGGGCCTGGTTGAAGCCGTCGAGCGTGCCGCCGCTGTCGAGGAACCAGCGCACGACCGGCGTGAGCACGGCCGGGCCGCTGCCGGTCGGGTCGGCCACGAGGCGGGCGTCGGCGGGCTCGACGGCCACCCGGGCGAGTTCGGCCGCGGTCTTGCGCTCGAACACGTCGCGCGGGGTGAACACCAGGCCCGCCCGGCGGGCGCGGCTGACGAGCTGGATGGAGCCGATGCTGTCGCCGCCGAGGTCGAAGAAGCTGTCGTCCACGCCGACGTCGGGCAGGCCGAGCACGTCGGCGAACACCGCGCACAGCACCTCTTCACGTGCGGTGCGCGTGCCCTCCGGTCGGGGTGTCGGATCGGGGGCGGCGGGCGCGGGCAGCTCGGCGTGGTCGAGCTTGCCGTTGCGGCTCAACGGGAGTTCGTCCAGCACCACCACCGCGGACGGCACCATGTAGTCGGGCAGTTCGGCGCGCAGGGCGGACCTCAGGGCCGCCGGGTCCAGCCGCGTGCCCGGTGTCGCGGTGACGTAGGCGACGAGCCGGGGCGTGCCGCCGTGGTCCGGGCGCAGCAGGACGGCGCACGTGTCGACGCCGTCGTGGCGGCGCAGCGCGGCTTCCACCTCGCCGGGTTCGACCCGGAAGCCGCGCACCTTCACCTGGCCGTCGACGCGGCCGAGGAACTCCACGTGCCCGTCGGGCAGGCGGCGGGCGAGGTCGCCGGTGCGGTACATGCGCGTGCCGGCGCCGGTGAAGGGGTCCGCGACGAACCGGTGGGCGGTGAGGGCGGGTCGGTCGAGGTAGCCGCGGGCGACGTTCGGGCCGGACAGGTACAGCTCGCCGGGCACGCCCACGGGCACGGGCCGCAGCCAGGCGTCGAGGACGTGCGCCCGGGTGTTGAGCACCGGCGTGCCGATGACGGGGGCGGGGTGGTCGGCCAGGTCGGCGATCATCGAGTCCACTGTGGACTCGGTGGGGCCGTAGAGGTTGAGCGCCACCAGTCCGGGCGTGGCGCGCAGGGTCTGCCAGAGGTGGGAGGGCACCGCCTCGCCGCCGAGCAGCACGACGGAGGGGTGTCGCTCTTCGCCGTCCAGCAGGCCGTGGGCGATGAGGTGGTCTGCATAGGACGGTGTGGTCTCGATGACGTCGATGCGCTCGTGGCGGAGGTGGGCCACGAGGGCGTCCGGGTCGCGGCGGGCGTCGTCGCCGATGACGTGCAGCTCGTGGCCGGCGAGCATCCAGAGCACTGGGTCCCATGACGCGTCGAACGCCACGGGCGCCGTCAACGCCGCCCGCAACCGATCACGGCCGAGGCGGTTCGCGATGGGGGCGAAGACGTGCTCTTGGTGGTGGCGCAGGAGGTTCGCGAGCGACCCGTGCTCGACCACAACCCCCTTGGGCCGACCGGTCGACCCGGAGGTGTAGATGACGTACGCGGCATCACGCGCCGTCAACGGCCGGGTCCGGTCGGCATCGGTGGGCGCCTTGTCGGTGCGGTCCGTGTCGCCGGACGCGATGTCGATACGGACCGCGTCGCCAAGAATCGCATCCCTGCGAATCCCATCGCCACCAACCAGATCAGCGCGCACGGCATCCATGCGAACCGCATCGGCGCGGACCGACTCGACACCAGCCACGTCGGCGCGGACCGACTCGGCGCGGGCCGCGGCGGTGTGGGCCGCGGCGGTGGAAATTGCAGGTTTGCGGATTGAACCGACATCAGGCGCGTCGGCGCGGGCCGATGCAGTGATGACCGCCTCGGTGCGGGCCCTGTCGTGGTGGGAAATGGCGGTGGGAATTGCAGGGTTGCGGTTTGAACCGGGGTGGGGCGTATCGGTGTGCGGGGATGCGGTGCCGACTGTGGTGGTGGGTGGGGTGTCCAGGATGATCCTGGCCGGTTCGGGCGGCAGGGTGGCGGCCGTCACCGTGTCCGTGATGATCAGGACCGGGCGGGCGTCGGAGAGGGTGGTGCGCCGCCGTTCCTCCGGGTGGTCCGGGTCGAGCGGCAGGTACACGGCGCCCGCCTTCAGCACGGCCAGCAGCGCAACGACCGTGTCGACCGAGCGCGGCAGCACCACGGCCACCAAGTCGCCGACCGCCGTCCCCCGGCGGAGCAGGGTGTGTGCGAGCCGGTTGGCCCGGCGTTCCACCTCGGCCGCCGTCAGCCGAACCTCACCGGCCACCAACGCCTGCCGATCACCGTGCACCGCGGCGAACCGCTCGAACGCGGCGAGCACCGTCTGATCAGGCACCGAACCGACCGGTCCGGCGGCACCCCGGGCCAGGTGGTCCGCCTCCCCGGGCGCGAGCAGGTCCAGCTCACCGACCCGCCGCGACGGCTCGGCCGTGGCCTGGTCCAGGACGCGGGCGAACCAGCCCGCCACCCGGATCGCCGTGTCCTCGTCGAACAGGTCCCGGCTGTACTCCAGCTCCCCGCTCAACCCCGCGGGCTCACCGTCGGACTGCCGCTCGGCCAACGTGAACGACAGGTCGAACTTGGCGGGCCCGGCCGGCAGGTCCACCACCTCCGGCGTGACGCCCGGCAGGTCCAGGTCCGGGTCGGCGTTGTTCTGCAGCACGAGCAACACCTGGAACAACGGGTGCCGAGCCAGCGACCGCCGCGGCGCCAGCTCCTCGACCAACCGGTCGAACGGCACGTCCTGGTTGGCGAACGCGGCCAGGTCGACGTCGCGCACCCGCTCGACCAGCTCGGCGAACGACGGCTCACCCGACGTGTCCACCCGCAGCACGAGCGTGTTCACGAAGAACCCGACCAGGTCGTCCAACGCCTCGTCACGCCGACCGGCCACGGGCGTGCCGACCGGGATGTCGACGCCCGCACCCAACCGGGTCAGCAACGCGGCCAGCGCGGCGTGCAGCACCATGAACGGGCTGGCGCCGTGCGCAGCTGCCAATCGCGCCACACGGGCGTGCACGCCCGCATCCAGCCGCAACGGCACGGAGCCGCCCTCGTGCTCCGGCCGACCGGCACGGGGCCGGTCCGCCGGCAGGTCCACCGTGTCGGGCAGGTCGGCCAGCCGGGCGCGCCAGTGGTCGAGCTGGGCGCGCAACGGGCTGTGCTCGTCGTCGTCGGAACCGAGCACGTCGTGCTGCCACAACGTGTAGTCCGCGTACTGCACGGGCAACGGCGTGAACTCCGGCGCGACGCCGGCGTGCCGGGCGCGGTAGGCGACGCCGAGGTCGCGCAGCAGCGGCGCGAGGGACCAGCCGTCGGCGGCCACGTGGTGCAGCAGCAGGAGCAGCACGTGGTGGTCGGCGGCGAGCCGGTACAGCCGGACGGCCACGGGCAGGTCGTCGGCCAGGGCGAACTTGTGCCGCACGGCGTCGGCCAGCTCGCCGGTCAACGCCTCCTCGGTGGTCTCGACCCGCCTGGTCGCGGCGCTGAGCAGCGCGACAGCCGCCGCCGGGTCCAGCACCGCCTGCCGCGGCGCGCCGTCGACCTCGGGGAACACGGTCCGCAGCACCTCGTGGCGCACGACGACGTCGGCCACCGCCGCGAGCAGCGCCGAGTCGTCCAACGCCCCGGTCAGCCGCACGGCCAGCGGCACGGTGTACATGCCGCCCGCCTCGTCCAGCCGGTCGAGGAACCACAGGCGCTGCTGGGCGGCGGACAACGGCACCACGTCGGGCCGGGGCCGGGGCGTCACGCGGGCACGGGCGGGCGCGGCGTCGTGCAGGGCGCGGGCCAGCCCGGCGGGCGTCGGGTGCTCGAACACCGCGCGGATCGGCGCCTCCACGCCCAGCACCGCACGGACCCGGCTGATCAACCGCATGGCGAGCAGCGAGTGGCCGCCGAGGTCGAAGAACCCGTCGTCCACGCCGACCGACTCCACCCCGAGCACGTCGGCGAACAGCCCGCACAGCGCCTTCTCCACGCCGTGCGCCGCGCGGGACGGCGACGGGGCGGCGGTGGCGGGCGCGGGCAGGGCGTGCCGGTCGACCTTGCCGTTGGCGTTGAGCGGCAACGAGTCCAGCTCCACCACCACCGACGGCACCATGTACGCGGGCAGCGCGTCGCCGACGTGGGCGCGCAACGCCGCCTGGTCCACGACCACGCCCTCGCCGGGCACGACGTACGCGACGAGCCGACGTTCACCGCGGTGGTCGGCACGCACGGCGACGACCGCGTGCGCCACGTCCGGGTGCCGCGCCAGCACGGCCTCGACCTCGCCGGGCTCGATGCGGAAGCCCCGCAGCTTCACCTGGTCGTCGGCCCGCCCGTGGAACGCCAGCCGTCCGTCGGGCAGCCGCCGCACCAGGTCGCCGGTGCGGTACATGCGCTCGCCGGGCGGCCCGTACGGGTCGGGCACGAACCGCTCGGCGGTGAGCCCGGCCCGGCCCAGGTAGCCGCGCGCGAGCCCGGTGCCCGCCACGTACAGTTCGCCCACCGCGCCGGGCGGGGTGAGCCCGAGGTCGGGGTCGAGGACGTGCACGCGCGTGTTGTCCATCGGCAGACCGATGGGCATGGCCTCCGGGTCGGGTTCGCCGGGCCGCAGGGCGAAGCGGGTGGCGAACGTCGTGGTCTCGGTGGGGCCGTAGCCGTCGACGACGGTCAGGTCCGGGCAGTGCGCGCGGACGCGGGCCACCGCGGCGGCGGGCACGACGTCACCGCCGGTCCACACCTCCCGCACGCCCGCCAGGCACGTCGGCGCCTCCTCCGCGACCAGCCGGAACAGCCCGGCGGTCAGCCACAGCGCGGTGACGCGGTGGTCGGCGACGACCCGGCCGAGCGTGACGATGTCCAGCACGCCCGGCGGCGCGACGACGACCGTGCCGCCGGACAGCAGCGGGGCCCACAGCTCGTAGGTGGCGGCGTCGAAGGCGTGCGACGAGTGCAGCAGCACGCGGGCGTGCGCGGGCGTGGTGAACAGCCGGTCGGTGGCCAGTTCCACGACGTTCGCGTGCGTGACGGCGACGCCCTTGGGCACACCCGTGGAGCCGGACGTGTGCATCACGTACGCGAGCTGGTCGGGGTGCGCACGCCGGTTCAGCGGTCCCGCGGCGGGCGGCTGCTCGTCGGTGCGCACGACGTGCACGGGCGCGGTCAGCCCCTCGGGCAGCGCCGGCCGGTCGGTGACCAGGACGGGCGCGTCGAGGTCCGCGAGCACGAAGTCCAGGCGCTCCACCGGGTACGACTCGTGCAGCGGCACGTAGTAGCCGCCCGCCTTGAGCACCGCGAGGATCACGACCACCAGCGCGGGCGACCGGTCCATCAGCAGCGCGACCGGCGTTTCGGCGGCGACGCCCGCGGCGGCGAGCCGGTGCGCCCACCGGTCGGCCTCCGCGTCGAGCTGCCGGTAGGTCAAGGAGCCCTCGTCGGACACCACGGCGGGCGCGTCGGGCGTGGCGGCGGCCCGCGCCTCGAACCGGGCGACCAGGGACGTGCCGTCGACGGGCCGCGCGGTGTCGTTCCAGGTGACGAGTTCGGCGTGCCGTTCGTCGGCGGTGAGCAGGTCGAGGCGTCCCAGCGGGGTGGCGGGGTCGGCGGCGACGGCCGCGAGGAGCGTGCCCAGCCGGGTCACCAGGTGCCGCGCGGTGGCCTCGTCGAACAGGTCGAGCGCGTACTCCAGGGCGCCGGCGACACCGGTGACCGCGCCGCTGTCGTCACGCGTCTCGTACAGGTCGAACCACAGGTCGAACTTGGCCACGGCCGTGCGCAGGTCGGCCACGGCGACGTCCAGGCCCGGCAGCTCGACGTCCGGGTCGGGGGTGTTCTGGAGGACCAGCATCACCTGGAACAGCGGGTGCCGCGCCAACGACCGGCGCGGGTTCAGCTCCTCCACCAGCCGCTCGAACGGCACGTCCTGGTGCGCCAACGCGGCCAGGTCGGTCTGCCGCACCCGTTCCAGCAACTCGCGGAAAGTCGGGTCGCCGGACGTGTCCGTGCGCAGCACCAGCGTGTTGACGAAGAACCCGACCAGGTCGTCCAGCACCTCGTCGGAACGCCCCGCCACCGCCGTCCCCAGCGGGACGTCGGTCCCCGCGCCCAACCTCGTCAACAACGCCGCCACGGCCGCGTGCAGCACCATGAACACGCTCGTGCGCGTCTCCCGCGCGATGTCGGCCAGCCGACCGTACAGCTCGCCGTCCACGGTCAGCGGCACGCGGGCGCCCCGGTGCGACGGCACGTCCGGGCGCGGACGGTCGGCGGGCAGCTCCAGCACGTCGGGCAGGCCGGCGAGCCGGTCGCGCCAGAACCGGACCTGGCGGCTGAGCGCGCCGTCCGGGTCGTCCTCGTCGCCGAGCGCGTCCCGCTGCCACAGCGCGTAGTCCGCGTACTGCAACGGCAACGGCGTGAACTCCGGGGCGACGCCCGCGTGCCGGGCGCGGTAGGCCGTGCCGAGGTCGCGCAGCAGCGGTGCCAGCGACCAGCCGTCGGCGGCGATGTGGTGCACGACCAGCAGCAGCACGTGCTCGTCGGACCCGGGTCGATCGCCGCCGGTCTCGAACAGCCACAACCGCCACGGCAGGCCGTGCGCGAGGTCGAAGCGGTGGCCGGTGGCGGCGGTCATCTCCGCCGCCGGGTCGGCGACGGCCACCGCCTCCACGTGGTCGGGCAGCAGGCGCAGGGCGTCGGCCGCGTCGAGCACGTGCTGGACGGGCTCGCCGCCGACCTCGGGGTAACGGGTCCGCAGCGGCTCGTGGCGGGTGACGACGTCGCCGAGGGCGGCCAGCAACGCGGCCCGGTCGAGCGGTCCGGTCAGGCGCAGCGGCAGCGGCACGTTGTAGGTGCCGCCGGTCTCGTCCAAGCCGTGCAGGAACCACAGCCGGCGCTGGGCGGACGACAGCGGCACGAGGTCCGGGCGCGGCCGTGCGGCGGGACGGGAGCGGGCGACGGCGGCCCCGTCCACGACGAGCGCGAGCCCGGCCGGGGTCGGGTGGTCGAACACCGAGCGCAGGGACAGCTCCACGCCGAGCGCGGCCCGCACCTTGCTGATCAGCCGGGTGGCGAGCAGCGAGTGCCCGCCGAGGTCGAAGAACCCCTCGTCCACGCCGACCCGCTCGACGCCGAGCACGTCGGCGAACACGGCGACCAGCAGTTCTTCCAGCGGCGTGCGGGGCGCGCGGCCGGCGGCGCCCGCGTCGGGCGCGGGCAACGCGTGCCGGTCGAGCTTCCCGTTGGGCGTCAACGGCAACGCGTCCAGCCCGACGAACGCCGACGGCACCATGTACCCCGGCAACCGGGACTCCGCGGTCGCCCGAAGCGCCGTCACGTCCACGTCGGCGGGCGTCACGTACGCGACCAGCCGCTTGTCCCCGGGCCGGTCCTCGCGCACGACGACCGCGACCGCGTCGACGGCGTCGGTGAGCGCGGCCTCGACCTCGCCCAGCTCGATGCGGTGGCCCCGGACCTTCACCTGGTGGTCGCGGCGCTCCAGGAACACCAGCGACCCGTCGGCGCGGCGCACCACGTAGTCGCCGGTGCGGTACATGCGGCGGCCGAGGCGCGGCGTGAACGGGTCGGGCACGAACACCACGCCCGTGCGGCCCGGGTCGCCGAGGTAGCCCCGGCCGACGCCCTCGCCGCCGACGTAGAGCTCGCCGGGCGTGCCGACCGGCACCGGCCGCAGCCGGTCGTCCAGCACGTACAGGCGGGTGTTGCGCAGCGCGCTGCCGATCGGCACGCCGTCGGCCACGTCGGCGGGCGAGGTGATGAAGGCGTGCGTGACGTCGTCGGCGCACTCGGTGGGTCCGTAGGCGTTCATCAGCGGGATGCCGGGGAACGCGTCGAGCCAGCGGGCGCACAGGTCGGCGGGCAGCGCCTCGCCCGTGGCCACGAGCAGGCGCAGCGAGGCCAGCCCGGGCCGGCCGCCGTCGGCGTCCCACAGGTCCAGCGCGGCGCGCAGCAGCGACGGCACGACCTCCAGCACGGCCACGCGTTCGGCGTCGGTCCGGTCGAACAGGCCGCGCGGGTCGGCGGCGAGCTCCCGGGTGACGACCCGCGCCGTGCCGCCGGCCACGAGCGGCGCGAGCATCTGCCAGATGGAGATGTCGAACGTCAGCGGCGCGTTCTGCACCACGGTGTCCACTTCGGACAGCGCGCAGTCCTCGACCTTGGCCAGCAGGTGGTTCACCATGCCCCGGTGGGTGACCATGGCGCCCTTGGGCTTGCCGGTCGACCCTGACGTGAACAGCACGTACGCCAGGTCGTCCCCCGCGCCGACGGGCTCGGGCCAGTCGTCGGCGATCTCGTCGGTGACGAGCACCAGCTCGGCACCCAGGTCGCCGGCGAAGGAGGCGACGGCCGGCGAGGCGAGCACGAGCCGTGCGCCGCTGTCGGCGACGAGCGCGCGGCCGCGGGCGATCGGCGCGTCGGAGTCCACCGGCACGTAGGCCGCGCCCGCGCCGAGCACCGCCAGCACGGACACCACGAAGTCGCGGCCCGGGGCGGTGGGCAGCGCGACGACGTCACCGCGCCCGACCCCCGCGTCCCACAACCGGCGGGTCAGCGCCGCGGCGCGCCCGGCCAGTTCGGCGTAGGTGGTCGGCCCCTCGTCGTCCACCACGGCCACCGAGTCGGGGGTGCGGCGGGCGTGATCCCGAACCCGGCGCACCACGCCGTCCTCGTCGTCCAACGGGGCGTCGGTGCGGTTCCAGCCGTCCAGCGCCTGGTCGCGCTCGGCGGCGTCGAGCAGGTCGAACGACGCCAGCGGCGCGTCCGGGTCGGCCAGCAGCCGGTCGAGCAGCCGCAGCAGCCGGTCCAGGTGCCCGGCCACCTCGTCGGCGGTGTAGAGGAACTCGTTGCCGTCCAGGTCGATCCGCACGGGGTTGCCGTCGGACCGGTCGTAGGCGGTGATCTCGACGTCGTCGATCACGCCGTTGGACAGGTTGTGCGCGGTGACCGGGTGTCCGCCGAAGGTCACGTTGTAGTCGAACGGCATGATGTTGACCACGACGTTCGCCAGCTGGCCCGCGCCGCGCACCAGGCCGAGGTCGCGGAGCACGTCCTCCTGCCGGTACCGCTGGTGCTTGAGCGTGGTGCGGGCCTCGACGGTTGTGCGGCGCAGCACGTCGACGAACGTCACCGCCGGGTCGAGGTCCACGAACAGCGCGAGGATGTTGCTGACCATGCCGGGCGTGTCGCGCAGCAGCTTGCTCTTGCGCGCCATCACGGGGAAGCCGACGGGCGTGGTGCGGGCGCCCGTGACCAGGTGCAGGTAGACGGCGGTGGCGGCGGTCAGCGCCATCGGCCAGGTGGACGCGTTGGCCCGGGTGAGCTCCTTCATCCGGTCCATCAACGCCGGGTCGACGTGCGCGGTGGCGCGGGCGGGACGGGCGCTGGCGGGCGCGGTGCCCGAGGTGAGGCCGACCGGCGCGGGCCGGTCGGCGAGGCGGGTCCGCCAGTGCTCCTGGTCGCGGCGGTAGGCGTCCGAGGCCCGGTACGCCGCGTCGTCGTCCAGGTACTGCTGGAGGGTGGCGAACGCGCTGGGCGGCGGCTCCTCCCCCGCCACGAGCGCCGAGTAGACCGTGGCGAGGCGGTCGGTGAAGATGCGCCCGCTCACCCCGTCCGCGATCACGTGGTGGTTGCGCTGGTAGTACAGGTACCGCTCGTCCTCGACCTTGAACAGCGCGTCCACCGACAGCGGGCCCTTTTCCAGGTCCATGGGCCGGTAGAGGTCGTCGTCCATCCACGCCACCGCGTCGCCCACCGGGTCGGCGCGGTCGGTGTGGTCGAAGAAGTGCAGGTGCGGGTCGGGAGCGAGGAACTGCCACACGCCGTCGGCGTCCTCGGCGAACCGGACCTGGACGGTCTCGGCCTCCAGCACGGTGCGGCGCAGCGCCTCCTCGAACAGCGCCACGTCCACCGCGCCGTGGATCTCCAGGTACTCCGACATGACGAACACGTTGTCGGGGTTCAACCGCTGGCCGTACCAGATCCCCAGCTGCCCCGGGGAGAGCGGCCACCGCCGCCTGTCCTCGCTCATGTCCCTGGTCCTCCCTAGCCCTCGTCCCGTGGTCCCGGCCCGGGATTCCCTAGCCCTGCCACCGGCGCAGCACGACCACGGCGTTGTGCCCGCCGAAGCCGAAGGAATTGCTCATGACCACGTCCACGTCGTGCGCCTGCGCCTCGTGGGCGACGAAGTTGACCGCGCGGTCGATCGGCCGGTGGCAGTTGATCGTCGGCGGCACCAGCCCGCGGTTGATCGCCATCGCGCCGACGATCGCCTCCACCGCGCCCGCCGCGCCGATCATGTGGCCGGTCATGGACTTCGTGGAGCTGATCGGGACGCGCTCGGCGTGCTCGCCGAACACCGCGCGGATCGAGTCCAGTTCGGACTGGTCGTTGAACACGGTGCTGGTGCCGTGCGCGTTGACGTAGCCGACGTCCTCGGGCGCGAGGCCCGCGTCGGCCAGCGCGTCGCGCATGGCGGCCCGCGCTCCCCGGCCCTCGGGGTGCGGCGCGGTCCAGTGGTGGGCGTCGGACGTGGCGGCGTAACCGGCCACCTCGGCGAGGATCGTCGCACCGCGCGCGAGCGCGTGCTCCTCGGACTCCAGCACGACGATCCCGGACCCGGAGGCCATCACGAACCCGTCGCGGTCCTCGTCGAACGGCCGGCACGCCTCGGTGGGCGCGTCGGTGCGGGTGGACAGCGCCTTGGCGTTGCCGCTGCCCGCCAGGTCCACGCGGGTGAGGATGTTCTCCGCGCCGCCCGCGATCACCGCGTCGACCACGCCGTAGCGCACCCAGCGGGCCGCCTCGCCGATGGCGTCGGTGCCGGTCGCGCACGCGCTGCTCACCGCCCGGGTCGGGCCGGTGACGCCGAACGCCAGGCTGATCTCGCCCGCCGCGCTGTCGATGGCGCCGGTGATGGGCGCGAACGGGCTGACCGCGCGCGGCCCCTTGGCGTTGAGCGCCACCACGTGCTCGCCGAGGGACTGCATCGGCCCGTAGCCGCTGCCGATGAGCGCGCCGACGCGGTGCGCGTTGTCCTCGGTGATCTCCAGCTTGGCCGTGCCGACGGCCTCCGACGCGGCGGCGAACGCGTACCGCGCGTAGGGGTCCATGCGGCGGAGCTGCTTGTGGTTGAGGTACTTCTTCGGCTCGAAGCCCTTGACCTCGCCCGCCAGGTCGGTCGGCAGGTCGGAGGCGTCGACGACGGTCACGTTCCCGATGCCGCTGCGCCCGGCGACCAGCGCGTCCCACGTCTCGTCGGCGGTGAGGCCGACCGGGGACACCACGCCCCAGCCGGTGATGACGACCCGCCTGCCGTGTCGTTCAGCCATGTGCTGCTCCTCGCTCCAGTCAGGGGGTCAGTCGGCGACCGGGAAGGCGCCGCCGAGTTCGTGGTCGGCGAACAACGCGTCTTCCAGGCGTGCGGGGACGTTGAGGACGACGACCTCGCCCTCCCGCGAGCGCCGCCACGCGTCGGCGACGTCGGCGCGCAACGACTCCTTGGTGACGGTCACCTGGTGCACGCCGCGCAGTTGCGGCGCGCGGGCCGTGACGGCGTCCGGGTCCACGAACGCCGTGCCCGCCAGGCCCTCGTTGTGCGGGCCGAGCTGGGAGTGCAACCAGCCGTAGCCGCCGTTGCGCAGCACCACGTACAGCAGCCCGGAACCGAGGGCCGCGGCCGTCGGCAGGTCGGCGTCGAACAGGCCGAACGCGCCGTCCCCGACGAACGCGACCACCGGCCGGTCGCCCGCCGCGGCCTTCACGCCGATCGCCGCCGCCGCGCCGAACCCGAGGCTGGTCTGCTCGGACGGCACGACCGAGCCCGCGCCGTGCGCGCACTCGAACCGGGGGAAGCTGTAGGACCACATGTCCTGCAAGCCGTTCTCCTGCACCAGGACGCGGTCGGCGGGCAGCTCGGCGTCGAGCGCGGCCAGCACCTCCACGACGTGCGGCCCGGGTTTCGCGGCGAGGTCGGCCAGCTCGCGGCGGTGGTCGGCGCGCAGCCCGTGGTGCACCTCGTCCACGCGCTTGGACCACTCGGCGGGCGCGCCGTCCACGACCTGCTCCAGCCAGGCCGCGCACACGTCCGCGCCGTCGCCGAGGACGACCGGTCCGGCGTACTGGGTGGCCACGCCCGCCGCGTCCACGTTGACCTGCACCACGGGCACGGTCGTGCCGAGGGCGGCCGGCCAGCCGTAGGTCGCGGTCTCCTCCAGCCTGCTGCCGAGCACGACCACGCAGTCGGTGTCGTCCCACAGCGCCTTGGCGCGGTCCGGCGCGTACAGGCCGGCGAGCCCGATGAACCGCACCGACGACTCGTCCACCACGCCGCGCCCGCTGGCCGTGCACGCCAGGGCCGCGCCGACGCGTTCGGCGAACCGCTCCACCACGCCGTCCGCGTTGCGGTGCCGCATCCCGCCGCCCACCAGCACGATCGGGCGTTGCGCGTGGCGCAGCGCGTCCAGCGCCGCCGAGTCGCCGGACACCGTGACCGACGTGGGGCGCTCGACGGGCGGCGCGGGCGGCGGCACGGGCACGTCCACCCTCAGCAGGTGGTCGGGCAGCTCCACGTACACCGGACCGGGCGCGCCGGAGGTGGCGACCAGGACGGCCCGGCGCACGGCGGGCGCGAGCCGTGCGGGGTGGTCGACCCTGGTCGCGGACTTCACCAGGGGCGCGACCACGGCCTGCTGGTCCAGCTCCTGGAACGCGCCGCTGCCCCGCCGTTCGGCCGCCGTGCCGCCGGAGAGCAGCAGCACGGGCGCGCCGGACGACGCCGCCTCCAGCAGTCCCGTCACGGTGTTGGTCACCGCCGGGCCCTTGCCGACGAGCGCGACGCCGAGCGCGCCGGACCGCAAGGCGTAACCCGTGGCCATGAACACGGCGTTGCGCTGGTCCCGGCACACGACCAGCCGGACACCGGCGGCGTGCAGCGCGCCGAGGGCGTCCAGGTCGTCGTCGGGCAGGCCGAACACGACCTCGACGCCGGCTTCGGCGAGCAACCGGGCCACGGCGTGCCAGGCGCCCCGGACGTGGTGGCCCGCGGGGTTCTCGCCGGAGGCGTCCTCGCCCGGAACGTCCTGTGCGGACGGCGGTTCCATCTCGATCACACCCATCTGTTCGGCGGCCGTCAGGCCGTGCGGCCGGTGGCGTCGGACGCGGCCAAGCGGTCGGACCCGAGGTGGTCCGCGACCGCCTTCGAGATCAGCAGCGGCTCGGCGTGGCGCTTGCGGCCGTAGGCGGCGTAGTTGGCGCGGATGCCCGTGCCGCCGAACGGCGCGTTGCCGTCCTCGATGTCGATCACGGTCTCGTTCACGCTGACCGTGTGCCGCCGGCGCAGCAGCTCGACGGTGTCGGGCAGGTCGCCGTAGACCGTGGCGGCCATGGCCCGTTCCTGGAAGTACTGGTGGTCGAGCATCGGGTGCAGCCAGTCCGTCGAGGTGAACGGCACCACGTTGAAGATCGGCGCGAACAGCTCGGGCGGGGTGATCCTGGTGTCGGCCGGTCGGATCAGCACGGTGGGGCTGAGGTGGTCGTCCACGAAGTTGACCTCGCCGCCCGCCGCGAGGTGCTCGCGACCCGACCGCAGGTAGTCCAGCGAGGCGTCGAACGCGTCGAGGTAGAACATGTGGCTGTAGTCGGCGTTCGGGTCGTCGAACCGGCCGTAGCGCAGGTTGTCCACCCGGCGGCACAGCAGGTTGCAGAACTGGGCGCTGATCGAGGTGTGCACGAACACCACGTCCGGGCCGAAGCAGTCCTGGCCGGAGTTCAGCATCCGCACGCGCAGCAGGCCGTCGACGGCCTTGGGGATGTCGGCGTCCGCGCCCACCACGAACGGGTTCACGCCCTGGCCGAAGTAGAGGAACAGCTGGTCGCGGCGCAGCCCGGCGCGGATCTTCTCGGCGTTGTTGAACGTGCCGGTGAACACGAGCACGTCCGAGCGCGCGCCCTCGCCCTCCAGGAACTCCCGCTGGTCGCTGTCGTCGAGCACGATCGGCAGGTGGTGCACCCCGGACAGCAGCTCGTGCAGCTTGAGCAGCTGGTCGGCGATGCGCCGCGACGGCCGGAACACGACGCGTTCGCTGTAGAGGCTGGGGATCGCCAGGTACAGCACGTAGCTGTAGAGCGGGATGTTCGACGGCATCAGCACGCCGATCTGGCCGATCGCGGGCGGCCGGTACCGGGCGATCTCGGCCGCGGCGCCCTCCAGGGCGGCGATCGAGGCGTCGATCTCGCCGTACGCGGTCTTGTAGCTCATCACCTGCGTGAGCAGGGACATCACCTCGGTGCGGCGTTCGCGCAGCAGCTGGGCGAGATCGGTGAGCCGGGCCAGCCGGTCGGGGAACGGGATGGCCGACGGGTCGGCGTCGCCGTGCACGCGGGGGAAGACGCCCTTGACGCCTTCGAGCGCCACCGTCGAGGCGGCGATGTCCCGCAGCGCCTGGAGGTCGACCTTGCCGTTGCCGTTGAGCGGCAGCTCCTTGAGCACGACCACGCGGTTGGGCTGCTCGTGCGCGGCGACGAACCGGGACACCGCGCGCTTCCAGTGCGCCACGGGCTGCTCGGCCGGGTCGGTGATCACGAACACGAGCTGGGTCCCGCGCTGCTCGTCCTCGACCGGGATCACGCGCACGGGCGCGCCGCACGCGCCGGCCTTCTCGGCGATGGCGTCCGGGTAGAGCGTGTGGCCGAAGCGGTGCACGGCGGACTTGCGGCCCAGCACCCGCAGCTGCCCGGCGGGCGTGAGGTAGCCGATGTCGCGGGTGTGGAACTCCTGCCGCTCCACCTCGCGGACGCGTCCGCCGGGTTCGAGCAGGCCGACCATGATGTCGGGGGTGCGGACCACGACCTCGCCGATCTCGCCCGCCGGCACCGGGTTCCCCAGCGGGTCGCGCACCTCCACCGCGACGCCGTCCAACGGCGTGCCGCAGTAGGTCGGGTCCTCGGTCGAGGACAGCGCGACGTTGCCGGCCTCGCTGCTGCCGTAGCCGTCCAGCAGCGTGGCGTCGAAGCGGGTCTCGAAGCGGGTGCGCAGCTCGTCGCGCAGCGGTTCGCCGCCGACGCACCACATGCGCACCGAACCCAGGTCGCGGGTGTCGCGACGGGCGACGACGCGCAGCATCGTGTCGTAGGTGGCGGGCACGGCGTCCACGACCGTCACGCGCTGCCGGGCGATCACGTCCAACGCCTGGTCGACGCGCCTGCTCGGCGCGATGACGAGCGTGGCGCGGGCGTTCCACCACAGCAGCAGCATGGACAGCCCGTACTGGTGGGTGAAGGGCAGCAGCGGCAGCAGCACGTCGGACTCGACGTAGCCCATGCGCGCCTGGGTGCGCTCGACGTTGCGCAGCACGGAGGCGCCGGAGCGCACGACGCCCTTGGGTTTGCCGGAACTGCCGGAACTCCAGACCACGAGCGCGTCACGCCGGCGGCCCCACTTGGCGAAGGTCAGCTCGGGGACCTCGGCCACCGGCACGTCGCGGGCGGTCTTCACCAGGCCGCGCAGGTCGAGCAGGCCGGCCGCGATGCGGTCGAACGCGGGGTCGGCCTGGTCGGCGTCGGTGACGAACCAGCGGGCGCCGGAGTCGACCACGTGCTCGGCGGACTGCGCGGGTGGCAGGCCCGGGTCGACCAGGCCGACCGAGACGCCCAGCTCCATCAGCGCGAACAGGAGCACCACGAAGTCGTCGGAGTTGCGCGCCGACAGCACGACCCGGTCGCCGTCGCCGACCCCGCGCTCGCGCAGCACGCCGATGAGCGCGTGGCAGCGTTCGGCGACGTGGGCCAGGGGTGTTTCCCCGCCGTGTTCGTTCACAAGCATGGCTCTGCCCTCGTTCCTCGTTCATCGGACACCCACCGGGGCGTTGACGCGGAATGGACCCGGTCCGGCGGCACGCGAAAACCCCGTGCGGGACCGCATTCGTCAATACCGCCCGGACAGGCGTGGGCGGCTCACGAACCAGAACGTGAGCCGAGGCTTTCGGACACATTTAACCCGCGACCGCACGCGGGGTGCCGGAATTCGCGCGGGGGCGCTAGGAGAAGGGCCGCGCCGCACGTGGCCCACGTGTCGGGCGCGACACGTGCCACGGGCGCAACCGCTGGGCACGACTCGGCGTGACGCCCGGTGGCGCGGTGTCGACCGCGCCACCCGAGTTACCGCCGGTAGTGCCCGCCTCACGTTTGTCCGCCCCGCGCGCCGCGTTCCCGAATAACCCGGGAACGGCGGCGAACGGGCCCCTGGGACAGGAGATCGTATTCACTGCCGTTGTCCTCGATGGAAGTTCGCGCGCGGCCGGCGGACCACGCGTCACAGTACTGCGCACGCCGTTCCAGTACTGGAGGGCGTGCCGACACCTCCCTGATCTGCGCGGATCCCGGAGGTGGCTGATCGTCGGACGGGCTCGTCAATCTCCAACAGGTATCGAGTCGTTCCCGTTCCTCAGCACCGACCACCTTGGCAACGAGGTCGGTCGATCACAATCAGCCGATCGGCGCAGCACGCTGACAAATCCGTCTCAAAACCCTGAACGAGAACGCTGTTCACATTGTTCGGCGCGGCAAGCTAGCGACCCCTTGATCGGGTGTCAAATCGAGCCAAAGGGCCCGGTGAACACCCATGAACTTCCGGCACGTTCCAGTACCGCCGTAACATGGAGATATAGATGACGTATAGACGGTGGGACCGGTGGGCAGCCGGACGATCTTCACGTTAACTCGACCGACAGGTTGTCCACAGAGTGCAGTGGACCGACGCGCGCACCGATCGAGACGGCACACCGGATCCGCCCGGCCACCGACCTGCGCACCTCCGAAGCGCGGAGGCCGAAAAGGACGGCCGGCTCCGTGTCCCCGCAGCACTTCGGTTGACGCGGCGCTCCGGCGCGCGCCAGACTTGCCCGGTTTGACCGGTCAAATGAGACCCGCCACCGTCCTCGCCGCCACGAGGTGACTGCCGATGACCGACCTGCCGCCGTCGTCCGTTGTGGACCTCCACATCGGACGCACCCCACGGTTGCTCCACCGCACCAAGCACTCGGGGTCGCGTGTGTAGCGACCGGACCGTGCCCACCTCACCGGAAGAACGAGCTGCCGCCGCTTCCTGCCGCTCGACGGGGGTCCGGGCCGACCAGCCGGCTTTCCTCGGCCGCATTCGCGGTGGAACACCTGCCCGGTGGCCACGCCGACAGGGCCGGCCAGACCCGGGAATGCGGAGAGGCGGGCCCGGGAATGCAGAGAGGCGGTGGGCCGCATCGCGCACCCACCGCCTCCGCGGTCCAGGGTCGCCCCTGGGTCGAACCTCAGCCCTTGACGGGCGGCACGGTGCCGGTACCGGTGTCGCCTTCGGCGGCAGTGCCGGCGGTGCCCGAGTCGGTGCCGGCGTCGGCGCTGGTGCCGGCCTCGCGGTCGGCGGTTGTGCCGGTGCCGGCGGTCCCGGCTTCGGCCGGGACTTCGTCGGCGGCAGTGCCGGTGCCGGCGGTGTCGGTCCCGGCAGCGGCGGCGGTATCAGTGTCGGCGGTGCCGCCGGCGGTCGTGCCGGCGTCGGCGGCAGCGGTGCCAGTCTCGGTGTCGGTGGTGGCACTGGCGGTCGTGCCCGGGTCGCCGTCAGTGGGCGCGGTGGGTTCCGGGCGCTCCACGCCGACCGACCACGGGCCCGCCAGAGCCGCGAACGCCGCCACGGCCGTCACCATCGGCGCGGCCACCGCGGCCACCACGCCGGCCGTCACCGGGATGTCCAGCACCGGCTCGCCCTTGCCGTTGCGCACGACCACCCGGCGCGTGTTGCCCTCGTGCACGAGCTGCCTGATCTTGTCCGTCAACGCCTCGACACCCGGCGCCTGACGATCACCCTGCTCCGTCATGTCTACCCCCTTCGCCGACCATCCTCCCGCGTGCCGGTCGTCCAGATCCAGTCGCGTCGCTTGAACGGCCCTCACCACGGTGTCCGGACAACCGGCGTCGTGTCCGAAGTGGACACCGCCACCCGCCGCACAGGAAGCGCCGGGCGTCGCCGGCGATGTCACCGCACGCCCGGCCGCGCGGAGAGTACCGCGGCTTCGTGGAGCTAATTGCCGGTCGCCGTGGAGCTATCTTTTCGGTACGGTGGCTCCATGGGAACTCCCGGTGCACGGCGCCAGGCGCGTGGCGAGGTCGAACGACTGCCGAGCGGGTCGTTGCGGGTGCGGGTGTACGCCGGGGTCGACCCCGGATCGGGCAAGCGGCGCTACCTGACCGAGACGGTGCCCGCCGGTCCGGCGGCCGACCGCGAGGCGGAGGCGGTCCGGACCCGGCTGCTCGACGAGGTGGACGCGATGCGGAACCCGCAGGCCAAGGAGCGGCCCCGGGCGAACGCGCGTCCGCGCGGGCGCCGGCGTGGCGAGCTGACCGTCGCGGCGGTCGCCCGACTGGCCGGCGTGTCCGCGCCGACGGTGTCGAAGGTGCTCAACGGGCGTCCGGGCGTGGCGGCGACGACCCGGCGGCGGGTGGAGGCGGCGCTGCGCGAGCACGGCTACCGTCGACCGGAGGCGGTCGTGCGGGCGCCGAACGTGGAGGTCGTCTTCTTCGGCATGCAGAGCTACCTGGCGGTCGAGGTCATGCACGGCGTGGAGCGGGTCGCGGGCGCGCACCGGCTGGCCGTGGGCTTCACCGACGCCGCGCGCCAGTCGGCGACCGGCCGGTCCTGGGCGCACGACCTGCTGTCGCGGCAGCCGTTGGGCGTGGTCGTCGTGCACCTCGGCTTCACCAGCGAGCAGCACGGCCTGCTGGCCACGAGCGGCATCCCGCTGGTGGCGCTGGACCCGACCGGCGAGCCGGAGCACTCGGTGCCGTCGGTCGGCGCGGCCAACTGGAGCGGCGGCATCGCGGCGGCCAGGCACCTGCTCTCCCTCGGCCACCGGCGCATCGCCGTCATCGCCGGCCCGCCCGAGCGGATGTGCGCGCGGGCCAGGCTCGGCGGCATCCGGGCGGCGATGGCCGAGCACGGGATGCCGCTGGACGAGCGGTTGGTGCGCATCGGGCAGTGGTTCGCCTTCGAGGAGGGGTTCATCCACGCCCGCGAGCTGCTGCGGCTGCCCGACCCGCCCACCGCCGTGCTGTGCGGCAACGACCTCCAGGCGCTCGGCGTCTACGAGGCGGCCCGGCAGGCGGGCCTGCGCGTGCCCGAGGACCTCAGCGTGGTCGGCTTCGACGACATACCGGCCGTGCGCTGGTGCGGGCCGCCGATGACCACCGTGCGGCAGCCGATGGTCGAGATGGGCGCCGCCGCCGCCGAGCTGGTGCTGACCCTGGCCGCGGGCCGGACGCCCGACCAGGCCCGGGTCGAGCTGGCCACCACCCTCATCGTCCGCGACAGCACCGCGCCGCCGAAGTGAGTCCACATAGCGAAATCGTGCTGCGCCGAACGAGTGAAGTTCCGAAGCGTTTCCACAGTTGATCGAAAGCTTTCGACCTGCGGACACGTCCGCTCGTCCGGCGTTCGCGCGCGTTCGCCCTGGTTGCCCTCCCCCGCTCCGCGTCCCTAACTTCCGCAACGGGCGGGAGCGACTCGGAGGGACGACGATGTTCCAGAGGATGTTCCAACGGCGACGGCTGCCCGCCGTCGCCGCGGCACCGGTCGTGGCGGTGAGCGCGGCGCCGGTCGCCTCGGCGGCCACCGCCGTCACGGTGAACGCCGCGACCACCTACCAGCGCATCGACGGCTTCGGCTTCTCCCAGGCGTTCCGCAACGCGGACGGCTCGCCTGCCGTCGTGGCGCTGAACACCACCTGCTCGGCCGTCTCCGTGCCCGTCACGGGCATGAGCACGCAGGCCGTGCCGCACCTCACCAACGGCTCGAACAACACCGCGGCGCAGACCCCGATCACCACCAGCGGCGGCGCGCTCACCTCCACCATCCCCGCTCGTTCCCCGGTCACCTACGAGGTCCGCTCATGAGCCGCTCACCAGTCGTGTCCGCGATCCTCGGCCTGGTCGTCGTCGCGGCGGTGGCGCCGGCGGTCGTGATGACCGCCCGCGCGCCGGACGCGTCGGCCGCCGCCGAAGGCGACTACGTCTCGTTCGCCCCGGTGGACGGCGGGTTCGCGCTCGCCGCGAACGGCCGGGCCGCGCCGCTGTTCGTGAGCGGTGGCGACTTCCCGGGCGTGGTGCGGGTGGTGGACGACCTGCGCACCGACGTGGAGCGCGTCACCGGCGTGCGGCCGACCGTCTCCACGGGCACGCCGACGTCCGGTGAAGCGGTGCTGGTCGGCACGCTCGGCCGCAGCGCGCTGATCGACGGGTTGGTGTCCGCCGGGAAGCTCGACGTCGCCCGGATCCGGGGCAAGTGGGAGACGTCGCTGCAACAGGTGGTCGAGAACCCCGTGGCGGGGGTGAGCCGGGCGCTGGTGATCGCGGGCAGCGACCAGCGGGGCACGATCTTCGGCGTCTACGACGTGTCGCGGCGGATCGGGGTGTCGCCGTGGCACTACTTCGACGACGTGCCGGCCCGCAAGCACAGCGCGTTGTACGTACGGCCGGGCAGCCACTCGCAGGGCACGCCGGCGGTGAAGTACCGGGGCGTGTTCATCAACGACGAGAACCCCTCCACCGGTCGGTGGGCACGGGCGACGTTCGGCCCCGGCCTCGCGCCCGGCCAGCCCGGCGGGCTGAACCGCCTGTACTACGAGAAGGTCTTCGAGGCCATGTTGCGGCTCAAGGCCAACTACCTCTGGCCGGCGGTGTGGGGCCGGGCGTTCGCCGAGGACGATCCCGCCAACCACGCCACCGCCACCCGGTACGGCGTCGTGATGGGCACCTCGCACGAGGCGCCGATGATGCGCGGCATCGAGGAGTGGAAGCGCAACCCGACCCGCTACGGCGGCAACGGCGAGTGGAGCTTCGTGCGCAACGCCACCGCCGTGCAGAACTACTGGGCCGACGGCATCAAGCGCATGGAGCGGGAGAAGTTCGAGGGCGTCGTGACCCTGGGCATGCGCGGTGAGGGCGACACCAGCCTGCCGGACGGCGACGGCGTCGAACTCATGCGGAGCATCATCGCGAGCCAACGCCAGATCCTCGACCGCGAGAGCAGCACGCCGCTCGACCGGATCCCGCAGGTCTTCACGCTCTACAAGGAGGTCCAGCGCTACTGGGACCGCGGCCTGCGCCCGCCCGACGACGTCACGGTGGTGTTCGCGGACGACAACTGGGGCAACATGCGCAAGGTCCCGGACCCCGCGCTCGCGCCCCGAGCGGGCGGGTACGGCTTGTACTACCACTTCGACTACGTGGGCGGCGGGCGCAACTACAAGTGGGTCGACACGATCAACCTGGCCAACACCCGTGAACAGCTCGACCTGTCGTACCAGAGCGGCATCGACCGGCTGTGGGTGGTCAACGTCGGAGACCTGAAGAACGAGGAGGCGCCCACCCAGTTCTTCCTCGACTACGCCTGGAACCCCGCCGCCATCCCCGCCGCCATCCCCGCCGACGGCATCGCCGAGTGGACCCGCCAGTACGCCGCCCAGAACTTCGGCGAGCAGGCCGCGCCCGCGATCGCCGACGTCCTGCACACCTACGGGCAGTTGCAGGCGCGCCGCAAGCCCGAAGCGACCAACCGGCGTTACACCAGGGACACGGCCGGCGCGATCACCACCGACGACGCGATGACCCCGTACAGCATCGAGAACTACGGCGAGCTGGACCGCGTCACGGCGGAGTGGCAAGCGCTGGCCGCGAAGGCCCAGGCGGTGGGCCGCACGCTGCCCGCGACCGACCAGGACGCCTACCACCAGCTCGTGCTCTACCCGGCGAAGGCCACCGCCAACCTGTACGCGCTGCGCAAGGCGCAGTTCCTCAACCGCTGGTACGCCTCACAAGGCCGGGCGGCCACCAACGACCTCGCCGCGACCGCCGAGGCGCGCCTGGCCGACGACGTGGCGATGTCCAACCACTACAACACCACCCTCGCCGGCGGGAAGTGGACCGGCTGGCAGACCCAGACCAAGTTCGGCTACGGCGACAAGGCCCGCTACGGCAACAACGCGAGCTGGCAGGAACCGCCGGAGCCCGACCAGATCTACCCGGCGGTGCAGCGCATCACCGTGCCGTCCGCGGCGTCGATGGGCGTGGCGATCGACGGTTCGCTGAGCTGGTGGCCCAACGCCACCGGGCAGCCGGTGCTGCCGGAGTTCAGCCCCTACCAGACCCAGCCCGCCCAGCACGTCGAGGTGTTCAACCGGGGCACGAGCCCGTTCACCTACCGGATCACGCCGTCCGTGCCGTGGCTGACCGCGACCCCGGCCAGTGGCACCGTCACCAAGCAGACCCGCGCCACGCTCACGGTCAACTGGTCCCGGGCGCCCGCCGGGAGGACGACGGTCCCGATCGCCGTCACCGGCGCGGGCCGCACCGTCACCGTGCAGGCGGTGGTGAACAAGCCCGACGCGCCGCCGGAGGGGTTCGTGGAGGCGAACGGCTACGTCTCCATCGAGGCCGACCACTACACCAAGGCCGTCGACGGCAACGGCGTCTCGTGGTCGCACCTGCCCGACATCGGCCGCACCGGGTCGGGCATGCGGCCGAGCCCGGTGACCGCCGCCGACCAGACACCGGGAGGCGACGGTGCACGCCTGGAGTACCAGGTCAACCTGACGACGACCGGACCGGTCACGGTGTGGGCGTACCTGTCGCCGCGCAACAACGTCCGCCCCGGCGCCGGCGTCGAGTACGCGATGTCGATCGACGACCAGGCGCCGAAGACGGTGAACACCACGACCGCCACGGGGTCGGACGACACGGCCATGAACAAGGGCTGGGAGCTGAACGCCCTGGAGGCCGTCAACCGCACGTCGACCACGTTCGCCGTCGCGTCCCCCGGCGTGCACACCCTGAAGTTCTGGGCCGTCGACCCCACCGCCGTGCTCCAGAAGCTGGTGGTCGACACCGGGGGCCTGAAGTACAGCTACCTCGGCCCACCGGAGAGCCACCGGGTCACACCCGGCGATCCGACGACGACCACCACACCGACCAGCACCACCACCACTACCACCACGACCACGACCAGTCCGGCCGGGTGCACCGCGTCCGCGTCCCTGAACTCGTGGAACGGCGGCTTCACCGCCACCGTGGAGGTCACCGCCGGGTCGTCGGACATCGACGGCTGGACCGTGACGCTCACCCTCCCCCCGGGGGCAACGGTCACCAACGCCTGGAACGCCCAGCGCGACGGCGACACCGGCACCGTCCGGTGGACCAACGCGAGCTACAACGGCCGCGTGGCCGCCGGCCAGTCCACCGAGTTCGGCTTCCAGGGCACGGGCGTCGGCACCGGTGTCGCCCCGACCTGCACGACCCGCTGATCACGCCCCGCCCGGTCGGTGGGGACCCCCTGCGGTTCCCGCCGACCGGCCGCGCGAAGGAGGATCATGAGCAGGACTTCGTCGATCACCGGCCTGGCCGCCGCGGCGGCCCTCGTGGTGGCGTCGCAGGCGATCGGCGCGGAGCCGTCGTCCACCGCGACCGAACGCTGGGTGCACACGTGGGCGTCGATGCCCCAGTTGACCGAGTCGTCCAACATGCCACCCGCGCCGTTCACCCAGAACGGCGTGGTGCTGGCCAACGCCACCCTGCGCCAGACCGTGCACGTCTCCGTCGGCGGCAACCAGCTCAGGCTGCGGTTCTCCAACGCCTTCGGCGGCGCGCCACTGCCCATCACCGCCGTCACCGTCGCCGTGCCCCGCGGCGGTCTGGCCGGCGTCAACGCCGTCGAACCCGGCACGTCGCGCCCCGTCACCTTCCACGGCAAGGCGTCAACGACCATCCAGAAGGGCGCCCAGGCGGTCTCCGATCCGATCTCCTTTCCCCTCGCGGCCCAGGCGAACCTGACCGTCACGACGTACCTGGCACAGGGACAGGCCTCCACCGGCATCACCTCGCACCCCGGCTCGCGCACCACCTCGCACCTGCTGGCCGGCAACCACGTCGACGCGGACGCGATGTCCGGCTCCACGCCCACCGACCACTGGTACTTCCTCAGCGGCGTCGAGGTCCTGTCCGGTCCGAGCACGGCCTCCCTGGTCGTGCTCGGCGACTCGTTGACCGACGGGCGGGGTTCCACCACCAACGGCAACAACCGCTGGCCCGACCAGCTCCTGGCCAGGCTCCAGGCCCAGCCGGACACGGCGGACGTCGCGGTGGTCAACCAGGCCGCCGGCGGCAACAGCGTGCTGCGGGGCGGCCTGGGACCGACCGCGCTGTCCCGCCTGGACCGCGACGTTCTGGCCCAGAGCGGGATCGAGTGGCTGGTGGTCTTCGAGGGCGTCAACGACATCGGCGGCTCCCCCGCCACCGACGCAGGCCGGCGCCAGATCGCCGCCGAGCTGATCGACGCCTACGACCAGATCATCCTCCAGTCCCAGGCCCAGGGCATCCGCGTCTTCGGCGCGACGCTCCTGCCGTTCGGGGGCAACGGCTACGACGACGCCGCGGGCCACCACGAGCAGGCCAGGCAGGCGGTCAACACCTGGATCCGCACCAGCGGCCGGTTCGACGCCGTGATCGACTTCGACCAGGCGGTCCGCGACCCCGCCCAGCCGCGCAGGCTCAAGGCCGCCTACGACAGCGGCGACCACCTGCACCTCAACCCCGCCGGCTACCGGGCGTTGGCGGACGCGGTGCCGGCGCACCTGCTCACCACCGCATAGGGCCGACAGGTCTGGGTGTTCCCTGTGAGTGCGCCGCGGCGGTGGTCCGCGGCGCACGGCCGGGTGCGTCGGATTCCCAGGGTTCTCCCAGGAGCGCCCAGGGATCGGCCAGGCAGGCGCGCCAGGCTCGGCCCCATGACGATGATCGAGGTAAAGGGCCTGACCAAGCGGTACGGGCCCGACACCGTGGTGGACGACCTGTCGTTCACCGTCGAGGCCGGGCAGGTGACCGGGTTCCTCGGGCCCAACGGCGCGGGCAAGTCCACGACCATGAAGGTGATCCTGGGGTTGGCGGCGCCCACGAGCGGTTCCGCCACCGTCGCCGGGCGCCGCTACCGCGACCTGCCCGTGCCGCTGACCGAGGTCGGCGCGCTGCTCGACGCGGGTGCCGTGCACGGCGCCCGCAAGGCGTACGACCACCTGCTGGCACTGGCCGTGAGCAACGGCCTGCCCCGGCGGCGGGTCGACGAGGTGCTCGCCCGGACCGGGCTCGAAGGCGTGGCGGGCAAGCGGGCGGGCGGGTTCTCGCTCGGCATGCGGCAACGGCTCGGCATCGCGGCGGCGCTGCTGGGCGACCCGCGCGTGCTGATCTTCGACGAGCCGGTGAACGGGCTCGACCCCGAGGGCATCCGCTGGATCCGGGACTTCATGCGGTCCCTGGCCCGCGAGGGACGCGCGGTGCTGGTCTCCAGCCACCTCATGAGCGAGATGGCGCAGACCGCCGACCACCTGGTCGTCATCGGCCGCGGTCGGCTCATCGCCGACACGGGCGTGGCCGAGTTCCTGCGCGGCAGCGGCGAGGGCGCCGTGCTCGTCCGCACGCCCGAACCGGCCGAGTTCGCGCTGCGGCTGACCGCGTCCGGCGCGACCGTGCGGGAAGGTCCCGAGTCGTCGCTGGTCGTGGCCGGCCTGACGAGCGAGGAGATCGGCAAGCTCGCCGCCTACCACCGGGTCGTGCTCACCGAGCTGACACCGCAACGGCCCTCGCTCGAGGACGCCTTCATGGAGCTGACCAGGGACAGCGTCGAGTACCAGGGGGCGGCGGCGTGAGCGGCCTGGTGACCCGGGTGCGGTTCGGCCACGCCCTGCACGCGGAGTGGGTGAAGCTCCGCGGCCTGCGTTCCACCTGGTACACCCTGGCCTGCCTGTTCGGGGTCGGGCTCGGCATCACGTTCCTGTCGATGGGCACGGCGGGCGCGGAGTACGCGGGCTCGTCTGCCGCGGAGCGACTGGCGTGGGACCCGACGAACCTCAGCCTGACCACCTACATCGTCGCCCAGCTGATCATCGGCGTGCTCGGCATCCTGGTCGTCACCTCCGAGTACGCGACCGGCCTGCTGCGCACGTCGCTGGCCGCCACCCCGCGCCGCCACCGGCTGCTGGCGGCCAAGGTGGCGGTGGCCACCGCCGTCGCCGCGGTGGCGGGCGAGGCGCTGATGTTCGCCGCGTTCCTGCTCGGCCAGGCGCTCCTGGCCGGGCAGGGCGTGCCGCACGCGCGGCTCGGCGACCCGGGCGTGCTGCCGGCCGTGGCGGGCGGCGGGCTCTACCTCGCGGCGATCGCGCTGCTCGCGATCGGTCTCGGGACGATCATGCGTGCCACGGCGGGCGCGCTCGCCACGCTGGTGGGGATCGTGTTCCTGGTGCCGGCGATGTCGGGGCTGTTCCCGTCGTGGCTCCAGGGCCTGTTCGACTTCTGGCCGAGCAAGGGCGCGGTCGCGGTGCTCACCACGGTGCCGGACCCCGCCTACCCGCACCCCTGGCTGAACCTGGCCGGGATGTGCCTCGGTGTCGCCGCGGTGCTGGCCGCCGCGTTCGTCGTCTTCCGGCGTCGTGACGTGTGATGGTCGCGCTGCGGGAGGTGTGCCGGGGCGTGGTGGCGGCGGTCGCGGCGCTGGCCGCCATGGCGGGAGTCGCGGCGGCCGGGCTGTTCCTGCTCGACGCCGACCGGATCGGCGCGTTCGGCGGGCTGACGGCGGCCGTGGTCGCCCTGGCCGCGGGCGGGTCGGCGGAGTTCGGCGCGGTGCCGTCGGGTGATCTGCCGTTCGCCGTGCGGGGTGGCGTCACGGTGGTGCCGCTGGGTGTCTCGCTGGTGGGCGCGGTGGTGCTGGGGTGGCTGCTGCTGCGCGGTCGGGACGGTCTGCTCGGTCGCGGTGCGGCGGCGGTCGTGGCGTTCCCGGCGGGGTTGGCCGCGGTGGCGTGGTCGGCTCGGGGAACGGTGACGCTGCCGGGCGGTGCGACGGGCGGCGGGTCCGGAGCGTCCGCCTGCGGGGTGCCGGCGGCGGGTCCGCTCGGCCGGGGCGGGTCGGTCGACGCGCTCGGTGCCGGGTTCGCGGTGCCGGTATGGTCCGCGGCGGCGGGCGCGGTGGGCTGGGTGCTCGCGGTCGTCGGGGTGTGCTGGCTGGTCACGCGGTTCCGGGTGCGCGTGCGGGGCGTGGTGTGGACGGCGGTCGCGCTCACGGTCGCGTGCCTGCTCGTCGCGTCGATGTCCGGGGGTGCCGCGGCGACCGGTGCGGTGCTGCTCGGGCTGCCGGTGGTGGTGTTCGGCGCGGTGTCGCTCGGGCTGGGCGTGCCGTGGACCTTGACCTCGGACGGCGCGCTCTCGTGCGTCCTGGACGCGGTCGCGCCTCCCGCGCCGGGCGGGCCGCTGACGTGGGTCGCGGCGGTCGTGCTGCTGGTTCTCGGCGTCGTCGTCGCCCGGTCCGTCGGTCCCGACGGCGGGCCGCTGCGCCGTGCCGCGCGCGCCTCGACGCGGCTCGCGGCGGCGGTGGGGGCGGCGCTGGCCGGGTCGGCGCTGCTGTCACGCGTGTCGGTGGAGCTGGGCATCGGCGCGTTCGGGTTCACGCTCCCGGTCCTGGACGCGCGGTTGGCGGCGGACCCGCCGGCGGCGCTCGGGCTGGGGCTGGTGGCCGGCGCCGCGGCGGGCTTCGCGGGCAGCCTGCTCGTCGACGGTTCCCTCAGGTTGGCCTCCGTATCCTGGCCGGCGTGGAGGGACAGGGACGGGCGATGACGCTGCTGGTGGTGGACGACGAGGCCACGGTGCGCGAGCTGCTGTCCGCGACGCTGAGGTTCGCCGGCTTCCGGGTGACGTCCGCGGCGACCGGCGCCGAGGCGCTCGCCGCGGCCACCGCGGAGCCGCCCGACCTCGTGCTGCTCGACGTGATGCTGCCGGACGTGGACGGGTTCGAGGTGGTCCGGCGGCTGCGCGAGCGGCGCGCGGAGGGCCACCGCGGTCCGGTGCCCGTCCTCTTCCTCACCGCGCGGGACCGCCAGTCCGACAAGGTCACCGGGCTGTCGCTCGGCGCGGACGACTACGTGACCAAGCCGTTCGACCTGGAGGAGCTGATCGCCCGGATCCGCGCGATCCTGCGCCGCACCTCGGGCCACCAGGCCGGCGTGCTGACCGTGGGCGCGCTCGCGCTCGACGCCGAGGGCCACCAGGTGACGCGGGCGGGCCGGCCCGTCCGCGTCTCCCCCACCGAGTTCCGGCTCCTGCGCTACCTGATGGAGAACGCCGGGCGCGTGGTGTCCAAGGCGCAGATCCTCGACCGGGTGTGGCGCTACGACTTCGGCGGCGACGCGGGCATCGTCGACACCTACATCTCCTACCTGCGGCGCAAGGTCGACGTCGAGGACCCCAAGCTGATCCACACCGTGCACGGCGTCGGCTACGTGATGCGGGAGCCGACGGGGTGAGGCGCGTGCTGGGCCGGTTCTCGCTGCGGGCCAGGCTGCTGCTGCTCACCGCGGGCCTGCTGCTGGCCGGGTTGGGCCTCGTCGGCGCGGTCGTGTCCGACCAGCTGGAGCGCTACCAGCTCGCCCGGATCGACGACCAGCTGCGCTCGTTCGCCGAGATCGTCTCCGGCGTGTCGACCACCGGGCCGCCCGAGGCCGTCGACGCCACCCGCCACCCCGACCTCCTCGACCCGGCCCTCGACCTGGTCGGCACGCCGTACCTGGTGTACCTGGACGCGGACGGCGAGCCCGCGGGCGGTATCCAGGCCGCCCGGCTGGCCGGCGCGACGGTGCCCTCGCCCGACGAGCTGCACGCCGTCCCGACCGGGGGTGACGCCGTGGACCTGCTCGCCGCGGGCGACTCGGCGCGGTGGCGTGCCGTGGCCCGGCCGGTCACCGGCTGGGGCGGCACGGTGATCGCCGCTGCGCCGCTCGCCGAGGCCGACGCCACCGTCGCCCGGCTCCGCGCGACGAGCCTGGCCGGCGGCGGCGTGCTGCTCGTGCTGCTGACGGCCGTCGGCTGGTTCGCGCTCGGCCGCGGCCTGCGACCCCTGCGCCGGATCGAGCACACCACCGCCGCCATCGCCGACGGCGACCTCACCCGGCGCGTGCCCGTCCTCGCCGCGCCGACCACGGAGGTCGGGCACCTCGCGGCCTCCCTCAACACCATGCTGGGCCAGCTCGAACAGGCCTTCGCCGACCGGGCCGCGGCGCAGGCCCGCACGCGCGCGTTCCTGTCGGACGTCAGCCACGAGCTGCGCACGCCGCTGTTCGGCATCAAAGGCTCGACGGAGCTCTACCGGATGGGCGCGCTGCCCGAGCGCGCCGACGTGGACGAGGCGATGCGCCGGATCGACCGCGAGGCCACCCGGCTCACCGCCCTCACCGAGGACCTGCTGCTGCTCGCCCGGCTGGACGAGGCGCCCGAGGGCCAGCTCGACCCCGCCCCGATGGACCTGCGCACCCTCGCCAACGAAGCCCGGCACGACCTGCGCGCCCTCGACCCGTCCCGGACGGTGGAGCTGACCGGCCCCGGCGGCGCCGGACCACCCGGCCCGGCCCCGGTGCACGGCGACGAGGACCGCCTGCGCCAGGTCGTCACCAACCTGGTCGGCAACGCCGCCACCTACACCCCGCCGGGCACCACCGTCCGCATCGGCGTCGGCACGGCGGACGGCCGCGCCGTGCTGGAGGTGGCCGACGAGGGCCCCGGCCTGACCGCCGAGCAGGCGACCCGCGTCTTCGACCGCTTCTACCGCGCCGACCACTCCCGCAACCGCACGGGCGGCGCCAACGCCGGACTGGGCCTGGCCATCGCCCGCTCCCTCGCCCGCGCGCACGACGGCGACCTCGACCTCGACACGGCCCTCGGCGAAGGCGCCCGCTTCCGGCTCACCCTGCCCCTGCTCGACCACGACTGACACGCCGGACCGCTCCCGGCGCAGCAGCCTCCCGACGCGGTCGCGCGGCACGGCTTTGCGCAACGTTCCGCAACCCGGTCCACTCGTGCGAGCGCCGCAGGCTCTCGGCGGCGGCACACCACTGCCGCGAACAGGCCAACTTCACGGTTGCGCCTGGACAGCGGCTGGTGAGCGGGGCGGTTCGGCGTCCACCCTGCTCCGACCACCATCCGCCGCCGCGTTCGCCGGGGTGAGCGCGGCCCATCCTGATCAAGGAGTGCTCGTATGTCTCGGAGCAGCGGCTTGCGCAGACGCTTCACCACCTTCCTCGCCCTCACGTCCGCCGTGTTCCTCGGCGCCTCGTTGACGGCCACGCCCGCACAGGCGGCCTACGGTCCCGCGCAACCGGTGGACATCCAGCTCAGGGGTTACTCGGGCGGTTACACCACGCTGGTCGGCCGACTGGTCGGCACGGTCCGGTTCGACGACGGCAACTCCCTCTACCGGCTGGACCTGACGCTGTGCCGCCAGTCCAGCTACACGAGCACGAAGCTCACGGTCAACGTCAACGGCGCCTTCCACCAGTGGTACTCCCGCGAGGACGGCTACCGGCCGGAGGCCTGCGGCGGCGGGCACGGCCTGTCCGGCGTGGTCAACGTCGACCTGCCCTACGCCGGCGTCGTGCAGAACATCGGCCTGGTCTACGAAGGGCTCCACTTCTCGGGCTCGACCGCGACGCCGGTCTCGCGCGGCGCGTTCTACGACAACCCGTTCAACTGAGGTCGCGACCCGGGTGGCGGCCCCCGCCACCCGGTCCGCCGATGTTCGCCGCCTGTTCGCCTCGCCGCGACCATCGGCGGGTTGACGACGTCACGCCCCGGCCGGGAACCTCGGTGCCGGCCGATGATCTCCGCGACACCGGCCGCTCCGCCGCCGTGCCACTCGACACCGGATGGAGGGCATGGTCGTCGTGACCGCCCAGCTGACCGACCCGTCCCGCACCCCTTCCCGAACCAGGCGGACGACCGTGAGACTGCTGAGCGCGCTCGTGGGCGCGACTCTGCTCGCGGTGCTCGTACCCGGCGCCGCGTGGGCCGAGCCGCCACAGGCCCTGCCCGCGAGCCACGCCGCCGCCGACGGCAAGTGGCAGCCGGCGTTCGACTACGACACCGACGGCTGCTACCCGACACCGGCGATCTCGCCGTCCGGCGCGGTGGCCACCGGGCTGAAGAACTCCGGCGCCCTCAACGGCCAGTGCCGCGACCAGTCCGACCTGGACAACACGAACTCGTACTCGCGCTCCAAGTGCAACAACAACTGGTGCGCCTACCTCTACGACCTGTACTTCGAGAAGGACCAGGCCGTGGCCGGCTGGGACTGCTGCGGCCACCGCCACGACATCGAGCACGTCGTCGTGTGGGTCAGCGGCGACCAGGCCCACTACGTGTCCACGTCCGCGCACGGCAAGTACTCGACCTACCCGCGTTCCCAGGTCGCCTGGGAGGGCACGCACCCCAAGATCGTCTACCACAAGGACGGCCTGAGCACGCACTGCTTCCGCCTCGCGGGCGCGGGCGAGCAGCCGGAGAACCACTACGGCACGTGGCAGTACCCGGACCTGGTCAGCTGGGACCACTTCCCCGCGGGCATCCGCGACATCCTGGTGAGGGCCGACTTCGGCAGCGCGAGCCTGGCCATCAAGGACGGCGCGTTCAACCACAACCTCGCGCAGGCGAAGCCGAGCGGCATCCCGTTCGACCCGAACGCCTGACCCGGCGCGGGAACCCCGTCCGCCCGGGCGGGGTTCCCGTCACCCGGTGAAGTGGACGTCGTAGCGGTCCTGCTCCGACCGCAGGGCGTCGAACGTGTCCAGGCCGCGCGCGATGCGGCCCAGGTGGCGGAAGTAGCCGAACCGCTCGACACCGGGCGTGAGGACGACGAGCAGGTCGGCGTGATGGCCCGGAGCGGCGCCGAACGCGTGCGGCACGTTCGGCGGCACGATGACCAGCCCGCCGCGGTCCACTGTGGTCGTCGTACCGTGCCGGAACTCCAGCACGCCGTCGAGCACGTAGAACAGCTCGCTGGACCGTTCGTGGAAATGGGGCTTCGCGCCGTCCGCGCCGACGTCGAGGGTCAGCCGGTTGACGCCGAACGCGCCGCCGTCGGCCAGGAGCCGGAACGCGCTGCCGCCGGTCAGGGGCACGAGCTCGGCGGTGTCGGCGGGGATGACGGTGATCGTTGACATGCCCCGAGTCAAGCGCGGGAACAACGCGCGGACCAGGAGCGGTTGACGATGGCGGGGATCACCGGACGTGATGGATCGAGGGGGCGTGGAGTTCCGGCAGTTGGAGGCCTTCCTGGCGGTCGTCGACGAAGGCGGGTTCGGGCGGGCGGCGCAGCGGCTGCACATCGTGCAGTCGGCGGTGAGCCAGCAGGTCAAGCGGCTGGAGCGGGAGCTCGGCGTGACGCTGTTCGACCGCGGTGGGCGCCTGGTGCGGCTTTCGGCGGCCGGTGAACGGCTGCTGCCCGAGGCACGGGCCGTGCTCGCGGCCGTGCGGCGCACCCGCGAGGTGGCCGCGCGGGTGGCGTCCGGCGCGGAGGGCGTGGTGCGGCTGGGCACGGTCAACGGCGCCGGCGAACGCCTCTACCGCGCGTTGGCCAGGCTGGACGCCGCGGGGCTGCGGGTGCGGCTGGACCAGTCGCCACCGGCGCGGCGGCTGGCGGCCGTGCGGGACGGGGAGCTGGACGCGGCCCTGGTGCGGGCGGCGACCGACGCGCCGGGGCTGACGGTCGTGCCGGTGTGGACCGATCCGCTGCACGTGGCGCTGCCGGCCGCCCTCGCCGACCGCCGGGAATCGCACCTCGGCGATCTCGCCGACCTGCCGCTGCGACTGGCTCCCCGCGAGCACAACCCGCCGTTCCACGGCCTGATCACGACGGCGCTGCGGGCATCGGGCCCCGTGCCGCCGGCCGGGCCGCCGTTCACCACGCTCCAGCGGACCCTGGCGGACATCGCGTCGGGACCACCGTCGTGGACGGTGCTCTACCGGGTCACGGACCTGCCGCCCGCACCGGGTATCGCGTTCCGGCAGCTCGCCGACCCGGTCCTCACCACCTCGCTCGTCCTGCCCGCCACGCCCTCGCCGGTGCGACGCCACCTGCTCGCCGCGTTCGGGCGATGACGGGTCAGTCGTACTTGTCCTGGTTGAGGAAACGCGCGAAACCGCGCCACGAGTTCGGGCCCATCACCCCGTCGATCGGGCCCGTGTAGCCCCACCGTGCCGCCAACCGCTGCACGGCCGCCCACGTCTGCGCACCGGGCACGCCATCGATCGGACCCGCGTAGCCGTACGCGCGCATCGCCCGCTGCAACGCCGCGTACGTGCTCGTGCCCGGCACGCCGTCGATCGGTCCGGTGTACCCCTGCTCGAGGCGCAACCAGTTCTGCGCCCGCTGCCACAGGACGGTGCCGGGGACGCCGTCCTGCTCGGTGGTCGTCTTGGGCAGCCCGGCGCCGCTGCCGAGGTAGAGCAACGGGTTGATGCGCGTGCCGCCCGGGTCGATCATGTGCCAGTGCAGGTGCGGTCCGGTGGACGAGCCCGATCCCGGCGCGCCGACCGCGCCGCCGGACAGCCCCACCACACCGCCCATGCCGACCCTCGTGCCGTTGGCCAGCAGGAACTGCGAGAGGTGCAGGTACTGGGTGCGGTAGCCGTTGTCGTGCCGGATGGTGACGGTGTGGCCGCCCGTGCCGTTGTCCGGGGTGTTGGTCACCACGCCGCCGCCGGCCGCGGGCAGCCGGGTGCCGACGGCCATTCCGTAGTCGATGCCGCCGAGCGAACCGCGGTTGAGGTGGTCCTGCCAGGTGCCGGTGATCCGGTAGCCGGTGAAGGGGTGGTAGAAGCCCGGGACCGCGGCCTCGGCCACGCCCGCGCCGAACGCGGTGACGACACCGGCCGCCACCGTCCCGCGCAGCAGGGCACGTCTGCCGATCCAGTCGTTGGTCATCGTCCGAACGTAGGGACGGCGGTGGCGCGCTGACAACGTGCGTTCGGCCGACGGCCATTCGGGTGGGCGGCACGCCCGCGGCGGAGGTCCGACCACGGGACCGAACGGGTCAAACGCCGCCGAGCCGCCGGCCGGGCACCACCGAGCCGGGCGGCACGTTCACCGCCTCGACCCGGGTCTCCTCGGCCGACAGCGTGAACCGGCTGAAGCAGCCGGTGTCCCAGCGCAGTCGCCGCACGCCCTCCAGGTCCGCCCCGAGCGCCCGTCCGACCAGCCACGAGTGCGGCCCGGCGTGGCCGACCACGAGCACGCGCTTGCCGCCGTAGCGCGCGGGCAGGTCGTCGAAGAACGCCAACGCACGGGCCGCATCGGGCGCGACCTCGACCAAGTCGCCGTTCAGGACCGGTTCCCGCAGGGCCTCGGAGCGCTCGACCGTCACGTCCAGTCCCGCGGTCGCGAGCCGGGCGGTGTCCCAGGCCACTGCGAAGTCCGAGCTGAACACGACGTCCGGCACGAACCTCCGCACCGCCGCGCCCGCCGCCCACGCCTCCGCCCGGCCGTGCGCGGACAGCCCCGTCCCGAACGGGTCCGGGTGGCCCTCGCGCGGGTGGTCGGGCTCGCCGTGGCGGAGGAAGAGCAGGTCGACCTCGTGCCCGCCGACCTCGACCGTGGGCCCCTCGGTCCGTTCGAGCTCGATGATGTCGAGCACGTCGTCGCAGACTTCCTCGGGCAGCTTCCCCCGGATCTCCAGGGGCACGCCGACCGGCCGGAAAGCCGAGTGCAGCTGGTGGATCCGGGCCTCGTCCATCCGCTGGAGCGGGTCGCGGAGCAGGTTGCGGTGCAGCAGGTCGGCCACGTCGGCGGTCAGCGAGATCGTGATCAGCTGGTAGCCGCGCCGTTCGAAGCGCAACGCCTGGCCGGCCAGGAAGTCGACGTCCTCGAACACGCCGTCCACCACCGGCAGGAACCCGCTGTCGCAATAGGACAGCGCGAGGTCGAGGCACGCCAGTTCGGAGGCCTCCAGGGTGAAGGCGGTGAAGTCGCGCGGGTGCGCCATGTACCTGACGGAATCGTTCGACACGCGGACCGACGGTGGCAGCGCGTCCCTGAGCAGGGCCGCCGTCGTCGTCTTCCCCGTGCCGGGAAGGCCGCGGATCAGCACGGCGAACCGCCGCCCCACCACATCACCCGTCTTCACGTCGATGGCCGTCACCGGGCGCCGAGCCTAGCGCACCGGCCGCCACCACCCGTGAGGCGACCGCACGTCGGGGGACCGTCGCCGATCCCCCGACGCGGTCCTCAGTAGACAGTCGCCTGCCGGGACGTCGACCGGATGCCGTTGGCGCCGTTGAAGATGCGGTTGCCCCAGTTGGTCAGGCCGGCGCGGTTGAAGCCGGTGACCATGTCGAGGTACTCGACGCCGCCGCCGTTGCCGCTCCACGACCAGCCGAGGTAGCCGATGCGCTGCGACTGGGCCGTGGCCATGATCGCGTTCTCGTCGGGGTTGCCGTCGGAGTGGTTGTCGCCGAACTCGCCGACCACGATCGGCAGCCGGGCGTTGACGAACGCGTTGAGGTAGGAACTGACCTCCGACGCGGTGTCGTACACGCCGTACATGTGGATGGAGAAGACGGTGTTGCGCTGGGGGTCGGCGTTGAACACCGTGGACGCGTTGTTGCGCATGGTGTTCGACCAGTCCTGGCCCCAGTTCGGCGCGTCCACCATCAGGGTGTGGGTGAAGCCGTTGGACCGCAGGCGCGAGATGGCGTTGCGGGTGTCGTTGGTCCAGTTGCCGTAGTTGTTGTTGCCGTACGGCTCGTTGCCGATGTTGATGATGACGTACTTCTCCTGGCCCACGAGCGCGCTCTTGACGCCCAGCCAGTAGTCCACCGCCTTGTTCAGGTCCACCGCGCCGCTCTGCTCGCCGTAGCCGGTGGTGTCGTGCGCTTCGAGCACGCAGATCAGCCGGTTCGACCTGCACTGCGAGACGATCGCGGACACCGCCGAGGTGCTGGTCCACGTCCAGCGCGCGCCCGTGCTCAGCACGACCCGCACGCTGTTCGCGCCCAACGCCTTGATGTCCGCCAGCGCCTGCGACGTCCGCTCGGGGTACCAGGCGTGCGCGTGGTTGACCCCACGCATCACGAACTCACTGCCGTTCGCGTCGTACAACCGCCCGTTGCCGACGTAGAACCCGTTCGCGGCCGACGCCGCCGGCGTGCTGAGCAGCGGCGCGAGCAACGCCGCCACCGCCACCAAAGCCCATCGTTTGACCACGTCTACCTCACCATGTCGTCGTTGACATCGTTGACATCCGAACCGGCGGCGGACAACTCGTTCGAAGGCGAATGCAATCAGTTAACCGGTTAAGCGTCAACCCCCAACGCACGATCGGAGGCATCCCACCACCAACCATGAATCGGTTAAGCACATTGCTACGATCACCACCCGCCACCCGAGGAGGTCGAACGTGCCGTCAACGGCCCGGGACGCACTGGTCGCACTGGCCACCCTGCTGGCCCCCGACGTCCCGGACGTCGCCGCCCGCGTGACCAACGCCCACGACGACCCCGACGGCTACCTCCACACCCACGCCGACCGCCTCGACGAACGCGGCATCGACGAGCCCGTGCCCGAGCTGGCGTGGATCGCCCTGGTCGACGCCCTCACCGACCACCACCTGCTGGCCGAGGTGGACTGGAAGGAAGCGGCCGGCGAGATCATCGCCCAACTCCGAACCCTGCGATCCAGCCCCACCGACCCCACAGCCTGGGCCTGGTTCACCGACCTGACGGACAACCAACCGGCCTACGACTTCCTCGACCGTGCGGGCACGGAACTCCGCGCCACCGGCACCACCCTCGCCGTGCTCGACATCGAGTCCGACTGCTACCCCCTCGTCCTACTCCCTAATCCCCACGCCAACACCGCGCGCGACCTCGCCACCACCGCAGGCTTCACCGCCAGCATCCTCGGCACACCAAACCCCACCGCCCCACCCCCAACCCCCTGAGCCCACCAACCCCTGAGCGCACCAACCTCTGAGCCACCAACCCTCACGCCCACCCGTACCCGCCGCCGGGCCGCCGTTTTATCCGGCTAGCGGAAGACATGCGATCCGGGTTGTCCCCGGTTGCACTCTTCGCCCAACCGAGTGATCCACCGCCCCACCCCCACCCACAACGGACCCGCAGCGCACCCACCGAGTCCACCACACCCAGCCCTCCCACAACGGACCCGCAGCATCCCCACCTAGCTTGAGCTTTAACCTGTTCGGCGGGGTCGTGGGGTGGTCGACTTCGTCTTCTTGTGCTGCTTTGGTTTCTGTGCGTTCGTGCTGGTGGCG
>NZ_JBVJVK010000052.1:52843-60011 GCF_055603705.1 Actinosynnema sp. NPDC037264 | reverse complement strand
TCTCCTTCCGGGACATGGGTGGGTTTTTTTGCCCACCACCCCCCCCCCCGCCCTCCCGGGGAGGGGGGCCTTGCGGGTGGAACCCCCGGCGAACCGGGGGGGGGGGGGGCTCCCCCCCCCCTCCCCCCCCCCACCCCTCCCACGACGTGCTCAGCCCTGCTGCGGGCCGCCGAACCCGCCGGGCGGCGTGCCCTGGCCGGGCTGCTGGCCGGGCTGGCCGAACTGGCCGGGCTGCGGCATGTAGGACGTCGGCTGCGGCTGGCCGGGCTGCTGGGCCTGCTGCTGCGGCGGCGCCTGCTGGACGAACTGGCCGGACGGCGGGCCGAACTGCTGCGGCTGCTGGCCCTGCTGCGGGAACGCGCCGGACTGCGGGTTCCAGCCACCCGGCTGGCCGTAGACGTTCGCGGCCTTCGGCTGGAGCTTCACGATGCCGGTCTCGAGCAGCAGGCTCATCACGACCGCCGCCGCCAGCAGCAGCGACACGATCAGCAGCACGATCTGCATGCCCTGGACGTCGGCCTCGGTGGTGATCAGGCCCTGGAGCAGGCCGAGGGTGGGGATCAGCGCGAACGGCACCGCCGCGTACAGCAGGCCCTTGGGCGCCTGCGGCAGCACGGACAGGCCGGCGAGGATGCCCGCCGCGTACAGGTACTCCGACGACGGCACGTCGTCGGCGAACGCGAGCAGGAACGCGATCAGCGCCAGACCGGCGGCGACCAGCGGAAGGATGAGGTTCAGGTTCACACCCACCGCCGGCTGCGCCGGACCCGGCTGCTGCTGAGGGGCGCCGTACGGCTGGGACATGATGCGGTCTCCTCCACCTGCGGAACTGATTTCGGGTCGACAGAACGCTAGCCGATGCGCACTCTCCGACGGCGACCGGACCTCCGTGGTTCCCCCCAATGTGCGCATTGACTCGTCCCGGCACGCACTGAGGGCCACCTCCCGGCGGGGAGGTGGCCCTCAGGTCACGCACGAACGGCCCAGTGTCAGCCGATGGACTGCATGATCTCCCGCATCAGCGCGGCCGTCTCGCTCGGCGTCTTGCCGACCTTGACGCCCGCCGCCTCCAGGGCTTCCTTCTTCGCCTGCGCGGTGCCGGCCGAGCCGGACACGATCGCGCCCGCGTGGCCCATCGTCTTGCCCTCGGGCGCGGTGAAGCCCGCCACGTAGCCGACGACCGGCTTGGTGACGTTGTCCTTGACGTAGGCCGCGGCCCGCTCCTCGGCGTCGCCGCCGATCTCGCCGATCATCACGATCGCCGCGGTCTCCGGGTCGGCCTCGAAGGCCGCCAGCGCGTCGATGTGGGTGGTGCCGATGATCGGGTCGCCGCCGATGCCGATGGCGGTGGAGAAGCCGAAGTCGCGCAGCTCGTACATCATCTGGTAGGTCAGCGTGCCGGACTTCGACACCAGACCGATCTTGCCCGCGCCGGAGATGTTGGCCGGGATGATGCCAGCGTTGGACTGCCCGGGGCTGATCAGGCCGGGGCAGTTCGGGCCGATGATCCGGGTCTTGTTGCCGGTCGCGACGGCGTGCGCCCAGAACGCGGCGGTGTCGTGCACCGGGATGCCCTCGGTGATCACGACGGCCAGGCCGATGCCCGCGTCGATCGCCTCGATCACGGCCGCCTTGGCGAACGCCGGCGGCACGAAGATCACGGTGACGTCGGCGCCGGTCGCCTCCATAGCCTCGGCCACCGAGCCGAACACCGGCAGCACGTTGCCGTCGAAGTCGACCTTCTCGCCCGCCTTGCGCGGGTTCACGCCGCCGACGATGTTCGTGCCGGACGCCAGCATCCGCTTGGTGTGCTTGGTGCCCTCGGCGCCGGTCATGCCCTGGACGATGACCTTGCTGTCCTTGGTGATGAAGATTGCCATCGTCAGACCCCCGCAGCCGCGAGCTCGGCGGCCTTGTCGGCCGCGTTGTCCATAGTGTCCACCACGGTGACCAGCGGGTGGTTGGCCTCGGCGAGGATCCGACGGCCCTCCTCCACGTTGTTGCCGTCCAAGCGGACCACGAGCGGCTTGGAGGCCTCGTCGCCCAGGATGCCCAGCGCGGCCACGATGCCGTTGGCGACCGCGTCGCACGCGGTGATGCCGCCGAAGACGTTCACGAAGACCGAGCGCACGTCGGGGTCGTGCAGGATGATGTCCAGGCCGTTGGCCATGACCTCGGCCGACGCGCCGCCGCCGATGTCGAGGAAGTTCGCGGGCTTGACGCCCTTGTGCTTCTCGCCCGCGTACGCCACCACGTCGAGGGTGGACATCACGAGACCGGCGCCGTTGCCGATGATGCCGACCTGGCCGTCCAGCTTGACGTAGTTGAGGCCCTTCGCCTTGGCCTTGGCCTCCAGCGGGTCCTCCGCCTGCTTGTCCACCAGCGCCTCGTGGGCGGGGTGGCGGAAGGAGGCGTTCTCGTCGAGGGTGACCTTGCCGTCGAGCGCGACGATCTTGCCCTCGGGGTCGCGGACCAGCGGGTTGACCTCGACCAGCGTGGCGTCCTCGGAGACGAAGGTCTCCCAGAGCTTCACGATGACGTCGGCGACCTGGTCGGCCACCTCGGCCGGGAACTTGGCGGCGGCCACGATCTCGTCGGCCTTGGCGCGGTCGACGCCCTTGATCGCGTCCACCGGCACCTTGGCCAGGGCCTCGGGCTTGGTCGCGGCGACCTCTTCGATGTCCATGCCGCCCTCGACGCTGGCCATGGCCAGGAAGGTGCGGTTGGCGCGGTCGAGGAGGAAGGAGAAGTAGTACTCCTCGGCGATGTCGGACGCGGGGGTCACCAGCACGCGGTGCACGATGTGACCCTTGATGTCCAGGCCGAGGATCGCCTCGGCCTTGGCCGAGGTCTCGTCCGGGTTCTCGGCGAGCTTGACGCCGCCGGCCTTGCCGCGGCCGCCCGTCTTGACCTGGGCCTTGACCACGACGGTCTGGCCGAAGCGCTCGGCGATGGCCTTGGCCTCGGCGGGGGTGGTCGCCACGTCGCCCGGAAGTACCGGGACGTCGTGGGCGGCGAAGAGGTCCTTCGCCTGGTACTCGTACAGGTCCACTCGGGTCTCCTGCGACGTCGGTGTCGGACACCGCGTCCTGTCGTGCGGTCCTCTCCAGGTCCCGGCGCTCCAGGCTGGGGCCTGGTGCGCACACGTACCAGGCATCACCTGGAACGCCGGCACAGCCGTGGGGGGACCGGCTCGACGCGGCTTCGCAAGACACTATCGACCGGTCCGGAGTCCACCGCACCCCACGCCCGTGAACTCCGTCATAGAGGTGGTGAGGTCGATCACCAACGCCGGCGGGGCCGCCGATCCCGCGATCGGTTCAGCGGGCCGTGCGCAACGCCCCGGCGACCACGAACGCGGCCGTCGCGGCGGCGGCCAGCCACAACCCCGGGCCGGGGGCGGCCTCGGCGGCGCGCGCCGCGGTGAGCGGGTACTCCCAGGCGCGGACGGCCGTGACGACGGCCGCGCCGAGCAGCAGCGCCGCGCCGCGGCCCGGCCTGGCCCTCAGCGCGACCACCGCCGCGACCACGACCGTGATCAACGCCACCAGCAGTCCGAACGAGCCGACGCGCAGCCCGAACGCGCCGATCGCCACGTAGTCCGGCGCCCGCAGCACGGGCAGGCTGAACGCGCCGACCGCGAGCAGCGCGGCGATCAGGGTGGCGGCGATCAGCGGCAGCGGCGGTTCGGTCGTGGCCGTGCCCACCTCGTCCCGCTCGACCGCGCCGGCCAGGGCGGCGGTGACGGCGGCGACCGCCGCGGCGACCACCGAGCCCGCGGTGAACCAGACGCCGACCCCCGGCCCGACCACGTCGACCTGCGTCGCGGTGAAGACGGCGTCGAGCGCGCCGGCGGCGCTCAGCGGGATGGTGACGACGGCGACGGTGAAGGCGGGCCGGACGGCGGCCTTGGCCAGCAGCGCGGCGGCGAGGACGCCGGTGGCGATCGCGGCCGGCCACAGCAGGCGCGCGGCGTAGTCCGCGGGCGGCGGGAAGCCGTCGGGCAGGACCAGGTGGTCGGTCGACGCGCCGACGGCGGCCGTCGCGGCGGCGACCAGGCCGAACGCGCCCGCGATGACGTGCAGGCGGCGTTGGCCGGGCAGTTCGACGTCGTGCCCTTCGGCGTCGTCGTCCTTGACGGCCCGCTGCGGCCAGGCGAGCGCGACGGCGGCGGCGAGGACCAGGAACGGACCGACGGCCGGGCCGACCGCGTCGACCGAGAAGGCCGTGGCGATCGGCGGCACGGCGGCGCCGAGCAGGACGGCGGCCAGGCCGAGCAGCCCGCCCCGGCGCGCCTCGTGGGTGGTGGCGCTGGCCGCGAGGACGGCGAGCGCGGGCGCGGCCAGGGTGAGGACGAGGCCGCCCACCATCGGCAGCGTCGGCGAGTCGACCGTCCCGCGCGCCGGGATCAGCGCGTCGGACGAGGTGAACGGCGCGGTGAACAGGCCGATGCCCGCCACGATGCCCGCCGTGGCCGGCAGCGCGAAGCTCGCGCGTTCGCTGCGCACGTCCGGTTCCGTGCCGAAGGTGGCCAACGCGCCGGCCGCGATCAGCAGCACGTGCCCGGCCGGCAGCAGCCACAGGCCGAGCACGGGCTCGGGCGGGTCGAGGCTCGCCGCGCGCATCAGCTCGGGCCGGGCGGCGTCGACCGGGTCGACGAGGAGCTGCAGGTCGGCGAGCAGCCGGCCGAGGGCGAACACGGCGGGCGCCACGAGGGCCGCCGCCGCGGTGAGCTCCTGCCCGCGCGAGAGGAAGAACGCCGCCAGGGCGGTCGGCAGCACGGCGAGCAGCGCCAGCAACGGCCAGGAGGTGAACGCGGGCGGCGCGGAGCCGTCGACCACGCCGACCGCCGGCGCCACCGCGGTGAGGAGCGAGCCCGCCAGGGCTGCCCCGACCGCCGTCCGGAGCCTCGTGCGGATCGGTGAGACCGGTTCAGCGGTTCGCATCACCGGTCGGACGCTAGCAAAACCGGGCAGGCGGCGACGGGCGACCGGTCGGGACCACCGGGGGTTGTGGACGTCGGCCGTCGGGTACTGATCGTCGGTGAGGGCATCACCTACCTCCCGCCCGGTGGGCGACGCGGTGCGGCGGCTCGTGGAGACCTGGTCGGGCCGGGTCGGCGCGGGCGTGGACGCCGGGCTGGGCGTGGCGGGCGAGGCCCTCGGCCTGGCGGGCGGCGTGCTGCGGGCCGTCGCTTCACCCGGCGGCGTGCGGGGTGTCGCCGTCGAGGCCGCCTGGCTGGCCGCGCGCACCGTCCTGTACCCGTGGGGCGTCGCGGAGGAGCGGGTGAAGCCCGAGGGGCACTACCGCACCGACCACCTGCCACCCCGCCGGCGCGGGCTCCTGGTTTCGGCCATGGACGCCGCGGGCACCCCGATCGTGTTGGTGCACGGCATCGGGGACAACCGCTCCGCCTTCGCAGTGCTGTCGGGGGCACTGCGGAGGCGTGGCTTCGGAGCGGTGCACGCCGTGAACTACAGCGTGCTGACCGCGTTGACGGGGGACGTCCGGCGGTCGGCGGCGCTGCTCGGGGAGCACGTCGAGCGGATCTGCGAGGAGACCGGATCCGACCGGGTGCACGTGGTCGGCCACTCGCTGGGCGGCCTGATCGCCCGTTATTACGTGCAACGCCTGGACGGGGACGCGCGGGTGCGCACGCTGGTCACCCTCGGCACCCCGCACCGCGGCACGCTGGCCGCCTACCTCCTGCCCACGGCGCTGACCAGGCAGTTGAGGCCCGGTTCGGACCTGCTGGCGGAGCTGGCCGAACCGTCGCGACCCTGCCGCACCCGGTTCGTCGTGGTGTGGAGCGAGATGGACCAGGTGATCGTCCCGCAGCGGAACGCCCGGTTGGAGCACCCGGCGCTGGTCGTCGAGGAGCACCGGATACGTGATTCAGGTCACCTTTCGCTACCGGTTGACACACGCACTCTTCACCTCGTTGTGACGGCCATCACGCATTCGCATGACAGTGGGGTTCACCCCATCGTGCCTGTACGTGAGGGGTTTTCGTAGCCCGGTCATGACCCTGAGTCACGACTCATACGCGCGGATGTCCCACTGACCGCTAAACGGTCATCCTCGGCTTCGGGGATTGCCCTTAGGGGCTCCGCGCCGTTATCTTCCCCCGGTCCGTTGTCACGGTCTGGTCACAAGCAGGACGACGAGCCGGTACCCCGACCGGCTCAACCGGGATCCCCCGCCCGGTAGTCCGACCGGACTCCCCGAAGACGGAAGGCCAGGTTTTGTCTCAACACCGCTCCCCCGGCGGCCATACGAGTTCTGCTGTGCTCGAAGAAGCGGTAGACCGCGCTTCGACCCGCACGGTGAGCACGCACCGGCTTCCGCCTCCGCCCTCGGCGCTGCGCGGACGGATCGTGGTCGCCGCGGTCGCCGTCGGCGCGTTCGCCGCCGCCGGCGCAGGGCAGACGCTCCACGCGCTCGGGTCCGACTCGCCGGCCTCGGCAGACGAGGTCACCCCGCTCGCGAACTCCGCGGCCGACGGCGCCGCCGCGTTCGGCGTCGGTGGCACCGGCCCCGCCTCCCCGCAGGTCCTGCCCGTCGCCAAGACGGTCGACCCGGCGGCCGAGGCGCAGAAGCTCGTCAAGAGCCAGCACATCACCGAGACCCGCGAGGCCGAAGAGGCCGAGGCGCGGCGTCCCAAGTTCGCCCGTCCCGCCGCCGGCGACTTCACGTCCGGCTACGGCGGTCGCTGGGGCGAGATGCACTACGGCATCGACATCGCGGGCCCCATCGGCACGCCGATCCTGTCCGCCGCCGATGGTGTCGTGATCGAGGCCGGTCCGGCAAGCGGTTTTGGCCTGTGGGTCAAGGTCGAGCACGCCGACGGCTCGGTGACCGTCTACGGCCACGTGGACACCTACTCCGTGCGCAAGGGCCAGCGGGTCCTGGCGGGCGAGCAGATCGCGCGCATGGGCAACCGCGGCTTCTCCACCGGTCCGCACCTGCACTTCGAGGTCTGGAACCCGGACGGCAAGAAGATCAACCCGCTGGGCTGGCTCAACTCCAAGGGCATCAGCGTCTGAGCCGACGAGGCTCGCCACGTTCGTGGGCAAAGAGGTGGGGGGGGGGGGGGGGGGGGGGGGGGGGGGGGGGCGGGGGGGGGGGGGGGGGGGGGGGTGGGAGTGGGGTCTTCGTTTGTGGTACG
>NZ_JBVJVK010000052.1:49461-52833 GCF_055603705.1 Actinosynnema sp. NPDC037264 | reverse complement strand
ACCCCCAGGAGCGGCGGGGGGGGAGCGAAGGGGTTCGGCCGCGGGGGGGGGGGGGGGGGGGGGGGGGCGCTCCCGGCCCCCCCCCCCCCCTCCACTGTGCGGAACCGCCCCCCGAAGGTGATCCCCTCTTGTGCGGTCACCGCCCCGACGCGGCTCCCGCCCCACTGCCCACCCCCGTAGGCACCCCCTGCTCGCCGCCAAGCGGCCCTCCCCGGCCGGTTCACCCCGAATGACCCGGCCCATCCGCTTGTGACACCCCTATAGACGCACGTGCGGGATTCGGGTTGCACGGGAATTCAGCCACGTTCAGGCGAACACCGGTCGACCCTCAGGGGCCGACCGGGACACCTATATATACGTAAGGCGGCGAACTACGGCTGAGCGCGCCTCAGAGCTTCACGAGGGGCACGCCGCCGATGAGCATCAGCCGCACCGTCCCCGCGCCGCCGAAGTCGATCGTGGCGGTCGCACGGGGCCCCGAGCCGTCCACGGCCACGACCCGGCCGAGGCCGTACTTGTCGTGGCTCACCCGGTCGCCCACGTCCAGCTTCAGCGCGGGCGTGTCCTTCCAGCCCGCGTTGGTCGGTGCCGGGCGTGGCGTGCCCGACCCTCGACCGCCGCCCCACGACGTCGGCGCGGACGGCGCGGAGCGCTTGGGCTCCGTCCGCCGCCAGTCGAGCAGGTCGGCCGGGATCTCGTCCAGGAACCGCGACGCCGGGTTCGTGGACGGCTGGCCCCACGCCGAGCGCACCAGCGCCCGCGACAGGTACAGCCGCTTCTGGGCGCGCGTGATGCCCACGTAGGCCAGGCGCCGTTCCTCGGCCAGCTCCGTCGGGTCGCCGAGCGCCCGCAGGTGCGGGAAGACGCCGTCCTCCCAGCCGGTGCAGAACACCACCGGGTACTCCAGGCCCTTGGCGGTGTGCAGCGTCATCAGCGTGACCACGCCGTCGGACTCCGCGTCCGGCACCGAGTCGGCGTCCGCCACCAGCGCCACCCGCTCCAGGAACGCGGCCAGGGAGCCTTCGGCGGGAAGCTCCCCGAAATCAGGAGATGCAGCCTCGGCCGGCGTGGGGGTGTTCAAGTCGCCGAACTCGCGGGCCACCGTGACCAGCTCGTTGAGGTTCTCGACCCGGGTGTGGTCCTGCGGGTCCTCGCTGGCCTCCAGCTCGGCCCGGTAGGCGGTCTTCTCCAGCACCGCTTCGAGGATGTCGGCCACGTCGTCGCCGCGCTCGACCAGCTCGCCGAGCTCGTCCATCAGCTCGACGAACCCGGCGATCGCGTTGCGGGAGCGCGGGTTGAGCAGCGGCACCTTGCCGGTCACCGCGTCGCGCAACGCCGCCGCGAAGCCGATCCGCTCGCGTTCGGCGTACATCGACACGCACGCCTCCGCGCGCTCGCCGATGCCGCGCTTGGGCACGTTGAGGATGCGCCGCAACGACACCGTGTCGTCGGGGTTGGACAACGCCCTCAGGTACGCCAGCGCGTCGCGCACCTCGCGCCGCTCGTAGAACCGGACGCCGCCAACGACCTTGTAGGGCAGGCCGAGGCGGATGAAGATCTCCTCGAACACGCGCGACTGGTTGTTGGTCCGGTAGAACACGGCGATCTCGCCGTTGTTCGCCTCGCCGCTGTCCACCAGGTGGTCGATCTCGCGCGCGACGAACGCCGCCTCGTCGTGCTCGTTGTCCGCGACGTAGCCGACGATCTTCTCGCCGTCGCCGAGGTCGCTCCACAGCCGCTTGTCCCGGCGGTCCGGGTTGCGCGAGATGACCGCGTTCGCCGCGCTCAGGATGGTCTGCGTGGACCGGTAGTTCTGCTCCAGCAGGATCGTGGTGGCCTGCGGGTAGTCGCGCTCGAACTCCACGATGTTGCGGATCGTCGCGCCGCGGAAGGCGTAGATCGACTGGTCGGCGTCGCCCACGACGCACAGCTCGCCCGGCGGCACGCCGTCCTTGCCGGTGCCGATCAGCTCGCGGACCAGCGTGTACTGCGCGTGGTTGGTGTCCTGGTACTCGTCGACCAGCACGTGCCGGAACCGGCGGTGGTAGTGCTCGGCCACGTCCGGGTGGTTCTGCAGCAGCTCGACGGTCCGCATGATCAGGTCGTCGAAGTCGAGCGAGTTCGAGTCGCCGAGCCTGCGCTGGTAGCTCTCGTAGACCTCGGCGACGCGGCGCTCCAGGTCGTTGCCCGCCCGCTCCTTGGCGGTGGCGGCGTCGACCAGCTCGTTCTTCAGGTTCGAGATGTGGATCGCGAGCGTGCGCGCCGGGTAGCGCTTGGGGTCCAGGTCGAGGTCGCGCGCCACCAGCGTGATCAGCCGGCGGGTGTCGTCGGAGTCGTAGATCGAGAAGCTGGACGACATGCCGAGGGTCTTGGCCTCGCGGCGCATGACCCGCACGCACATCGAGTGGAACGTGGACACCCACATCGAGCGGGCCCGCGCGCCGACCAGGTCGGCCACGCGTTCCTTCATCTCGGCGGCGGCCTTGTTGGTGAAGGTGATCGCCATGACCTCGCCGGGGTGCACGTCGCGCGCGGCGAGGAGGTAGGCGATGCGGCGGGTGAGCACGCGCGTCTTGCCCGAGCCCGCACCCGCCACGACCAGCAACGGGGCGCCCGCGTGCTCGACGGCCCGTCGCTGGGACGGGTTGAGGTCTTCGAGCAGCCGCGCGGACCGGGGGGAGGGGGGACTTGCGGGCAAGTCGAACAAGGCGCTCATCGCCTGTCCACGTTACCGGGTACCCCCGACAGTCCGTGGCTGTGGCATGATGAGCGGGTGCGCATGGCCCACTTCGAGTTTTTTTACGGGAACCGGACTCCGGCTCCCGTGGACCGCTAGCGCCGACAAGCCACCACGAAGCCCCGGAGTCCTCGGACCCCGGGGCTTCGCTGCTGCCAGGGCTGGGACTCCAACCAGAGTCGAGAGGTCGTCACCATGAACAGCACCGAAGCCGCACCGGACATCGACGCGTTGCGCCAGGAGATCGACCACCTGGACGCCGAGCTGCTGAGGCTCGTCAAGCGGCGGGTCGAGGTCTCCAAGATCATCGGCGCGGCCCGGATGGCCGCCGGCGGCACGCGGATCGTGCACAACCGGGAGATCGACGTGATCAACCGGTACAAGGACCTCGGCCCGGACGGTCGGGACCTGGCGATGATCCTGCTCAAGCTGGGCCGCGGCCACCTGGGCCGGTGACATGGCCGCTGCTCCGCGGACGGCGGCCCGGTCGACTTCCAGGCGACCGGGCCCCGACGCCGGAGGCGGCGAACTTCCACCCCGTGAGCGTGGGGGGGGGGGGGGGGGGGGGGGGGGGGGGGGGGGGGGGGGGGGGGGGGGGGGGGGGGGGGGGGGGGGGGGGGAGGAAGGGGGGGGAG
>NZ_JBVJVK010000052.1:0-49452 GCF_055603705.1 Actinosynnema sp. NPDC037264 | reverse complement strand
TGCTTTCCATCCCCCCCCCCCCCCCCCCCCGCGCCCCCCCCCCCCCCCCCCCCCCTCCCCCCCCCCCCCCCCCCCCCCCCCACGTCCACGAGCTGGGTGTCGTCCGGCACGTAGGCGAGCGGGTCGTCCAGCAGCAGGTCGAGGTCGAGCAGGCCCTCCACCAGCGCGTGCAGGCACAGCGCGGAGTAGCCGCGCAGGTAGCCGCCCTCCTGCGTGAGCACGGTCGGCAGGCCCAGCCCCGACACCGCCCGGCCGATGTCCCGGTAGCCGGCGGCGGTGAGGTTGTGCCTGCCGTTCGGGTCGAACGCGGAACCGTCGAAGCCGGACGCGCAGACGAGGAAGTCCGCGCCGAACTCGGCCAGCGCCGGGAACGCGACCTCCGCCAGCGCCCGCCGGTACGCGCCGTCGCCCGCGCCGAGGGACAGCTCGACGTTGATGTTCGAGGCCCCCGACTCGGCCGGCGCGCCGGTCTGGGCGTGGTTGGCGCCCCACGGGCCGTGCCGCATGTGCACCGACACCGTGAGCACGTCGTCGGTGTCGCGGAACACCTCCTGCGTGCCGTTGCCGTGGTGCACGTCCCAGTCGAGGACGGCGACCCGGCGCCCCGCGCGGCGGGCCGTCTCGGCGACCAGCGCGGCGTTGTTCACCAGGCAGTAGCCGTCCGCCAGACTCGGCTGGGCGTGGTGGCCGGGCGGGCGGACCAGGGCGTACGCCAGGCGCGTCCGACCGGCCGCGACCGCCTCGTACGCCGCCAGCGCGGTGCCGGCCGCCGCGCGGATCGCGTCCCACGAGCCGGGGCCGACGACGGTGTTCACCTCGATGGCGGTGGGCCGCTCGCACGCGGCCCGGAGGTCGGCCAGGTAGGACGGCGCGTGGACGCGGGCCAGCTCCTCGTCGTCGGCGAACCGGCCGGTCGACCAGGACAGGTGCGGTGCGACCGGCCCGTGCTCCAGCGCGTGCCGGAACGTGCGCAGCCGGGCCGCGTTCTCCGGGTGCGGTTCGGCCGCGTCGAGCCACTCCCACCGGCCGGGCAGCTCCCACAGCCCCGTGCCGGTGTCGTGCTCGAGGCAGGCGTCGTGCCAGAAGACCTCCACCCCTGGGAGATATCAGGGCGATCACGGATGGTCCAGCGGGTTTGACCACGGGCACACTGTTGTCATGGTCATCGGTCTCATCACGGGCCTCATCGCGATCATCGGTGTGCTCGCCGCGCTGGCGCACGACGGTTACCTCGCGATGCTCGGTTCCGCCGCCAAGTCCAAGCGCGCCGCCGGCGCGCCCATCGCCCAGTACGTGCGCAGCCGGTGGACCGTCGCCGGGGTGACGACGATCATCGCGCTCGTCGGCCTGCTGATCACGTCGGGTGCCTCCACCTCGGGCGACATCATCGGCGCGCTGATCGCGGGCGGCGCCGGCCTGGCCGCCACCAACGCGCTCCAGAGCACCAGGAAGAAGCTGAACAGCGGGAGCTGAAGATTCACTCTTACGTGTGTCGCTGGGCCCCACAAGGCTGATCAGCGCAGCTCTCCGTGCACCCTGCACCTACGCTGAGCTAGCGGCGGGGTCCTCGGCGTCCCACCCCCATTCCCCGCGCCACCTGAAGCCTCAGGTGAGCTCGAGCCACCAGGTGAACCGCGAGGGCCGACGGGTCGGGGGGGCGGGAGGGGTCTGCACAGCATGGACATCGGGGAACCGGAACGGTCGGGTCGGCATCGGCTGGAGGACGGGGCGGCGATCTGGCTGCCCATGGGCGGGGAGCTGGACCACACACCGCTCGATCGCGCGGCGCGACCGGCGCCCGCGCCACCGCCGACGGCACCACCTCCGGCGCCACCCCCGCCCGCACCGCCCCCGCCGGACCCGTTCGTCGACACCGACGCCATGGGGCTGCGCAAGTTCAACATCGGCCTGGTGCCCGCGTCCGTGACGCCGCCGCGGACGTGGAAGCGCGCCGCCTGGTTCACCGTGCTGTCGTCGGCCGGCGTCCTGGTCGGGCTGGCCGTCGCGGCGTCCAACCTGGTCGGCACCAACGGCCCGGCCGAGCGCATCGGGCTGCCCGGCTACCCGACCGACGTGCCGCTGCTGACCGGCTTCCCCACCGCACCGCCCCCGCCCACCCCCTCCACGGCGCGAGGCATCCCCGCCGAGGCCGTGGCGGACAGCCTGGTCGCCGCCGGCGGCGACCGCGCCGCGGCGGGCAGCGCGTCGACCGACGACCAGGGATCGGGGACGTCCGCGCAGGTCACCACCGTTCCCGCCGAGTCCGGGCCGGTCTTGGACGCCGAAGCGATGGCGGTGAGCACCGAGCTGTTCTACGAAGAGGTGGCGGCGAACTCCGACGGCGCGCTGACGCTGGTCTCGGACGGGTTCCGGGTGACCGGCGAGGTGCTCGACCTGGAGCGGGAGTTCGCGGACGTGGCCCGGATCGAGGTGCGGGAGATCAGCGTCGACCCGACGCGGGGGATCACCGTGAGCACGTTGGACGTGGTCCACGAGGACGGGTCGAGGACGACGGAGAAGCGGGAACTGGTGTTCACCACCGGCAGCACGCCGCTGATAGACGGAGAACGGCCCGCGGGCGGCGCCTGAGACCACCGGGGGTGGGCGTCGCTCCGTAATCCTTCCTCCGTTAGAGGTACGGACGTCGACCACTGGTCGCCACGAACGAGTGAACTCCCACGCTGAGCTGGATTCCCGCCGCTGCCCCACGGTACGAGTCTTGGCGACTACACGACCGAGGGAGTCGCCAGTGCAGCGCCCTACGACGAGCGGTCGCCGGCACAACCGCGCGGGTTCGGTCACGGTGGCGGAGCTGATCAGGAAGCAGCCCGCACCGGTGCGGATCCGGACCCGCGAGCAGGCCGCCACCCATGGCCTGATCACCGACCTGTTGCGTGAGGAGAACGACACGGCCCCCTCGGCAAGACGTCCCACCCGTGCGGCGAAGCTCGCCGGCGTGACCACCGGGGCGATCGTCCTGCTCGGCTCGATCGCCGCCACCGCCGTGCTCGCGGGCAACCGCCCCGCCGGCCCCGACGGGCCCCTGGTCGAGCCGCCCGCGGCGATCAGCGGCTCGTCCGCGCTGCGACCCGACTTCCTGTCGGCGCAGCTGGGTCCGGGCCGGCCCGACCGGCTGCCCGCGCAGGCGCGCCTGGCCGTGCCGTCGGCCGACGACACGCCGCTGGAGCCACCGCGGATGGTCCCGCCTCCGCAGGTCGACGTCGGCCCGGAACCGGAGGTCGACATCGTGCGGAAGTTCTTCGAGCTGCTGCCCGCCAAGCCCTCCCAGGCGGCCCGGCTGCTGTCGCCCGAGCTGCTCGGCGGCAGCGCGCGCGATTTCGTCGAGTCCTGGGGCCACGTGCAGGCGATCACGATCGAGTCGACCTCGCGGCGGCCCGACGGCGCGGTGCTCGCGGTGGTGTCGATGCAGGAGCGCACGGGCCGGTGGTTGCGGGTCGAGCAGCTATTCCGGTTGACCGACACGAGCGTTCCCCGCATCGTCGCGACCGAGGTCCTATCAGCCCAACGAGGTTGACCGAGCGTAGCGATCACGCGCCAACTGTTCACTCAGCGTTCAATAAACCCATGAGTCCGTAGGAAACTTCACTCAAAGGGGTTACGTAGACGGTCACGATTCGGTATCCATGGTCCCGGTCAGTAGCGCAACGCACTCCCCGGGAAAGGTGTCCAGCGGTGTCGAACGACGACAAACGCCGTCGGCAGGATGGCTCGACGGCCAAGCTGTCGGTCGCCGACCTGCTCGCCAGGCGCGAGGCGGAGACGCAGCCGATCCCGCGGATCACCGACAGCGGAGCCGTCAACCGGACGCCGGCCGGCAGAGCCGTCAACCGGACCGCCGACGACCGGGCCGCCAACCGGGCTGCCGGTGGCGGCGCCTCGACCCGGGCCGCCGGGCGGAGCACCGACGACGACGAAGAGACCGTGCGCTTCTCCGTGGCCGCCCTCTCGGCGGCGGCCGGCGGGTCGGGGCTCTCGAACCTCTCGGGCCGCGAGCTGCACATCACCGAGCTGCTGCGCCGCGAAGGCCGCGCCGGCGAGGAGGAGCGCGGCGGCGGCGGGTTCTCCGTGCCGAAGCTCGTCGCGATGGCCAGTGGCGGCGTGGTGCTCGCCGGCACCGTCGCGTTCACCGCGACCAACCTGATGTCGTCCCCGGACGAGCGACCGCTGGCGGAGGTGCGCTTCGACGCCCGCCCGGCCGCCCGCGCCACCAACACGCTCACCAAGGACCTCGGCGCCGCGGCCGCCCAGCAGGCGCAGCAGCAGACGCAGCAGCAGACGCAGGCCGAGACCACCACGACGACGCCCGAGCAGGCGCCGGAGACGACGACCCAGCGCGCGCCGCGGCCCGCCACCCAGCAGACGACGACCACGACGCAGCAGCAGACGCAGCAGGCGCCGTCGAGCACGACCACGCAGCCGCCGAGCTCCAGCAGCCAGCAGACGACGACTCCCCCGCCGCCGAGCACCACGGCGCCCGCGCCGCCGAGCGACAGCGCGCAGCCGCCGTCGTCCTCCACGCCGCCGCCGTCCTCGTCGAACCCGAGCACCCCGCCGTCCGACGACGGCTCCGGCCTCGACCTCGGTCTCGACCTGGGCGGGATCCTGAACCCGCTCGGCGGGTTCGACTTCTTCGCTCCGGCCAGCTGACCGCCTCACCGACGTTCCGCGCTCCCGCCGCTCGGGCACGCCGAGTGGCGGGTTCGCGCTGTGCGGTCCGGCGACCGGCGACGGCGGGCGGGCGTCCGGGGTCACCTCGGCGCGTGACTCGTGCACCCGAACGGGTGAGATGTCAGGCGATTAGCCCGATCGGCCGCAAAACTGGTGATCTTCGTGCGAACGGGTGTCCTTACGGCCCGGTATCAGGTATCCCTTCCCGGTCACCTCTCGGCTCACGTGACCTGCGCAACGGCTCGAAAGGCGTAGTCACGGCCGGGGTAGGCTCTGCGGGCGAGCGGTGGCCTAGCCTGTTCCGCGCACCGATCCGCACGACGAGGAGCCCGAGCGTGAGACCTGCTGCCCTTGCCGCGGTCACGCAGCGCCCCAGCGAGGTGGTCCGGTGAGCAACGACGGTCGCGTCATCGCCGAGCGCTACCGGTTCCTGGACCGGATCGGCAGCGGGGCGATGGGCGTCGTGTGGCGTGCCCAGGACGAGCGCCTCGGCCGCATCGTGGCGATCAAGCAGCTGCTGCTGGCGCCGAGCCTCGACGAGCGCGAGCAGGACGAGGCGATCCAGCGCGCCATGCGCGAGGGCCGCATCGCCGCCAAGCTGCACCACCCCAACGCCATCGCCGTCTACGACGTGGTGGAGGAGAACGGCGCTCCGTGCCTGGTCATGGAGTACCTGCCGTCCTACAGCCTGGCCGACACGATGGCCGAGCACGGGCCGCTGGAGCCGATCGAGGTGGCGCAGATCGGCATGCAGGCCGCGTCCGCGCTGGCCGCCGCGCACGCCGCCGGGATCGTGCACCGCGACGTCAAGCCCGGCAACGTGCTGCTCGCCGACAACGGCCTGGTCAAGATCACCGACTTCGGCATCTCCCGGGCCAGCGACGACGTCACGGTCACCAAGACCGGCCTGATCGCGGGCACGCCCGCCTACCTGGCGCCGGAGATCGCGCGCGGCCAGGACCCGACGCCCGCCTCGGACGTGTTCTCGCTCGGCTCGACGCTGTACGCGGCGGTCGAGGGCGAGCCGCCGTTCGGGCTGTCGGAGAACACGCTGGGCGTGCTGCACGCCGTCGCGGCGGGGCGGATCAACCAGCCCACGGTCGACCACCCGTTGACCGACGTGCTGCTGCGGCTGCTCAACTACGACCCCGCCGAGCGGCCGACCATGGCGCAGGCCCGCGACATGCTCAGCGCCGTCGCGCACGGCCGCAACCCCAGCCTGACCGGCCTGCTGCCGGCCAGCTCGCCGGGCTTCGCGCCGGTGCCCGCGGGCGCCACGGCCCTCATCGACGCCGACCGGACCCGCGTGGTGCGGCCCGGGCAGAGGTCCACGGGTGGCGCCACGCCGGTCGCCGCGCCGCCGCCGCCGCGCAAGAACGGCAACCGGCCGCTGGTGATCGCCGCGGTGGTGCTGGGCATCGTGCTGCTGCTCGGCTTCCTGGCGGTGGCGCTGGACTGGTTCGGCGGGAAGGACCCGATCACGCCGCCGGCGGGTGAGACGAGCTCGTCCTCGGCCACGCCGACCACCACGACCACCACGCAGGCCCCCACGACCACCGTGGAGACGCAGACGGTCACGGTCCAGCCGACCACCACGACGACCACCACGACCACGACGACGACCACCACGCCGCCCACCACGACCACCACGACGACGACCGCACCGCCGGTGAGTTCGGTGAAACCGACCACGACCACCACCACTCCGACGACGACCACCACGCAAGCGAACCCGTGAACCTCGTAAGGTGGTGCCGAACCCGATCGGGTGACGCAACGTTCTTGTCCTGGTGGCGTCCTGTCGTTCGCCACTGAATGAAGCCCTAGCAGCTACTGGGAGCACGCCGTGAGCGACGATGGCCGCCTGGTTGCCGGCCGCTACCGACTTGGCCGGCGGATCGGCAGCGGTGCGATGGGCATCGTCTGGGAAGCGCACGACGAGCGGCTGCACCGCACCGTCGCGGTCAAGCAGCTGCTGCTCCAGCCCGGCTTGGCCGAGTCCGACACGGACGAGGCGAAGCGCCGCGCCATGCGCGAGGGCCGGATCGCGGCACGCCTGCAGCACCCGCACGCGATCGCGGTGTACGACGTGGCGGAGGACGACGGCCAGCCGTGGCTGGTGATGGAGTACCTGCCGTCCAAGAGCCTGTCCACGGCGCTGTCGGAGCGCGGCACGCTGCCGCCCCGCGACGTGGCGTCGATCGGCTCGCAGGTCGCCTCGGCGCTCGCCGCCGCGCACAACGCGGGGATCGTGCACCGCGACATCAAGCCGGGCAACATCCTGCTCGGCAACGACGGCACGGTGAAGATCACCGACTTCGGCATCTCCCGGGCCACCGGCGACGTCACGGTCACCGCGACCGGGATGCTCGCGGGCACGCCCGCCTACCTCGCGCCCGAGGTGGCCAAGGGTTACGACCCCGGCCCGCCCTCGGACGTGTTCTCGCTGGGCTCGACGCTGTACGCGGCCATCGAGGGCGCGCCGCCGTTCGGCCTGAACGAGAACACCATCGCCCTGCTGCACCAGGTCGCGTCGGGCAAGGTGGTGCCGCCGAAGCAGGCGGGCCCGTTGACCGCGCTGCTGATGCGCCTGCTGCGCGCCGAGCCGGAGGACCGGCCGAGCATGGCCGAGGCCCGCGAGGCGCTGGCCGCGGTGGCGGCCGGTCGGGCCGCGCCGGAGTTCCCGGTCGCGCTGCCGCAGAGCCACCCGCCGTCGTGGCAGGGCGCGCCCGTCCAGGCGCCGCAGACCCACGCGCTGGCCCCGGCCGGCCGGCACAACCCGCCCGCCGCGCCGAACAACCCGCCGCACTCCGCGACCAGGGTGGCGCCCGCGCCGACCCCGCCGCCCGCGCCGCAGCGGCAGGTGAGCCACAACCCGCCGCCCGCCCGACCGACCGGTGCGTCGAGACCGGCCGGTGGTCCGATGAAGAGCAAGCGGTCCACGGTGCTCACCGCGCTGGCCATCGCGGGCGCGGCGGTCGTGGGCATCCTGCTGGCGAGCATGCTGGCGGACAACAACGACCCGGGCGGCAACCAGGCCGGCTCGACCACGACGACCGCGGCGCTGGAAGCGGGCGGCGAGGCGTCGGTCACGCCGTCGAAGAAGCCGTCCACCCCGACCGCCAAGATCACCGTCCTCCCGACGCCGCAGCAGCAGGAGCAGGCGCTGCGCGACTACTTCGCCCTGCTGCCGGAGAACGTGGACGAGGGTTACAGCCGGTTGACCGCCAAGATGCAGGCCACGGCCGGCGGGGCGACCGGCTACCAGGGCGTGTGGAGCCAGGTGAAGTCGATCGAGCTCAAGAACGTGCGGGAGAACTCGTCGTTCGCCTACGAGGTCGACATCGCCTACCACATGAAGGACAACTCGGTCATGACCGAGCGCAAGCTGATCATCCTGAAGTGGGAGAACCAGGGCATCTACATCGACGGTGAGCAGAAGCTCGGCCAGCCGTAGATCAACCGCAGGTCGGTGGGTCAGCCGTAGGTCGGCAGGTCGGCAGGTCCGCAGGTCTGCAGGTCCGCAGAGGTCCCCGCAGGCCGGCGCCTGCCAGCGCAGGCCAGCACAGGTTTCTGCAAGCCTGCACAGGCAGGCGCAAACTCCCGCAGGCTCCTGCAAGTCAGCGCCAGTCCCCGCAGGTCGACGCAAGTCTCTGCAAGGCTGCACAAGCTGGCGCAAGCCCCACAGATCCCTGCAGGTCGGCGCAAGTACCCGCAAGGCTGCACAAGCCCCCGCAGGTCACCGCGGGTCTCCGCGGGTCAACGCGGGTCGGCGCGGGTCAACGCGGGTCAACGCGGGTCGGCGCAGGTCGGCGCAGGTCAACGCGGGTCGGCACAGGTCGGCAGGGGTCAGCGCGGGTCAGCGTGACGAGGCCGCCAGCGCGTCGAGCAGGCTGGTCACGGCGGGCGAGCCGGCGCCGTCCTCGCGGATCGCGGCGCAGATGCTCCTGGTCGGTTCCGGGTGGCGCAGCTTGCGGACCACCACGCCGGGGTGCACGACACCGAGGCTGAGCTTCGGCACGATCGTCACCCCGAGCCCGGCCGCGACGAACCCCTGCGCGGTCGGGTAGTCGTCGGCCTCCACCACGATGTTGGGCGCGAACCCGGCGCCCGCGCAGGCGTCGAGCACGATGTCCCGGCACGGCCCGGGCGGCGTCACGGCGTCCACCCACTGCTCCTCCGCCAGGTCGGCGAGGTCGAGCACGCGCTTGCGGGTCAGCTCGTGGCCACGCCGCAGCACGGCCACGTACGGGTCGTCGAGCAGGTGCACGACCTGCACGCCCCGCGGCGGCTCGCTGTCGCGGTGGTGCACGACGATGGCCACGTCGGCGCGACCGGCCTCCACCTCGACCATCGGGTCGTCCGGCTCGGTCAGCTTGAGGTCGAGCTGCACGTCCGCGTGCTTGGCCCGGAACAGGGCGACGGCGGGCGGCACGAGCGCCGCGCCCGCCGTGGCGAAGTAGCGCACCCGCAACCGCCCGGTGCGTCCCGCCCGCAGGTCCGCGAGCGCCGCCTCCGCCTCGACCAGCCGGTCGGTGATGTGCGCGGCGTGCTCGGTGAGCAGCCGGCCCGCCAACGTCGGCCGCACGCCCCGCCCGACCCGGTCCAGCAGCGGCAGGCCCGCCTGCTTCTCCAGGGCCGAGACCTGCTGGCTGACGGCCGAGGGCGTGTACCCGAGGTTCACCGCCGCGGCGGTGATCGAGCCGGTGGTCACCACGGCCCGGAGCACCTGCATGCGTCGCACGTCCAACATGACGCAACCGTACAGCTGTGCTTAAGGATCGTGCAGAACTATTCACTTGTGCTGATACTTCGGCATCGCGCACAGTGTGGCCGTGAACAAGCCTGGCACGCTGATCAGGATGGGTGTCCTGGCCCTGCTCTGGGGTTCCAGCTTCCTGTGGATCAAGATCGCGCTCACCGGCCTCTCGCCGGTCCAGATCACGCTCACCCGCACCGCGCTCGGCGCGTTGGTGCTGGTCGCGCTCGTCTACTGGAGCAAGCAGCGGCTGCCGCGGGACCGGGCGTCCTGGCTGCACCTCGGCTTCGCCGCGCTCTTCGGCAGCGCGGTGCCGTTCGCGCTGTTCGCGTTGGGCGAGCAGACGGTGGACTCGGGCGTGGCCGGTGTGCTCAACGCCACCACGCCGCTGTTCGCGCTGGGCATCGGCTTGGTCCTGGGCACGGAACGGCAGCGCAACCCGGCCCGGTTCGCGGGTCTCGTGCTCGGCTTCGCGGGCGTGCTGGTCATCTTCGCGCCGTGGCAGAAGGCCGGGCTGGCGAGCTGGGGCGCCCTGGCGTGCCTGGCCGCCGCGGCGTCGTACGCGGTCAGCTACGCCTACATCGGTCACAAGGTGTCCGGGCGCGGCCTGACGCCGATGCAGATCTCCTCGACCCAGCTGGTGGCCGCGGCGGGCCTGACGGCGGTGGTGGTGCCGGTGGCCGGGTTGCAGCCGGTGCAGCTGTCGTGGCAGCCGCTGGTCGCCGTGGCGATCCTGGGCGTGTTCGGGACGGGCGTCGCGTTCGTGCTGAACTACCGCGTGATCGAGGACGAGGGCGCGACCAACGCCACGATGGTCGGCTACCTGCTGCCCGTGGTGTCGGTGCTGCTGGGCGCGATGTTCCTCGGCGAGGCGCTCAACCTCCGCGTCGTGCTGGGCATGGTGGTGGTCCTCGTCGGCGTCGCGCTGACCCGCAAGCAGCCCGCGACGGCGATCGTGCCGGTGCCGGAGGAGGCGGCCGAGGACGGCCCGGAGGCTTCGGAGACCAAGGTCGCTACGCTCAAGTGACCTGCGATAACGCACTGTTACCCGCCGGTATGGCGGGACTGGCGGCCAACTGAGACACCCGTCCTGGGCAAACGGGTGGACTTGAGACGCAGGTCTCCCCCGATCGCGTGGTGTTCAGGCGATACGCGTCCTGATTCGCCCTCTCGGACGTCTCCTCACATGAGAGGGACGACTTCGGAAGGGAACCCACAGGACATGAGCAACGACAGCATCACCATCACGACGACGTTCCACCTCCTCGTCCCGGGCGTGGCCCCGGCGCCGGTGGAGGCCGAGCTCCACTACGAACCCGAGGACCCGTACGCGGTAGCCGTGCTGTTCCACACCGGCCAGGGCAAGGTCGAGTGGATCTTCGCCCGGGACCTGCTCGCGGACGGCCTGCTGACCTCCTCCGGCGAGGGCGACATCCTGGTCCGGCCGGCCGCCGACGACCCGGAGCGGGTCCTGGTGGAGCTCAACGCGCCGACCGGCTTCGCCATCCTGTCGGCCGACGCCGAGGACATCGCCGAGTTCCTGGACATGACCTACGACGTGGTCCAGCCCGGCGAAGAGGACCTGTGGATCGACTTCGACCGCGAACTGGCCAAGCTGGTCTCGACCAACTGACACCAACGCGGGCCGCGCCATCGCTTAACCTGCTGGCGTGGCGGAGTCCGGGGGGACAGGAACAGGGACGGGGACGGTCGGCGGTCGGTACGCGCTGGTCGAGCGGGTCGGCAGCGGGGCCATGGGCGTCGTCTGGCGGGCGCGGGACGAGCTGCTGGACCGCGAGGTGGCGGTCAAGCAGCTGCGGTGGCCGGACCTGACGGCCGACGAGCTCGAGGTGGCCAGGGCGAGGGCGATGCGCGAGGCGCGCAACGCGGCCCGGCTGCAGCACCCCGACGCGATCTCCGTGTTCGACGTGGTGGTGGAGGACGACCGGCCGTGGCTGGTCATGGAGTACCTGCCCTCGCGCAGCCTGGCCGGGCTGCTGGCCGAGCGGGGCAGGTTGAGCCCGGACGAGGCGGCCAGGATCGGTGGTCGGGTGGCCACCGCGCTGGCTGCGGCGCACGCGGCGGGCATCGTGCACCGGGACGTCAAGCCGTCGAACGTGCTCATCGGGCACGACGGCACGGTCAAGCTCACCGATTTCGGCATCTCACGAGCCGCGGGCGACGGCACGCTGACCGACAGCGGCATGATCACCGGCACCCCGGCGTACCTGGCGCCCGAGGTGGCGCGGGGCGAGCAGCCGGACCAGGCGTCGGACGTGTTCTCGCTGGGCGCGACGCTGTACGCGGCGACGGAGGGGCAGTCGCCGCACGGGGTGAGCGACAACAGCTTCGGGCTGCTGTACCGGGCCGCGGCGGGGCTGATCGAGCCGCCGACGCGTTCCGGGCCGTTGACGGGTGTGCTGACGAGGTTGCTCGCCGCCGATCCGGCCGGGCGGCCCACGGCGGTGGAGGCGGCCGAGTTGCTGGCCGCTCCCCTGCGGGCCGAGCCGGAGCCGGCCGAGCCTGAGCAGGTCGAATCCGGGCCGGTCGAACCCGAGCTGGTCGGCGGTGGACCGGTCGGCGGTGGATCGTCGCAGGTCACGACCGATCGGCAGGGTGAGCCGGAGGTCGGGTCCGGGGTGCGTGAAGCCGGGTCGCCCGACGGCAAGCAGCGGAAGAGGTGGCTGGCGCCGGTGGTGGCGGCGGTCGTGCTGCTCCTCGGTGCGGGCGCGGTCACGGCGGCCGCGCTGGAGGTCTGGACGTTCGGGGACGCCGCACCGACGACGACGTCCCTGGGCCTCACGGCGAGCGACGCGGCCGAACTCGTGCGCAGGCACTACGAGGCGCTGCCCGAGGACACGGCGGCGGCCTACGCGAACCTGGCCGTGCCGTTCCAGCGACCGTTCGAGGAGTACCAGGCGTTCTGGGGCCAGTACGACGACGTGCAGGCCCAGGGCATCGAGGTCGTCGAGATCAGCCCCGCCAGGTACGCCGTGCGGGTGAACGTGAACTTCACCCACGCGGGCACCGCGTCCTACGGGCGCTACGAGCTCGGCGTGTGGCCCGACGGCGGCAGGTTGCAGATCTTCTCCTCCCAGCAGCTGGAGTAGCCCTGGGAGGCAGCCGGAGGGCGGGGAGCGCCCGTCAGACCAGCCTGCGGTCCGAGGCCCAGCGCGACAGCTCGTACCGGTTCGACAGCTGCGTCTTGCGCAGGACGCTCGACACGTGCGTCTCGACCGTCTTCACCGAGATGAACAGCTCGGACGCGATCTCCTTGTACGCGTAACCACGCGCCAGCAGCCGCAGCACGTCCCGCTCGCGCGGGGTCAGCAGGTCCAGCTCCGGGTCGCTGATCGGAGCCGCGCCGGGACGGTCGGCGAACGCGTCCAGCACGAACCCGGCCAGCCGCGGGCTGAACACCGCGTCGCCCTCCGAGACCCGCACGACCGCGCGCACCAGCTCCTGGCTGGAGATGGTCTTCGTCACGTACCCGCGCGCACCGGCGCGGATGACCGCGATGACGTCCTCGGCCGCGTCGGACACCGACAGCGCCAGGAACACCACCTCCGGCAACGCCGTGCGGACCTGGCGCAGCACCTCCGCGCCACCGCCGTCGGGCATGTGCACGTCGAGCAGCACCACGTCCGGGCGGTGGTGCCCGATGCCCGCCACCGCCTCGCCGACCGAACCGGCCTCGCCGACGACCTCGATCTCGTCGGTGATCGAGTCCAGCTCGGCCCGCACCCCGGCGCGGAACAACGCGTGGTCGTCCACCAGGAACACCCGAACGGTCATGTCCTGGCCCCCGTCTCTCGCTTGTCTGCGGTCTTCCTCGGCATCATCAGCTGCACCTCCGTGCCCTCACCCAGCCGGGTGCGGATCCGGACTTCGCCGCCGTGCCGGTCCATCCTCCCCCCGATCGAGTCCGCGAGGCCATGCCGGTCCTCCGGAACGGTCTTCGGGTCGAAGCCCTTGCCCCGGTCGCGGACGAACACCGCCACCCGTTCCGGCTCGACCTCGCCGTACACGCTGATCTCGCCGACGCCCGCGTGCTTGGCCGCGTTGACCATCGCCTCGCGGGCGGCCTGGACGAGGGCGTACAGGTTCGGGTCCAGCTCGCAGTCGCCCACCACGACCTGCTGCACGGCCAGCGCGAAGCTGTCCTCGACCTCGCCCGCCGCCTTGGCGATCGCGGCGGACATGGTGGTCGGCTGGCTGTTCTCCTCCACGATCCGCCCGTAGAGCCACTCCCGCAGCTGCCGTTCCTGGCCGCGCGCCAGGCGCTTGACCTCGCGCGGCTGCTCGGCCTGCTTCTGGATCAGGGCGAGGGTCTGGAGCACGGAGTCGTGCAGGTGGGCGGCGATCTCGGCGCGCTCCTCGGTGCGGATGCGGACCCGGCGCTCCTCGCCGAGGTCGTTGATCAGCTTGATCCACAGCGGCACGGTGAGCACCGCCACCCCGCCGAGGGTCGCGACCACGGCGAGCAGCGCGAAGCGGAGCTGGTCGATGCCGTAGCTGTTGACCAGCAGCACACCGATGCCGATGGCGACGAGCGCCACGCCCGCGAGGACGCGCACGATCGTGCTGCGGCCCGTGCCGCCGAAGATCCCGGACTTAGCGCCGGCCCGCCAGCGGCGGCGCTGCGCCTCGTCCGCCTCGCGCCAGACCACGGCCGCGCCGACCAGGGCCACCGCGAGCGGCCCCGCGATCCAGCCGCTGACCGGGCCGGAGAACAGGCCGGCGAGCACGGCCGCGGCGATGCCCAGGGCGACCAGGCCGAGCGCCTGCTGGCGTTCCCTCGGGTTCGCGGGCCCTTCCGGCTCGCCGGCCGCGCGTTGGGGCACGAACAGCCACAGCAGGCCGTACGCGATCACGCCGACGCCGTTGAGCGCGGTCAGCGCGGCGAACGCCGCCCGCACCCAGAACACCTCGATGCCGAGGTGGTCGGCGACACCGCCCGCCACACCCGCGACCACCCGGCCGGTCCGCCTGCGGCGCACGGGCTCGACGGCCTTCGTCTCCACACTCACCCGTTGATGGTCACACGCTGGTCCGGGCCGGTCATCAGGGTTCCACCCGATGCGCGGTTCAGGGTGGGCCCCCGATGTGCGGACGGCTCGTGTTGAGCAAGCTTGTCGTCGTGAGCGGGAGCATCAGCGCAGCCAGCGTCGAAGAGACGCTGAAGGACTTCTGGGCCACGCGGCCCAGGCGGCCTCACGACGGTCGCAAGATCGCCGGTGTCGCCGCCGGTATCGCCCAGCGGTACCAGATCGACCCGGTGATCGTCCGGGTGGCGTTCGTGGCCATGGCGTTGTGCAACGGCGCCGGGGTGCTCATCTACCTGCTCGGCTGGTTGTGGCTGGCGCAGGCCGATGACGAGGTGTCGGCGGCGGAGGCGCTGCTCGGGCGTGGGCGCAGCTCGACCCCGACGGCGTTGACGGTGCTGCTCGGGATCGCGGTGATCCCGGCGACCGGGTTCTTCGTGGACGGCGGGTTCACCATGGTCGGCGGCGTGCTGCTGTCCATGGGTGCGATCTACCTGCTGCACCGCGGTCGGGGGCAGCTCAACCGGCCGGAGCCGACCGCGGCTTTCGGGGCAGGGGCCGGGCACGGGGTCGGGGTCGGGCACGGGGTCGGAGTCGGTGATGGTGACGGTGTGGGGGGCAAGGTGTCGACGGACGAGCACACGACCGAACGCGTGACGCCACCGGCTTGGGACCCGCTCGGCGCTGCGCCGTTCGCGTGGGACCTGCCCGAGCCGGCCGGTGCGCAGGAGCCGGAAGGCGCGACGCCCGCGCCGGTGGCGGTGCGCCGCCGCAGGTCGCGGGTGGGGTTGGCGACGTTCGGGGCGTCGCTGGTGGTGCTGGCGGGGTCGCTGGTGGCGTCGGGGTACGCCGACTGGTTCCACGCCCAGCACGTCATCGGCCTGCTGGTCGCGGTGATGGGCGCGGGGATGGTGCTCGGCGCGCTGCGCGGTGGCGGTGGGCGCGGGCTGATCTGGCTCGTCGTGCCGCTGTCGGTGGTGGGCGTGCTGTTGACGTCGGTGGACTTCGACCTGGACGGCAAGCACCTGGGCAGCACCACGGACCGCCCGACGAAGGTGGAGGACGTCAAGGACCGGTACACGGCCGGCCTCGGCGAGGTGACCCTCGACCTGACCGGGTTGCCGAACAGCGGGTCCGTGACGACCGCCGTCGAGGTCGAGGCGGGCAGTGCGCAGGTCAGGGTGCCGGCCGACGCGGACGTGACGGTGAACTGCCGGACGGACCTCGGCTCGGTGCACTGCCTCGGCCGGGAGGCCGACGGTGAGGGGCGGCACGAGGAGGTCACCGACTACGGGGCCGACGGGCCGGGCGGGTTGAAGATCGTGCTCGACGTGCGCAGCGATCTCGGAACGGTGGAGGTGAGTCGTGGCTGACCAGGATTCGATCGAGAAGCGCGGGGTCGACGTGGTGGGGCTGGTGTTCGGGGTCGCGGCCCTGGTCGCAGCCGCCTACATGCTCTCCGACGGCGCGTCGTGGCCCGCGTTCCTCGACCTGAGGTGGGCGTTGGCCGGAGGGGCGATGGTGATCGGGTTGGGGTTGCTGGCGGGGTCGGCCCGTCGGCGGAGGTAGAGGGCGCCGGCGGCGGTAGAGGGGGCAGGGGTAGGGGGAAAAGAAAAGGCCCGTCCTGGGGAGGACGGGCCTTTTCTTCGTGCGGCTCTGCTACTCCCACTCGATGGTGCCCGGCGGCTTGCTCGTCACGTCCAGGACCACGCGGTTGACCTCGTTCACCTCGTTGGTGATGCGGGTCGAGATGCGCTCCAGCACGTCGTACGGCAGGCGCGTCCAGTCCGCGGTCATGGCGTCCTCGCTGGACACCGGGCGCAGGACCACCGGGTGGCCGTACGTGCGGCCGTCGCCCTGCACGCCCACGCTGCGCACGTCGGCCAGGAGGACGACCGGGCACTGCCAGATCTGGCGGTCGAGGCCGGCGCTGGTCAGCTCCTCGCGGGCGATCGCGTCGGCCTTGCGCAGGATGTCCAGGCGCTCCTGGTTGACCTCGCCGATGATGCGGATGCCCAGGCCGGGACCCGGGAACGGCTGGCGCTGCACGATCGTCTCCGGCAGCCCCAGTTCGGTGCCGACGCGGCGGACCTCGTCCTTGAAGAGCGCGCGGAGCGGCTCGACCAGGGTGAACTGGAGGTCCTCGGGGAGACCGCCGACGTTGTGGTGGCTCTTGATGTTGGCCGCGCCCGTGCCGCCGCCGGACTCGACCACGTCCGGGTAGAGCGTGCCCTGGACGAGGAACTGGTAGTCGCCCTCGGCCTTGAGGTCGCGCTCGGCCTGCTCGAAGACCCGGATGAACTCGCGGCCGATGATCTTGCGCTTCTGCTCCGGGTCGGTGACGCCCTTGAGCGCGTCGAGGAACCGCTCGCGGGCGTCGACGGTGACGAGCTTGACGCCGGTGGCGGCCACGTAGTCGCGCTCGACCTGGGCGCGCTCACCCGCGCGCAGCAGGCCGTGGTCGACGAAGACGCAGGTCAGGCGGTCACCGATGGCGCGCTGGACGAGAGCGGCGGCCACCGCGGAGTCGACGCCGCCGGACAGGCCGCAGATCGCCTTGCCGTCGCCGACCTGCTCGCGGATCAGGGCCACCTGCTCGTCCACGATCGAGGACGTCGTCCACTGCGGTCGGATGCCGGCGATCTCGTGCAGGAACCGGCGCAGCACCTCCTGGCCGTGCGGCGAGTGGCCGACCTCCGGGTGGTACTGGACGCCCGCGAAGCGGCGTTCGGTGTCCTCGAACGCGGCCACCGGCGCGCCTTCGCTGGTCGCGGTGACCGTGAAGCCCTCGGGCGCCTTGGTGACGCAGTCGCCGTGGCTCATCCACACCGGGTGGTTGGCGGGCAGCTCCTCGTGGAGCAGGCCGCCGGCCTGCTGGACGCCCAGTTCCGTGCGGCCGTACTCACGGGTGCCGGTGTGCTCGACCGTGCCGCCGAGCGCGCCCGCCATGGCCTGGAAGCCGTAGCAGATGCCGAAGACCGGGACGCCGACGTCGAACAGCTTCGGGTCGACCTGGGGCGCGCCGGGCTCGTACACGCTGGACGGGCCGCCGGACAGCACGATGGCGGCCGGGTCGCGTTCCAGCAGTTCCGCCACGGTTGTGGTGTGCGGGACGACTTCCGAGTAGACCTGCGCCTCCCGGACTCGCCGGGCGATCAGCTGCGCGTACTGCGCGCCGAAGTCGACTACCAGCACAGGGCGGTTGCTGCTCTCGGCCACTGGGAAAAACCTCTCGTCTGGCGGATCCGCGCAGGTGAAGGATGTCATGCGTGCAGGAAGAAGTGCTCACCGGAGGCGGGCTCAACGAGGTCGTGCGGGTCGGGTCGACGGTGCGGAGGCCGACCGGTCCGTGGACGCCCAACGTGCACCGGTTGCTGGAACACCTTGCGCCGCTTGGCATTTCGCCGGTGGTGCACGGGGTGGACGAGCGCGGGAGGGAGGTGTTGTCGTACCTGGAGGGTGAGGTCGGCCACCCGCCGTTGAGTGCGTCGTTGCGTTCGGACGAGGTGCTGGTGGCGGTGGCGCGGATGGTGCGGCGGTTGCACGACGCGACGGTGGGGGGTGGGGGTGGCTCGGGGGCGGGGGATGGGGTTGAGGCGGGGGATGGGGTTGAGGCGGGGGTTGGGTTGGTTGGTGTGTTGGGTGGGTGGCAGTTCGAGGCGGTTCAGCCGGTGGAGGTGATCTGCCACAACGATCTGGCGCCGTACAACATGGTGTTCCGGGATGGGATGCCGGTCGGGGTGTTCGATTTCGACGGTGCTCGGCCCGGGCCCCGGTGGTGGGATGTCGCGTATACGGCGTATTGCCTGGTGCCGTTTTCGCCGGAGTTCGGGACGGTGGAGGAGCAGCGGAGGCGGGCGGGGTTGTTCTGCGAGGCGTACGGGTTGCCGGTGGAGGGGATGGGGTTGCGGGTGTTGGCGAGGTTGGAGGACATGGTCGCGATGATTCGGGAGAGGCCCGAGTTCTGGCGGCAGAGGGAAGAGGGGCACGAGGAGTACTACTTGGGGCACATCGAGTATGTGCGGGAGAATTTTTCGGGTTTGTAGGTGGGGTGGGGTGGGTCGTTTACTGCCTGGTTCAGTCCGGCTCGATTTGACATGGGGCCCTTACGGGCACCCCAGGCAGGTCGAAGCCATGTCAAATCGGGCCTAGGTGCGGATGTTCCGGGTCCGTTGTGGGCGGGTGGGGTCGGGTGGTCTCGGCGCGCCGTCGGGCTGAGCGGTTGGGGGCGGCGGTACCACCGGGGTCCGTCGGGCTCGCCGGAGGCTTCCGGGCCGTCGGGGGTGGCGTCCGGGCGGAGTTCGAAGATCAATAGGTCCAACTGCGCGAGTCGGGCATACGGTGTTCGGCATGGACGCGTTTACGCCGCAGCCACGGCCTTGTTGGATTGCCGGACACGCCGAGCAGGGCGTTTCCGCCCTCACTGTCCATCACCCGTTCGATGGAACAGAGGTGGCCTCGGTCGCGGTGCCGGGGCCGGAGCAGGTGGAGCGGGCCGTTGCCGCCGCGGCGGCGGTGGCGAAGGAGTTCAGGCGGACGCCGGCGCACGTGCGGGCGGCTGCGCTGTTGCAGGTGTCCCGGGCTTTGGAGGAGCGGGCGGAGGAGATCGCGGAGACCATCACGGCGGAGAACGGCAAGCCGTTGAAGTGGGCGAACGTCGAGGTGAAGCGGGCGGTCAACACGTTTCGGTTCGCGGCGGAGGAGGCGAGGCGCTTCACCGGTGACTTGCAGCGGTTGGACACGGATGCCACTGGTGAAGGGCGGTTGGCGGTTGTTCGACGGGTGCCGCGTGGGCCCGTGTTGGCGGTGGCGCCGTTCAACTTCCCGTTGAACCTTGTGGCGCACAAGGTGGCGCCGGCGTTGGCGGTGGGGGCGCCGGTGATCGTGAAGCCGGCTTCGGCGACGCCGTTGTCGGCGTTGTTGTTGGGTGAGTTGTTGGCGGAGACCGGCTTGCCGGAGGGCGCTTTCTCCGTGCTGCCGGTGCGTGGTTCGGACATGAAGGCCTTGGTGACGGACGAGCGGTTGCCCGTCATTTCGTTCACCGGGTCGACGGAGGTCGGGTGGTCGTTGGCGGATTCGGCGCCGCGCAAGCACGTGGTGATGGAGCTGGGGTCGAACTCGGCGGCCATCGTGTGCGCGGATTGGGATGACCTGGAATTCGCGGCCGGGCGGATCGCGACGTTCGGGAACTACCAGGCGGGGCAGTCGTGCATCGCGGTGCAGCGGGTTCTGGTGCACCGGGACGTGGCCGGCGAGTTCGTGCCGAAGTTGGTGGAGGCGGTTCGGGGGTTGAAGACCGGGGATCCGCACGACCCCGAGGTGGAGGTCGGGCCGCTCATCGACGAGGACAACGCCCGGCGGGTCGCGGAGTGGGTCGAGGAGGCCGTGGCGGGTGGCGCGGTGCTGCACGTCGGCGGTGGGCGGTCGGGCACGTCGGTCGAGCCCGCGGTGGTGCAGGACGTGCCCGTGGACGCGAAGTTGTGGCACCAGGAGGTGTTCGGGCCCGTGCTGGCCGTGGCGGTGGTGGACTCGGTGGAGGAGGCGTTCGAGCAGGCCAACGCGACGGAGTACGGGCTCCAGGCCGGGGTGTTCACCAAGGACGTGACGGTGGCGTTCGAGGCGGCGGCGGAGTTGGAGGTCGGTGGGGTGATCATCGGCGACGTGCCGTCCTACCGGGCCGACCAGATGCCGTACGGCGGGGTGAAGGGGTCGGGCACCGGACGGGAAGGCGTCCGGTCGGCGATGGTGGACTTCACCGAGGAACGCACGATGGTGCTCACCGGCATCACTCTCTGAGCGCGCCCTTGGCGAGCATCAGCAGGCCGTTGACCAGGTCGTCCGTACCGGAGCCGGTGGCGAGGGCGCGGAGCTTGAGGCCCATCACCATGCCGACGACGGCACTGGCGACCTGGTCGGCGTCCTTCACGCCGATGGACGCCAGGACGGTCTCGGCGAGCTTGTCGTAGGCGGCGAAGCACTCGGCGGCCGCGGCCCGGAGCTCCGGGTCGCGGCCGGCGTGCAGGTAGAGCTCGTACGGGGCGATGCGCTCGCTGTCGGTGCCCGTGGCCTCGGCGACCTGGCCGACGATGTCGACGACCTGGTCGAGGTCGGCGCACTGGGTGTCGTTGCGGGTGGCCAGTTCGCCGAAGCGCCTGGTCTCCTCGGTGACGAAGTGCCGCAGGCTCTCCCGCAGCAGGTCCTGCTGGGTGGCGAAGTGGTAGGTGACGGAGCCGAGCGAGACGCCCGCCTCGTGCGCGATGCGCCGGTTGGTCACGCCGGCGACGCCGTCGTCACCGATGATCCGCAGCACGGCCGCGATGATCCGCTGCCTCGTCTCGGCCGGTCTCGTCATGTCGTTCATTGTCCGCCATGGGACGGATCGGCGGATCCGCGATACTGTTCGTTCGAACGAACAGTATCGGGAGGGCGCATGCGGGTCTCGGGATCGACCGTGTTGTTGACCGGCGCGACGGGTGGGATCGGGCACTCGATCGCCCGTGCGCTGGCCGGTCGTGGCGCGAAGGTGGTCTTGACCGGGCGGAAGGTGGCCGAGCTGGAGCGGCTCGCCGACGAGGTCGGGGGACGCGCGGTGGCGGCCGACCTGACCGAGGAGGGGGCGGTCGAGCGGTTGCTGGCCGAGGCGGGGGCGGTGGACGTGCTCGTCGCCAACGCGGCGCTGCCCGCCGGTGGTGCGTTGGTCGACTTCACGTCCGAGCAGGTGAAGCGGGCGTTGGCGGTGAACCTGGAGGCACCGATCGCGCTGGCGCACGGGTTGGCGCCGTCGATGGTGGCGGCCGGGCGTGGGCACTTGGTGCTCATCGGGTCGTTGGCGGGCAAGGTGGCGTCGGCGTACGCGTCCCTGTACAACGCGACGAAGTTCGGGCTGCGCGGTTTCGCGCTGGGGCTGCGGGAGGACCTGCGCGGCAGCGGGGTCGGCGTGTCGATCGTGCAGCCCGGGTTCGTGCGGGACGCCGGGATGTTCGCCGACACGGGCGCGAAGCCCCCGGCGGGGATGCGGACGGTGTCGCCGCGACAGGTCGCGGACGCGGTGGTGCGGGCGGTCGAGGAGGATCGCGCGGAGGTGAACGTGGCGCCGGTGGAGCTGCGGGCGGCGAGCCTGCTCGGCGGCGCGTTCCCGGCGTTCTCGGCGGGGTTGCAGAGGCGGATCTCGAACGACGAGGTCATGCGGCGGGTCGGCACGGCGAACCGGGGGAAGCGATGACGGCGGCGGTGATCCCCCACCCGAAGTGGCGGGTGCCGTTCCTGGGTGACGTGCTCGGCACGAACCGGCGGACGCCCGTGCAGGACACCATGCGGATGGGGCGCGAGCTCGGCCCCATCTTCACGCGGCGGTTCCTGGACCAGGAGATCGTGTTCGTGGGCGGGGCGGCGCTGGCGGCGGACCTGGCCGACGAGACGCGGTTCGCCAAGCACCTGGCGCTGGGCGTGGAGGCGTTGCGGGACGTCGGCGGGGACGGGCTGTTCACCGCCTACAACGAGGAGCCGAACTGGAAGGCGGCGCACGAGGTGCTGCTGCCCGCGTTCACGCAGAGCGCCATGCGCGCCTACCACCCGACGATGGTGGACGTGACCGCGCAGCTGGTCGCGAAGTGGGACCGGGGTGGTGCCGTCGACGTCTCCGGCGACATGACGAAGCTGACGTTGGAGACGATCGGGCGGGTCGGATTCGGGTACTCGTTCGAGTCGTTCTCGCGGTCCGAGACCCACCCGTTCGTGCGGGCGATGATCGGGTCGTTGCGGTACGCGCAGCGCAAGAACTTCGTGGTGCCGTTGCTGCGCCGGGTGTTCGGGCGCGAGGCGGAGGAGCGCTACCAGCGCGATCTGGCCTACCTGGCGCGGGTCGTGGACGAGGTGGTGCGGTCGCGGCGCGGGTCGGGCGGGTCCGACCTGCTCGGGCTGATGCTGTCGTCCGGCGAGCTGGACGAGGTGAACATCCGCAACCAGGTGATCACGTTCCTGATCGCCGGGCACGAGACGACGTCCGGCGCGCTGTCGTTCGCGCTGTACTACCTGTCGCGGCACCCCGAGGTGGTGGAGAAGGCCCGCGCGGAGATCGACGCGGTGTGGGGCTCGGCGGAGGTGCCGGAGTTCGAGCAGGTCACGAAGCTGCGGTACGTGCGGCGGGTGTTGGACGAGGCGTTGCGGCTGTGGCCGACGGCGCCGGGGTTCGCGCGGGAGGCCCGTGCGGACACCGTGCTCGGCGGGCGGTACCCGATGCGGGCGGGCCAGTGGGCGCTCGTGCTGCTGCCGCTGGTGCACCGCGACCCGTCGGTGTGGGCGTCGCCGGAGGCGTTCGACCCGGACCGGTTCGCGCCGGCGGAGGTGAAGGCGCGGCCCGCGCACGCCTACAAGCCGTTCGGGACGGGCGAACGGGCGTGCATCGGGCGGCAGTTCGCGGTGCACGAGGCGACGTTGGCGCTGGCCACGGTGTTGCGGCGGTACGAGCTGGTCACGTCCGCCGACTACGAGCTGCGGGTGGCGGAGATGCTGACGTTGAAGCCGGACGGGTTCACCGTCACGCCTCGGCGGAGGTGAAGCCCTTGGCCCGGCGCAGCGCCCGGTCGAGGTCGGTCCCGGTGGCGGCGGTGTGGCCGTCGGGGCGGATCAGGGCGTCGCCCTCGACGGTGAAGCCGGGGCCGTAGCGGTGGCTGTCCGGGCGGAGCGCGCCGTCGCCGTTGGTGGTGAGGGGCGAGTCGCGGTAGGCGAAGGGCTCGAAGAGCTTGCCGGAGTCGATCTGGTCGGTGAGGGCGTGCTCCAGGACGTGGCGGCGGTGGGCGCGTTCGGCCGGGGTGCGCGGCACGAGGAAGCGCATGGTCGCGCCGGTGACGCGGAGGTTCTCGTCGGCGGCCGCGGCACGTTCCCGGTGGTAGGACTCCAGCAGGTGCGGGCCCGCCTCGCCGGCGCGGTCGAGGGCGATCTTCCAGGCGGCGTTGTCGGCGTCGCAGATCCCGGAGTTGAGGCCGCGCGCGCCGAACGGGCTCATCACGTGCGCGGCGTCGCCCGCGAGGAGGATCCGGCCGACGCGGAGGCGGGCGGCCCGGCGCTGGTGGAAGCGGTAGGTGGACTGCCAGAGGACCTCGTACGGGCGGTCGCCGGTGATCGCCCGGACGTGGTCGGGCGTGAGCTCGAAGCCCTCGGGGACCTGCCAGTCGATGCGGTGGACGCCGTCGGGTTGGGGGTGGACGAGCACCTGGCGGCCGGGGTGCCATGGCGGGTCGAAGTAGAAGCGGCGCTCCGGCTCGGGGTGGCCCAGGTCGACCCGGATGTCGGCGATGACGAACCGGTCGTCGAACGAGTGGCCCTCGAACGGGATGCCGAGCAGGTCGCGGACGGTGGAGTGGGCGCCGTCGGCGGCCACGCAGTGCGTGCCCTCGAAGGTGCGGTCGCCGGTGTGGACGGTGACCGTGCCGGTCTGCCGGACGTGCACGGCTCGCTGCCCGTACTGGAGGTCGATGAGGGGTTCTGCCAGGGCTTTCGCGTGCAGGATGTGCTCGACGGTGGTTTGCGGGGTGTTGACGAACGGCGGGAAGCCTGCGTCGCGCGGCAGTTCGACGGTGAGCACCTCGCGGTCGCGGAAGTAGGTCCGGCCGCGGTACCAGGTGACGCCGGCGTCCACGACGGCCTGGCCCACGCCGACGCGTTCGAGGATGTTCAGCACGTCCCGGTGCACGCAGATGGAGCGGCTGCCGATGGCCTCGCGGCGCGCGGAGGCCTCCAGGACGGTCGTCGGCACGCCGGCTCGGGCCAGCAGCAGCGCGGCGGTCAACCCCACCGGACCCGCGCCGACCACCAGCACGGGCAGCACCGGCGGCACCGCAGCACCGGCGGCAGATGCCACGGGTGTCACCGCGGGTCCGCGTTCATCGCAGCGCCTCCCACACCTCGCGGTCCCGTTCGGCGGTCCAGATCCGGGGCCAGTCGACGCCGTCGCGCTCGTCCCAGTACCGCTGCACGTTGAACGGCATGCAGTGCTCGAAGATCGGCCACCGGCCGTAGCGCGGCGCCAGGGCGGCGTGCGCGGCCTCGAACGCGTCCTTCACCGTGCCGCCGCTGAGGTGCACGGTCCCGACCGTGCGGCGGAGCTCGTCCAGGAAGTGCCTCGACTGGGCGATGGCCGCGTCGACCTCGGTCCGGTCGCGGGCGGGCGCGCCGCGACCGCCGACGAGTTGCTCGGCGCCCAGCGCGGCGACCCGGTCCAACGTCGACGTGGCCCACTCGTCGTGGAACGCGTCGCCGGTGTAGAGCGCGGCCTGCGACTCGACCAGGTCGCCGGCGAACAGGATGCGCTGGTGCGGCAGCCAGGCCACGACGTCGCCCGCGGTGTGGCCGCGTCCGCAGAAGCGCAGCTCCACCTCGCCCCGGTCGCCGCCGAGCGGGATGGTGAGGCGGTCGGAGAACGTGACGGTGGGCCAGGTGAGGCCGGGGATGGTCTCGGGTTCCTCGAACAGCCGCGGCATCCGGCCGTACTCGCTGAGCCAGTCCTCGCGGCCGCGTTCGGCGATCAACGCCCTGGTGCTCTCGTGCGCGATGATCTCGGCGGCGTCGAACGCGCTCGCGCCGAGCGTGCGGACCGCGTGGTAGTGGGTCAGGACGAGGTGGCGGACGGGTTTGTCGGTGCGCTCGCGGAGCCGGTCGAGCCAGCGCCGGGCGGCCGTCGGCGTGGCCCTGGCCTCGACGCAGACCAGGAAGTCCTCGCCCTCGATCGCGCCGACGTTCGGGTCGCCCTCGGCGGTGAGGGCGTAGACGCCGTCGGCGAGCTCGACGAACCGCTCGTCCTTGGGGGTGAGGTCGGCGCTGGACGCGAACGGCTTCGTTGCCACACAACCCACCATAGGGCGATCAGGTCGACTTGACCTCCACGATCGGCAGCCGCAGCGCACCGGGCGCCCCGGCCGGGACGGCGGGGTTCTTCGGCGCCACCGGGGCGATCCGCCGGTAGCCGGCGGACTGGTCGGGGCGCTGGTCCGGCTCGCCCTTGTTCGGCCACACCGAGAACGCCCGCTCGGCCTGCGCGGTGATGGTCAACGACGGGTTCACGCCCAGGTTCGCCGAGATCGCCGAGCCGTCCACGACCGACAGGCCCGGGTAGCCGTAGACCCGGTGGTAGGGGTCGATGACGCCGCCTGCCGGGTCCGAGCCGATCGGGCAGCCGCCGATGAAGTGCGCGGTCAGGGGGATGTTGAACAGCTCGCCCCACGTGCCGCCCGCGATGCCGTCGATGTGCTCGGCCGCCCTCAGGTTGGCCTCGTGGCCCGCCTTGATGAAGGTCGGGTTCGGCTGCCCGTGCCCCTGCTTCGAGGTGAGCTTGCGGCCGAACAGGCCCTTCTTGGTGAACGTGGTGATGGAGTTGTCGAGGCTCTGCATCACCAGCAGGATCACCGTCCGCTCGCTCCACCGGTGCACCGACATGAGCCGGGCCAGCCGCAGCGGGTGGCGCACCGCCTGGGACAGGAACTGCAGGATGCGCGGGGTGGACTTCGCGCCGTCCGTGGCCAGCGTCTGGAGCAGGCCCATGGCGTTGCTGCCCTTGCCGTAGCGCACCGGCTCGATGTGGGTCTGATCGTCCGGGTGGATGGAGGACGTGATCGCCACGCCCTGGCTGAAGTTGCGCTTTTCGTCCACCGTGTAGCGGGCCGCGCCGATGATCGACTCGGAGTTCGTCCTGGTCAGCTCGCCGAGCTTGGCCGAGAGCTTCGGCAGCGTCCCCTCGGCCTTCATCCGGTGCAGCAGCTGCTGGGTGCCCCACGTGCCGGCGGCCAGCACGACCTGGCCCGCGGTGATCGTCCGCCTGCCCTTGCGCAGCTTGCCGCCCGTGCGCCGGGTGCCGATCGCCCACGTGCCGTCGGGCGCCTGGCGCAGGTCGGTGACGGTGGTCAGCGGCAGCACCCGCGCGCCGTTGCGCTCGGCCAAGTAGAGGTAGTTCTTGACCAGGGTGTTCTTCGCGCCGACCCGGCAGCCGGACATGCACGCGCCGCACTGCGTGCAGCCGGTCCGGCTCGGGCCCGCGCCGCCGAAGTACGGGTCCTCGGCCGGCTTGCCGGGTTCGCCGAAGAACACGCCGACCGGCGTCGGGTGGTAGGTGTCGGCCACGCCAAGGTCCTCGGCGACCCGCCGCATCACCACGTCCGACGGCGTGGTGGTCGGGTTCTCCACCACGCCCAGCATCCGGCTCGCCTGGTCGTAGAACGGGGCGAGCTCGGCCTCCCAGTCGGTGATGTGCGCCCACTGCCGGTCCGCGTAGAACGGCTTGAGCGGCCGGTACAGGGTGTTGGCGTACACCAGCGACCCGCCGCCGACGCCCGAGCCGGCCAGGATCATCACGCTGCGCAGGGCGTGGATGCGCTGGATGCCGTAGCAGCCCAGCGCGGGCGCCCACAGGTATCGCCGCAGGTCCCACGACGTCTCGGCGAACTCGTCGTCGGCGAACCGGCGGCCGGCCTCGATGACGGCCACCCGGTAGCCCTTCTCGGTGAGCCGGAGCGCGGCGACGCTGCCGCCGAAGCCCGACCCCACCACCACGACGTCGTAGTCGGTGTTGTTACCGGCGAGTTCACCCATGGCTGGGAGATTAGGCGTAACTCGCGGTAACAGGCTAGTGCTCGATCGATCCAGACACCTCAGGGCGTGAAAAAGCCCCCGCCTGGAGCAGGGGCTTCTTCGATAGCTCTTCCTAGCCGCGGATGGTCAGGCCGACCTTCTGGAACTCCTTGAGGTCCGAGTAGCCGGTCTTCGCCATCGCCCGCCGCAGCGAGCCGAACAGGTTCGTCACGCCACGCGGGTCCACCGACGGGCCGAACAGCAGCGTGCGCAGGTCGACGACCTGGTCCACGCCGGTCGACACGTGGCTGCGCGGCACCGAGGGGTGCGCCGACGCGGCCGTCCAGTACAGGCCCTGGCCCGGCGCCTCGGACGCCGCCGCCAGCGGCTCGCCCAGCATCACCGCGTCCGCGCCGCACGCGATCGACTTCGCGATGTCGCCGCTGGTCAGCACGCCACCGTCGGCGATCACGTGCACGTACCGGCCACCGGTCTCGTCCAGGTAGTCGCGGCGGGCCGCGGCGGCGTCGGAGATGGCCGTCGCCATCGGCACGCCGATGCCGAGCACCGAGTCCGTCGTGGTCACGCCCGGCGTGTAGCCGTAGCCGACGATCACGCCGGCCGCGCCCGTGCGCATCAGGTGCATCGCGGTCCGGTAGTCGCCGACGCCGCCCGCGATCACCGGGATGTCGAGGTCCGCGATGAACGACTTCAGGTTCAGCGGCTCGCCGTCGCGCGAGACGTGCTCGGCCGAGATGATCGTGCCCTGCACGACCAGGATCTCGACGCCCGCCGCCAGCAGGTCCGGCGTGAGCTCGGCCGCGCGCTGCGGGCTGACCCGCACCGCCACCGTGACGCCCGACTCCCGCACCTGCTTGATCGCCTCGGCGATCAGGTCCATCCGCACGGGCTCGGCGTGCAGCTCTTGGAGCACCCGCACCGGAGCGGCCGGGTCGTCGGTGTCCTCCACCGCCTGCACCAGCCGGAACAGGGCCTCCTCCACGTCACCGTGGCGGGCCCACAGGCCCTCCGCGTTGAGGACGCCCATGCCGCCCAGCTCGCCGATCGCGACCGCCGTGCCCGGCGACACGATCGCGTCGGTCGGGTGGGTGATCAGCGGGATCTCGAACCGGTAGGCGTCGATCTGCCACGCCGTCGAGACGTCCTTCGAGGATCGGGTCCTGCGGGACGGGATGATCTCGAGGTCGTCCAGCTCGTAGGCCCGCCTCGCGGTCCGGCCCATGCCGATCTCGACCAGATCGCGCACCTTTGTCGTCCTTCCGTGGAGCTGATGGTCCCCGGGGGAAGCCGGCGGAACCTGCGAACACTAGCCCAAGGCGATCCGATTCAGCGGGTCGTGTAGTTCGGCGCCTCGACGGTCATGGTGATGTCGTGCGGGTGGCTCTCCTTCAACCCGGCCGCCGTGATCCGCACCAGCTGCTTGCGCTGCAGGTCGGCGACGGTCTTCGAGCCGGTGTAACCCATGGCCGCGCGCAGGCCGCCCACCAGCTGGTGCACCACCGTGGACAGCGGGCCGCGGAACGGCGTGCGGCCCTCGATGCCCTCGGGCACCAGCTTGTCCTCGGACAGCACGTCGTCCTGGAAGTAGCGGTCCTTGGAGTACGACTTGGCCTCGCCGCGGCCCTGGAGCGCGGCCAGCGAGCCCATCCCCCGGTAGGTCTTGAACTGCTTGCCGTTGACCAGCACCAGCTCGCCCGGCGACTCGGCCGTGCCCGCGAGCAGGCTGCCGAGCATGACCGCGCTCGCGCCCGCCGCGATCGCCTTGGCGATGTCGCCGGAGTACTGGATGCCGCCGTCGCCGATCACCGGCACGCCCGCCGGCCCGCACGCCAGGCTCGCCTCGTAGATGGCGGTGATCTGCGGCACACCGACGCCCGCGACCACGCGCGTGGTGCAGATCGAGCCGGGGCCGACGCCGACCTTCACGCCGTCCGCGCCCGCGTCCACCAGCGCTTGGGCGCCGGCGCGGGTGGCGACGTTGCCGCCGACCACGTCGACCTCGTCACCCAGCTCCTTCTTCACCTTGGCGACCATCTCCAGCACGTTGCGCTGGTGGCCGTGCGCGGTGTCGACCATGATCACGTCGACGCCCGCGTCGGCCAGCGCCATCGCCCGCGCGAAGCTGTCGTCGCCGACGCCGATCGCGGCGGCGCACAGCAGCCGGCCGTCCGGGTCCTTCGAGGCGTTGGGGTACTGCTCGGTCTTGACGAAGTCCTTGACCGTGATCAGGCCGCGCAGCTTGCCGTCGCCGTCCACGATCGGCAGCTTCTCGATCTTGTGCCGGCGCAGCAGGCCGAGCGCGGCCTCCGCCGACACGCCCACCTGGGCGGTGACCAGCGGACCCTTCGTCATCACCTCGCTGACCTTGCGCGAGTGGTCGACCTCGAAGCGCATGTCGCGGTTGGTGATGATGCCGACGAGCTTGCCGTTCTCGTCGGTCACCGGCACGCCGGAGATCCGGTAGCGCGCGCACAGCTCGTCGACGTGGCGGATCGTGTCGTCCGGGGTGCACGTCACCGGGTCGCTGACCATGCCGGCCTCGGACCGCTTCACGGTCTCCACCTGGCGCGCCTGCTCCTCCATGGAGAGGTTGCGGTGCAGCACGCCGATGCCGCCCTGGCGGGCCATCGAGATGGCCATCCGGCCCTCGGTCACGGTGTCCATCGCCGCCGAGGCCAGCGGCACGCGCAACGTGATGTTGCGCGAGAGCTTGGTGCTGGTGTCCACGCCGCTCGGCACGATCTCCGACTCGGCGGGCAGCAGCAGTACGTCGTCGAAGGTCAGTCCCAGCATGGCGAACTTGGGCGGGACTCCGTCAGCGTTGAGCTCGCTGGTCATGGCGGCTGGCTTGCCTTCCGTCGTGCGGCGATCCCGCCGCCGCGGATCGGGTGCCACGCAGCGGCGATGGGTTCAGGTCATGGTATCTGGACGTGGCCGGGGGTCCGCCCGGTACCGTGCGGGGTCGTGCCGCACGACGCGTTGCCACCAGACCCGTTCGCGGGCGACCCGGAGGACCCGGCCCGGGCCCTCGGCGAGCCCGACCACGACCACGACCACCCGCCGATGGACGACGCCGAGCGGGCCGAGCTGGTCGGCGACCTCAGCGACCTCGCGGTGTACCAGGCGCTGCTCGAACCCCGTGGTGTCAGGGGAATCGTGGTCGACTGCGGCGAGTGCCAGGAGCCGCACTACCACGACTGGGCGCTGCTGCGGTCGAGCCTGGAGCAGCTGCTGGCCGACGGCCGGATGCGCCCGCACGAGCCCGCGTACGACCCCGACCCGGCGGCCTACGTCAGCTGGGAGTACTGCCGCGGTTACGCGGACGGGGTCACCGCGACCGAGAGCGCCCGCTGACGATGTGACGAAGCCCGCCCCTCATCCGGGGGCGGGCTTCGTCACACGCGCGTGCTCAGGGGGTCAGTTCCCGGCCGTGGTCTCGCTGTCCGTGCCGCCGGGCGTCTGCGTCTCGCCCCTGGTCTGGCCGTTGGTCGGCTCGCCCGAGGTGGGCGGCGGCGGCTGGGCCGTGCCGTCCGTGGTCGGGACCGTCGCCGTGGTCGTCGTGGGCGCGGTCGTCGTGATCGAATCCGGCGTCGTCGTCAGCGTCGGTGACGGCAGGCTGGGCTGGGTCGTGGGCAGCACCGGCGTCGTGGACGGTCCGACGGTGGTCGGCGTGTTCGGCGACGGCGTGGTGCTGGTCAGCTCCTCCAGCAGCGACTCGTGCTTCTGCGCGAGGTCGTCCTTGCCGTCGTCCGGCGAGACCGACGGCAGGCTCTCGCCCGCCTTGAGCAGCGCGTCGCGGGCCTCGCTGTACCGGCCGTCGCGCAGGGCCGCGCGAGCGGTGTCGAGGTCGGTGCGCACGGCGACGGCGGCTTCCACCGACCGCGCGTGCTCGGAGTACAGGACCCGGGTCAGCCCCCAGAGCGCGTCGCCCGGCTCGGCGTCCCGCGCGACCAGGCTCATCCCGGTGAACGCGATCGCCAGCACGGCGGCGGCCGCGGCGAGGGGGATGAGGAGGCGCTGCCTGGCCCTCGGCTGGGTGCGGGCGGCGGCGATCGTGGCCACCGCCGTGTCGGTGTCGACCAGCTCACCCATGGGTGGGCGGTCGACCTCGCGCCGCCAGGCGAGCAGCAGCGCGTTCAGCTCGTCGTCGACGAGCGAGTCCGGCTGGTCGCCGTCGCGCCCGCCCAGCACGTCGAGCAGCGCGTCATCAGCCCGGATGCCCGCGAGGTCGTCCCCCGGCTCGGCCGCGGTGTCCTCGGTCAGGGTGTCATCAGACTGCGGCGGTCTCTCATCTCGTCCGCGCACGACTTCTCCGTTGCCCTTCTCGTGCTGGTCAGCCACTCAGACCACCTCCTCCGCTGCCAACGTCTTGCGAAGGCGGGCCAGGGCGCGGTGTTGCGCCACCCGAACCGCGCCCGGCGTCGAGCCGACCGCGTCGGCGGTCTCTTCGGCCGACAGGCCGACGACCACGCGAAGCAGCAGGATCTCCCGCTGCTTCTCCGGAAGGACCTTGAGGAGCAGGGCCATCCGCTCCGACAGCTCGCCCTGCATGGCGCGCTGCTCGGGACCGGCCTCCGTCTCAGGGGCGTCGGGCACCTCCGGGACCGGTTCCGACCGGTTCCGGGCTGCGGAGCGATGCGCGTCGGCCACCTTGTGCGCGGCGATCCCGTAGACGAACGCCAAGAACGGCCGACCCTGGTCGCGATAGCTGGGCAGGGCCGTCAGCACCGCGAGACACACCTCCTGGGCCACGTCGTCCGCCGAAGCGAAAGACCTCTCCTGCCTTCCGACTCTGGCGCGGCAGTACCGCACCACGAGGGGTCGGATGGATGCCAGGAGCCGCTCGATCGCGTGGCGGTCGCCATCGACGGCTGCGCCCACTTCGGCGTCCAGTCCGTCCCCCAAGTTGGTCATCGCAGACAACTGCCCTGGTGTTACGCGTAGGCGTACCGACAAAGAACAGCATGGGACGATCGACGTCGCCCGTACTGGTGATGCTCACCGTACCGGTCGTCCGGCCGAATGTTCCGCAATGGGGTCCAGATGGGGTCTTTCGACCTCACCTGACCAGCCGACACGCCGAAGGCGCGCGACCGGCCTCGGACGCCCGGAACCGGCGGTGCGGGACCGCTCGGTGATCCGTGGCGGCTCGTGGGGCCGGCGACCTCACAGCGTCCTTGTTGGAGGCACGGCGGCCTCACAGCGTCCCTGTTGGGTGCACGGCAGCGCTCTGTGGACGCACGGCGGCCCGGCGACGCCTGATGACGTCGCCGGGCCGTGGCTAGAGGAAGTGGTGCCGGTGCGACTCGCCGGACGAGTCCGACGAGGCCGCGCCCCGAGCCCTTGAGTCCCGTGCGCTAGGACACGAGGCCGCGCCGGAAGCCGTGCGCGACGGCCTGGGCGCGGTCGCGCACGCCGAGCTTGCGGAACAAGCGCCGGGCGTGCGTCTTCACCGTGTCCTCGGACAGGTAGAGCTCACGCCCGATCTGCCCGTTGCTCTTGCCCTGGCTCATCCCGCGCAGCACCTGGAGCTCGCGCTCGGTGAGCTGGACGCCCGGATCCGACGGCTGGCGCGGCGCGGGCACGCTCGTGCTCGCGAGCGTGTGCGCCAGCGCGGCGACCAGCTCGGGGCGCGAGGCGTCCCAGCGCAGGTAGCCGCGGGCTCCGCCGGCGATCGCGGCGGCGATGCTGCCCGCGTCGTCCGGTGCGCCGAAGACGATGACGTTTGCCTGCGGGTTGGCCGAGACGAGTCGTCGGGTCGCTTCGACCCCGGTCGGGACGGCGCGCTGGGTGCCAACCAGTACGACGTCGACCGGCTGCCGAGAGAACCGAGCCAACAACTCGTCACCGTGCGCTACGCAGTCGATGCGGCTAACCCCTGGGACAGCCGACATCACGCGGGTGAGACCCTCCCGCACACTGCGCCGGTCGTCGCAAATAAGGACCGTGGTCACGGGGACTCCTTCCTGCAGCCGAGTGACGTTCCACATCCCCTATCGGACGCTAGAGGCCGAACCTTGACACGATCCGGTGCTTAATCCGTCAAGAAGTTCGTCTCAGCGTCTGCGTTCGGGGGTTCCCCGGAACGGAGCAGCGATGTCGGGATCCACGGCGAGAGGTCCGCGAGCCGTCGGCCCGACGGGTCGGCTCTGCGCAACACGCAGCTCAGAGCGTTTTCGGCGCGTTCCTTCACGTTTTCCGCGCCCGCAAAAGTGCGGCCTGCCAGGGCGTTTGCCAGGACAAGCGCCGTCGGCCAGATCAACGAGAAAAGCCCTCTACGGTCAGTGTGATTTAGGTCACACAGTAGCACTTCCACCCCGCGATCGACGCTTTCGGGTGTCCCCCACACCACCAATGCCGCACCGAGGACGAGGTCGGACTTGAGGATGTGTCGCGTTGCGCCGGCCTCCCGGGCGGTCGCGGCGGCCACCTCGGCCGGGTGGACCGCCTGCTCGGCGTGACCGCCGGCCAAGGCGATCTCGGCGGCCAGCCACTGGTGGCGCACCCGGCTGCGCCACCCGCGCGGCTCGACCCGGGCGTGCAGCCGCCGTGCTTCTTCGAGCCGGCCGGTGCCGACCGCGTCGGCGGCGAGCCCGAGGAGCGCGTCCGCCCGCGCGCCTGCTGGGTCCACGTCGTCGGGGTCCACGTCGTCGGGGTCCACGTCGTCACGGTTCCGGTCGTCGCGGTCCCGGTCGTCGCTTTCGGGCACCATGGCCAGCGCCCGCCCGTCGAGCACGCGTGCCGCCGCGTGGCCACCCAACTGCCGCCGGTGCGACGCGAGCGTGGACGCCGCCAACGACCCGAACAACCCACCGCGCCCGATCAGCTCACCGAGCACCGACGCCGCCGCCGCGTAGTGCCCCTGACCACCGAGCACGACCGCCGCCAACCAGCGCTCTTCCGGCCCGCCCCGCAACGCCGCCCACACGTCGGCCTCGGGCCGATCCCCGAACGCCGCCTCCCGCACCCCCACCGCTCCACCCACCTCACTCGCGTGCCCAACGTCCGGAACGACCGTGCCCTACGTCCAGAACACCCGAGTTGAACGCTCAGGACCAGCGGGGGGCGCCCCGTGACGGCAGTTGTCCACAGGCAGCGCGCGGACGCGTCGGATTGTCGGACCTTCGTGGCAGGGTAAAAGCAGGGGTCCCTCTGGCGGGGACCCCTGCGGAGCAGGAGCCAGGAGCAGGGCCGGTCGAGTGCGGGGCGAGGGCGGCCGGGTCCGAGGCGGGGTGGGCGGGTCAGCAGACGGCGCGTTCGATGGCGTCCGCAGCGGTGGCGAGGTCGTTGATCCGTTCGGCCGGTTGTGGCACGACGCCGCGTTCCCAGCCCGGTCCCCCGGCGAACACGCGGACCTGTTGGCGGGTCCTCGGCAGAGCCGTCACCACACCCGGATCGGCGTAGCGCGGCAGCTGCGCCCACAGCACGACGGCCGCCGGTGCGGTGCGGCGGACGGCCGAGGCCAGGGCGTCCATCGGCAGCGCGGCGCCCAACTGCCGCACGCCGACGCCGCGCTGCGCCAACACCGCCGCCAACGGGTACAGCGGCAGGTTGTGCCGTTCGTCCGGCATGCACGCCAGCAGCACGGGACGGTGGTTGCGCGGGCCGGCCACGACCGGGGTCGCGCGGACCACGGCGGCCAGCACGCACTCCTCCACCAGGTGCGACACCTCGACCCCCGCGCCGGAGTGCTCCCACCTCGCCGCGATCGCGGCCATCACCGGCCGCACCACCTCGTCCCACGTCGTGATCACGCCGTCCGCCTCGATCGCGTCGGCCAGCAGCGTCTGCACCGCCGCCGAGTCCATCGCCAACGCCGCCCGCCCCACCCCGCGCGCCCGCCGGTTCGCCGCCTGCAGCTTCAGGCCGCGCCCACCGGTCGGCGCCGCACCACCGTCGAGCTCACCCCCGGTGAGCGACGCGGGCACGGCCGCCAGCGGCGCGCGGACCGGGCTGGCGAGGGCGTACTTGGCGGCCTCGGCGGACGACGCGCCGCGCAGCAGGGCCCGCTGCATCAGCTCCAACCGGGCCACGTCGAGTGGCGCGTACTTCCGGTGTCGCCCGGTTGTGTGATCACTGGGTCCGAGGCCGTACCGGCGGTCCCAGGTGCGCAGCGTGGCCGGCGCGACGCCGAGCCTGCGGGCCACGGCGGCCACCGAGAGGGTCACGGAATGCGCGGGATCTTCTTCCGCCGCACCGGTTTCCTGGCCGGTTTCCGGCACGGTCCCGGCGTGGTCGGGGGGCGTCATCACGCTGACATCGTCCGTTCACCTGACGTCACCGGCAACTCCGGCACGGGCGCTCATCGATCACCCATCGTATGAATTGCCGGCAAAAGCCCCCGCACCCCCTTGAACAAGTTTTGGCGCGGTTCTACGGTGGATCATCGTTAAGCCGAATGGAGCAGTTCTCGTCCATGGGCCAAGGAGGCGGTCTCGATGGCGGACACCCGAAGGCTTCCCGGTCCCAACGCGGATCTGTGGGACTGGCAGATGCGCGGCTCGTGCCGCGGGATGGACAGCGCGTTCTTCTTCCACCCGGACGGGGAGCGCGGACCGGCGCGGGCTCGGCGGGAGGCGCGGGCGAAGGCCGTGTGCCTGTCGTGCCCGGTGCTGGAGATGTGCAGGCGGCACGCCCTGGCGGTCCAGGAGCCCTACGGGATCTGGGGCGGCCTGTCGGAGTCCGAGCGGGACAGCATCATCAAGGCGCGCAAGCGGCAGTTGACGCCCGCCTGACGCCGAACGCGCGGGAGGGACGACACCTCGTGGGTGCCGCCCCTCCCGTTCGCGCGATTTCCGACCGATAACGCCTGGTCAGTGACCGTGGCCGTGGCCGTGGCCCTGAGCAGCGGCGGCGGGCTCCTCTTCCTTCTTCTCCACGACGGCGCTCTCCGTGGTGAGCACCATGCGGGCGATGGAAGCGGCGTTGGTGACCGCGGAGCGCGTCACCTTCACCGGGTCGATGATCCCGGCCTCGAGCAGGTCGCCGTAGACCAGGGTGGCGGCGTTGAGGCCGAAGCCCCAGTCCTGCTCGCGCACCTTGTTCACCACGACGGCGCCTTCGAGGCCCGCGTTCGCGGCGATCCAGAACAGCGCCGACCCCAGGGCCTCGCGGACGATCGCGACACCGGTCGCCTCGTCACCGGACAGGCCGAGCCCGCCGTCGAGCACCTTGGCCGCGTGCACCAGGGCCGAGCCGCCGCCGGGCACGATGCCCTCCTCGACCGCGGCCTTGGTCGCCGACACCGCGTCCTCGATGCGGTGCTTGCGCTCCTTCAGCTCGGTCTCGGTGGCCGCGCCGACCTTGATCACCGCGATGCCGCCGGACAGCTTGGCCAGCCGCTCCTGCAGCTTCTCGCGGTCCCAGTCGGAGTCCGTGGCCTCGATCTCGCGGCGCAGCTGCTCCGCGCGACCGGCCAGGTCGGCCTTGGCGCCGCCGCCGTCGACGATGGTCGTGTTGTCCTTGGACACGACGACCCGACGGGCGGTGCCCAGCACGTCGAGGTTGGCCTCGGACAGCTTGAGGCCGACCTCGGCCGCGATGACCTGCGCGCCGGTGACGACGGCCAGGTCGTCCAGGAACGCCTTGCGGCGGTCGCCGAAGTACGGCGCCTTGACCGCGACCACGCGCAGCGTCTTGCGCAGGGCGTTGACCACCAGGGTGGACAGCGCCTCGCCCTCGACGTCCTCGGCGATGATCACCAGCGGCTTGCCGGCCTCGGCGACCTTCTCCAGGATCGGCAGCAGGTCGGCCAGGGCCGAGATCTTCTCCCGGTGCAGCAGGATGCGGGCGTCCTCGAACACCGCCTCCTGGGCCTCGAGGTCGGTGGCGAAGTGCGCCGACACGTAGCCCTTGTCGAACTGCACGCCCTCGGTGATCTGGAGCTCGGTGGCCATCGAGGAGGACTCCTCGACGGTGATCACACCGTCCTCGCCGACCTTCTCGATGGCTTCGCCGAGCAGGGCGCCGATGGACTCGTCACGGGACGAGACGGTGCCGACCTGGGCGATGTTGTCGCGGCCCTTGACCGGGGTGGCCTTGGCCTTGAGGGCGTCCACGACGGCCTCGGCCGCGGCCTGGATGCCGACGCCGAGCGACATCGGGTTCGCGCCGGCGGCCACGTTGCGCAGACCGACCCGGACCATGGCCTGGGCCAGCACGGTCGCGGTCGTCGTGCCGTCGCCCGCCACGTCGTTGGTCTTGGTGGCGACGCTCTTGGCGAGCTGCGCGCCGAGGTTCTCGAACGCGTCGTCCAGCTCGATCTCGCGGGCGATGGTCACGCCGTCGTTGGTGACGGTGGGCCCGCCGAACTTCTTGTCCAGGACGACGTGCCTGCCGCGCGGGCCGAGGGTGACCTTGACCGTGTCCGCGAGCTTGTTCACGCCGCGCTCGAGTGCCCGACGAGCGTCCTCGTCGAAGCTGATCTGCTTGGGCATTGCCTACGCCTCTCTTGATGCGAAACGCCCCGGGAGCCCCGGTGAGGGGTTCGCCGGGGCGTCTTGCGTGTCAGCCGAGCGTCAGTTGATGACGGCCAGCACGTCGCGGGCGGAGAGGATGAGGTACTCCTCGCCGTTGTACTTGACCTCGGTGCCGCCGTACTTGGAGTAGATGACGACGTCGCCGACAGCCACGTCCACCGGGACGCGGTTGCCCTTGTCGTCGATCCGGCCGGGGCCCACCGCGATGACCTTGCCCTCCTGGGGCTTCTCCTTCGCGGTGTCCGGGATCACGAGGCCGGAAGCGGTCGTGGTCTCGGCCTCACTGGCCTGGACGACGATCTTGTCCTCGAGCGGCTTGATGTTCACGCTCACCGGGCTGACCTCCACGGTCGTCGAAAGCGTTGGCAGGTTGCGTTACGGCTCCTGCCACCCCGCCGTCGCGGGGGTCGGGGCGGTTGCTGGTGCCGTGCATCTAGCACTCTACCCACGCGAGTGCCAACGCTTCAACGACCCCCCGCTACCGGCCGGGTGAAGTCGTCCACTCGTGTAACACCGCCGTTCACCTGGTCGCCAACCTGGTCGGCAACGGTGTCGGGCATGACTGCGGTGACCCGACGTTCCCTGCTCATCGGCGGTGTGGCCGGTGTGGCGCTCGCCACCACCGGCGCGGGCTTCCCCAAGCTCGACGACCCCTTCACCCTCGGCGTCGCCTCCGGCGACCCCCGTCCCGACGGCGTGGTGCTGTGGACGCGCCTCGCGCCGCGGCCGCTCGCCGAGGACGGTCTCGGCGGCATGCCCGACCGGGTCGTCCCGGTGCACTGGGAGCTGGCCGAGGACGAGCGGTTCCAGCGCGTGGTGCGGCGCGGCGTGCAGCCCGCCCGGCCCGAGCTCGGGCACAGCGTGCACGTGGAGCCGTTCGGCCTGCGGCCCGGCCGCGAGTACTTCTACCGGTTCCGCGTCGACGGCCACCTGTCCCCCGTCGGCCGCACCCGCACCACGCCCGAGCCGTGGGTCCTCGGGCAGGACCTGACCATGTGCTTCGCGTCGTGCGCGCACTTCGGCGAGGGCTACTTCACCGCGTACCGGCGGCTGGCCGAGGATCACCCGGACGTGGTGCTGCACCTGGGCGACTACCAGTACGAGTACGCGGCCAAGGCGGCGGACGTGCGGCCGGTGCTCGGGCCGGAGACGCGCACGCTGGGCGACTACCGGCTGCGGCACGCGCAGTACAAGACGGACGCCGACCTCCAGCTCGCGCACTCCGTGGCGCCCTGGCTGGTGGTGTGGGACGACCACGAGATCGAGAACAACTGGGCCGACGACGTGCCCGAGCAGCCCGACCCGGCCTTCGCCGCACGGCGGGCGGCGGCGTTCCAGGCGTACTACGAGAACATGCCGCTGCGGCGCGGGGCGCGGCCCAACGGCACCGACCTGCAGCTCTACCGGCGGGCCCAGTGGGGCGGGTTGGTCAACTTCCACATGCTCGACACCCGGCAGTACCGCGACGACCAGGCGTGCGGCGACGGGTGGAAGACCTGCGCGGACGCCGGGCTGCCGACCCGTTCGATCACCGGCGCCGAGCAGGAGGAGTGGCTGCTCGACGGGTTCCGCCGGTCCCGGTCGCGGTGGGACGTGCTGGGCCAGCAGGTGTTCTTCGCCGAGCGCGACCGCAAGGACGGGCCGGAGAAGGAGGTCTCCATGGACGGGTGGGACGGCTACCTGGCCTCCCGCGACCGGGTGACGCGCGGGTGGGTCGACGCGGGCGTGCGCAACGCGGTCGTGCTGACCGGCGACGTGCACGCGCACTACGCGGCGGACGTGAAGCTGGACTGGCACGACCCGGCGTCGTCGCCGACCGTGGGCACCGAGCTGGTGTGCTCGTCGGTGACCTCCGGCGGCGACGGCAACGACACCGTCGACCAGGTGCAGCTGCGGCTGAACCCGCACATCAAGCTGCACAGCAGGCGGCGCGGGTACGTGCGGACGAAGTTCACCGCGCGGGAGATGCGGGCGGACTTCCGCACGCTGCCGTACGTGCGCACGGCCGGGGCCGGGGCCACGACGCTCAAGTCGTTCGTCGTCGAGGACCGCAACCCCGGCCTGAACCCCGTGTGATCAGCCCCGGATGACGTTGATCAGGGCGGTGAAGCTGTCCTTGGCGTGCCCCGCCGCGATGGCGCGGTCGTAGAGGGACTTCACCGCCCCGGGCAGCGTGGAATCGATCCCGGCGGCCTCGCTCGCGCCCGCCACGTGCGCCGCGGTGGCGCCCATCATGGCCGTGTTGGCGAGGTCGCCGGGGTGCTCGCCGGAGTCGACGTGCCGCGCGATGCCCGACACGTACATCGACAGCGTGGAGACGTTGTCGCTGAGGTAGGGCGCGTACCGCTCGGCCGTGACGCCCGCCGACTTCACCAGGGCGATGCCGTGCAGCATCGCGGCCAGCGAGGTGAGGAAGACGTCCAGCTGCGCCTGGTAGAGCAGCTGGGCCAGGGTGTGGTCCTCGCCCATGTAGTCGGGCCTGCCGAGCACGGCGAGCGTGTCGGCGTGCCGGTCGAAGACCTCGCGCGGTCCGCTGTAGAAGACGTACGCGTCGGGGTGGCCGACCATCTCCGCGTTCGCCATGATGCCGCCGACCAGCAGCTCCGCGCCGCGTTCGGCGAGCCAGGCGGCGGCCTTGAGGGTCTTGTCCGGCGTCTCGGAGCTGAGGTTGACCACGACGCGGCCGGCGAGGTCGACGCCGTCGAGGATCTCGTACATCGCCGCGTAGTCGGTGAGGCTGAGGACCAGCAGCCGGTTCGCGGCCACGGCGTCGGCGGCGGTGGCGGCCCGGACGGCGCCCTTGGCGACGACGGCGTCGGCCCGGGACGGGGTACGGTTCCAGACCGTGGTCGGGTGGCCGGCGTCGAGGAACCGGGTGACCATGGCCTGGCCCATCGGGCCCAGGCCGATCAGGGTCAACGGGGTCTTGGCAGTCATGTGTTCTTCACTCCTTCGTGTGACTTCCACGGTGGCCGGTGGCGCGCACGGATCGCTGCGGGTCCGCTGGGGGTCCCCTGCGGGTGCTCCGGTTACCGTCCGGGGCGTGAGATTCGGGGTGTTGGGGCCGCTCGGGGTGTGGACGGCGGGCGGTGAGGCGGTCCGGGTGCCCGAGGCCAAGGTCCGGTTGCTGCTGGCGGACCTCCTCGCGCACGAGGGGCGGCCCGTGTCGGCGGACCGGTTGGCGTTCGACCTGTGGGGCGACGAGCCGCCCGGCAACCCGGTGAACACGTTGCAGACCAAGGTCTCGCAGCTGCGGCGGGCGCTGGAGGCGGCCGAGCCGGGCGGGCGGGAGCTGGTCGCGCACGGTCCGGCCGGGTACGCGGTGCGCGTCGATCCGTCGACTTTGGACGTCCTGCGGTTCCGGGAGCTGGTGGCCCGCGGGCGGTTCGGCGAGGCGTTGGCGTTGTGGCGCGGCGAGCCGCTGGCGGAGCTGGCGGACGCGCCGTTCCTGGCGCCGGTCCTCGCGCGGTGGGCCGAGGAGCGGTTGGCCGCGCTGGAGGAGTTCGCCGAGTCGGCTCCGGGCGAGGTGGACCTGGCGGCCGAGGTGGCGCGGCACCCGTTGCGCGAACGCTTGCGCGGGCTGCACATGCGCGCCCTCTACCGGGCCGGTCGGCAGGTCGAGGCGTTGGAGAGCTACGCGCAGCTGCGCCGGTCGTTGGCCGAGGAGCAGGGGCTGGAGCCCGGTCCCGAGTTGGCCGAGCTGCACCGGGCGATCCTCGACCACGACCTCGCGCCGGCCGCGCGGACGAACCTGCCGGTGCCCGTGACGGAGCTGGTCGGCCGGGACCGGGCGGTGCGGGACCTGTGCGGGCTGCCCCGTGACGCCCGGTTGGTCACGCTCACCGGTCCCGGCGGCGTCGGCAAGACGAGCCTGGCCCTGGAGGTCGCGCGGCAGGTGTCGGTCGCGGACGGGGTGTGGCTGGTCGAGCTGGCGGGCGTCGGCCGGGCCGAGCAGGTGGTGAGCGCGGTGGCCGACGTGCTCGGCGTGCGCGAGGACGCGTCGGGGACGGCGCTGGTGGAGGCGTTGCGCGGGCGCGAGGTGCTGCTCGTGCTGGACAACTGCGAGCGGCTGGTCGAGCCGGTCGCCGCGCTGGTCTCCCGGCTGCTGCGGGCCGTGCCGGAGCTGCGCGTGCTCGCCACCAGCCAGGAACCGCTCGGGCTGGCGTTCGAGACGGTGTGGGCCGTGCCGCCGTTGGACCTCTCGGACGCGGTCACGCTGTTCGCGGCGCGCGCTGCCGCCGCCGCGCCCGGTTTCACGGTGACGCCGGACAACGCGCCGGTGGTGGAGGCGATCTGCCGACGGCTCGACGGGTTGCCGCTGGCGGTGGAGCTGGCCGCCACGCGCGTGCGCGGGTTGGGCGTGACGGCCCTGCTCGACCGGCTGGACGACCGGTTCCGGGTGCTGGCCGGCGGGCACCGGGACGCGCCTGCCCGGCAGCGGACGTTGCGCGCGATGATCGACTGGAGCTGGGACCTGCTCGGTGACGCCGAGCGGACCGTGCTGCGGCGGCTGTCCGTGCACGTGGACGGGTGCGCGTTGGACGCCGCCGAGGCGGTCTGCGCGGGTGGCGGCGTGGCGGCCGACGAGGTGGCGGACGTGCTGGCCAGGCTGGTCGACCGGTCGCTCGTGGTCGCGCCCGAGCACACCGGTGAGCCGCGGTTCCGGCTGTTGGAGTCGGTCGCCGACTACGGGCGGGAACGGCTGCGCGAGGCGGGCGAGTTCGACCGGGTGCGGGCCCGGCACGCGGCGTTCTACCTGGCGTTGGCCGAACGGGCGGACCCCCGGTTGCGCGAGGCCGGGCAGCTGGCGTGGTTGGACCGGCTGGACGCGGACACCGCGAACCTGCGCGCCGCGCACGACGCGTTGGGGCCGGCGGACGGCGTTCGGCTGACGTCCGCGCTGACCTGGTACTGGTTCCTGCGCGGGCGGCTGCGGGAGGGTCGGCGGCTGATGACCTCGACCGACCCGGTGACGATGGCGTGGCGGGCCGGGTTCGGGGTGCTGCTGGGTGAGGCCGCGGAACCGTCGGCGATCTCGGGGACGGCGGAGATCGCGGACCCGCGACAGCGGGCGCGGGCCCGGTGGTTCCTGGGGTACGTGCTGTCGACCGTGGGCGACATGCCGTCCGCCGAGGAGTTGACCGAGCAGGCGCTGGAGGCGTTCGAGGAGCTGGGTGACGAGTGGGGTGTGGCGGCGGCGCACAGCGACCGGGTCAGCCAGGCGCTCGCCCGGGGTTCGGTGGACCAGGCGCGGGCGTCGGCTTCACGGTGTGCGGAGCTGTTCACGTCGTCGGGTGAGCGGTGGGGGCAGCTGAAGGCGTCGTTCGGGTTGGGGATGCTCGCGCAGCTGTCGGGCGACTACGAGCGGGCGGAGGCCGTGCACCGGGACGGGCTGCGGGTGGCGGAAGAGCTGCGGTCGTGGCCGGAGGTGTCGTACAAGCTGTCCTGGCTCGGACGGGTCGCGTTGACCGTCGGTGACTACGCGAAGGCGCGTGAGCTGCACGAACAGGCTCGTCGGACGGCGGCGGAGCACGGGTTCTCGCCGGGTGAGGTGTACGCGGAGACCGGGTTGGCGCTGGGCGCGCGCCGGGAGGGGCGGCTGGACGCGGCGGAGGCGCACTGGGAGCGGCTGCGGTCGTGGCACCGGCAGGTCGGGTTCGAGGCGGGTGCGACGTTGGTGCTGGCGGAGCTGGGGTTCGTGGCCGAGCTGCGCGGTGACGCGGCGCGGGCGGCGCGGCTGCAGTCGGAGGGGTTGGCGCTGGCGCGGCAGGTGGGCGACCCGCGGGCGATCGCGCTGGCGTTGGAGGGGGTGGCGGGCGCGCGGGCGTTGGCGGGTGACGCGGTCGGGGCGGCCCGGCTGCTGGGTGCGGCGACGGCGGCGCGGGCGTCCGTGGGCGTGCCGCTGCCGGCGGGCGAACGCGGTGACGTGGACCGCATCACCGCCACCGCGCGTGCCGCCCTGGGCGCGGACGCCTTCGACGCGGCCTTCGCCGCCGGCCACGCCGAAGGCCTCGGCATCGGGACCTGACGGTTCGACTCGCGCGCAGTCAGAGGATCTGGATGGTGCCCACCGGGAGGCCGGGGGTGGTGGAGAGGTCGAGGGCGGAGGGCTTCGCGCCGGCGGCCACCAGGTGGGCGCCGAGGGCGGCGATCATCGCGCCGTTGTCGGTGCACAGCCGGGGGCGCGGGACGCGCAGCTCGATGCCCGCCTCGGCGCAGCGCTCGGCCGCGAGGCCCGACAGGCGGGAGTTCGCCGCCACGCCGCCGGAGATCACCAACGTGTCCACGGCCAGGTCCTTGCACGCCCGGATCGCCTTGGCGGTCAGCACGTCGGCCACCGCCTCCTGGAACGACGCGGCGACGTCGGCCAGCGGGATCTCCTCGCCCGCGCGTTCCTGCTTCTCGACCCACCGGGCGACGGAGGTCTTCAGGCCGGAGAACGAGAAGTCGTACTTCGAGTCACGCGGCCCGGTCAGCCCGCGCGGGAACGCGATCGCGCAGCCGTTGCCCTGCTTGGCGAGCTTGTCGATCGGCGGACCGCCGGGGTAGGGCAGGTCGAGCAGCCGGGCCACCTTGTCGTAGGCCTCGCCCGCCGCGTCGTCCACGGTCGACCCGATCTCGGTGATCTTCTCCGCCAGGCCCTCGATCAGCAGCAGCTGCGAGTGGCCGCCCGACACCAGCAGCGCCACGCACCGCTTCGGCAGCGGGCCGTGCTGGAGGGTGTCCGCGGCGACGTGCCCCGCGAGGTGGTTGACGCCGTAGAGCGGCTTGTCCAACGCCGCCGCGTACGCCTTCGCCGCCGACACGCCGACCAGCAGCGCGCCCGCGAGCCCGGGACCGGCGGTGACCGCGATGGAGTGCACGTCGCGCAGCTCGATCCCGGCCGTCTCCACGGCACGGCGCATGGTCGGGACCATCGCCTCCAGGTGCGCGCGGGACGCGACCTCGGGCACGACGCCGCCGAAGCGGGCGTGCTCCTCGACGCTGGAGGCGACCTCGTCGGCGAGCAGTTCCATCGACCCGTCCGGGCCGAGCCGGACGATGCCGACGCCGGTCTCGTCGCACGAGCTCTCGATACCGAGGATGAGCCGGTCAGTCACGGTTCGCGGGCCTTCCCATCGTGTACGCGTCGGCGCCCGACGGCTGGTAGTAGCGGCGGCGCACGCCCAGGTGCTCGAAACCGTGCGCCAGGTAGAGGCCGATCGCCGGCGCGTTGTCCGTGCGGACTTCCAGGAACACCGGCAGACCGCGCTCGTCGGCCTGGGCGAGCAGGGCGCGCAGCAGGGTCTTGCCCACGCCGCCGCCCTGGTAGTCGGGCACGACGGCGATGGTGTGCACGCTGGACTCGAAGTCGGTCAGGCCCAGCCCCGCGTAGCCGATCAGCGTCTCGCCGACGTACGCGCCGACGTAGAAGTTGCCGTTGTCGAGCTCGCTGCGGAAGGCGTTCGCGCTCCACGGGTCGTCGCCGGGGAACAGCTGCTCCTCGATCTGCGCGCACCGCACGGCGTCCTGCCTGCGCAGCGGTGCGATCGTGACGGTGCCGGAGCTCACGCCTTGGTCACCCGCTTGCGCCCGACCGGCTCCACGGCGTCGGGACGCCGCAGGTAGAGGGGGGTGAGCGCGGCGGGACGCGCGCCGGCCAGCAGCTCGTCGGCCGCCGCCGCGACCAGGGACACCGGTGACGGGTGGCGCGCCGCGACCACCGGGAGCCCGATCACGTCGGCGTACAGCTCCGCGCCCTCGCCGGCGGCCTCGACCACGGCGGGCAGCACCGCGGCGAGCTTCGCGACCACGTCGGCGGGCCGGTCGACGTGCGGCCCGTCGGTGCGCCGGCCGGCCGCGTCGTAGGCCGCCCAGTACACCTCCTTGCGACGCGCGTCGGTGGCCACGAGCAGCGGTTTGCCGGTGGCGGCGTCCAGCGCGACGGCGTCCGGCGTCGGCACGGGGTAGACGGGCCGGTTGAGCGCCTGGCCGAGGGCGGCGGCGGTGACCAGGCCGACGCGCAGGCCGGTGAACGGCCCCGGTCCCGAGCCGCACACGATCGCGTCGAGGTCGGAGAGCCGGTGACCGGCCTCCTCCAGCGCCGCTTGCAGGTGCGGTGTGAGCAGCTCACCGTGCGCCTTCGCGTTCACCGTCACCCGCTGGGCGAGCAGCCGGGGAGGCGATCCGGGCGTCAGTTCGACGACACCGGCCGTGACGGCGGGGGTCGCGGTGTCCAAGGCGAGCACTAGCACAACTGACAAGGGTATCGGGTGGCGTGCACCACACTTGTGTTGACGTCCACGTCAAGGCGGAGGATCTACGCGTGCGCATCGGAGAACTGGCACGGCGGAGCGGCACGACCACCCGCGCGCTGCGCTACTACGAGTCCCTTGGCCTGCTGACCGCGCGCCGCGCGGCGAACGGCCAGCGGGAGTACGACGAGGACGACCTGAAGCTGGTGCACGAGATCCGGTCGCTCGCCGACATCGGGTTCGCCTTGGAGGACACCCGGCCGTTCGTGCAGTGCCTGCGCGACGGCCACACCACCGGCGACGCCTGCGCGGCGTCCGTCGAGGTGTACCGGCGCAAGGTGGCCGAGCTGGACGACTGCATCACGCGGCTGCAGGCCGTGCGGGACCAGGTGCGCGCGCAACTGCGGGAAGCCGAGCAGAGGAGCAGGCCGTGCGGACGTTGACCGACGACGAGTTCACCGGGGCCGTGGCCGCCGGGAACGTGCTGGTGGAGTTCGGCGCCGACTGGTGCGGGCCGTGCCGGATGCTGGAACCGGTGCTGGACGAGATCGACCGGGAGCGCGGCGACCTGACCGTGGTGAAGGTGGACATGGACGCGAGCCCGCGCACGGCGCGCGACCAGCGGATCATGTCCGCGCCCACGCTCCAGCTCTACCAGGACGGCCGGTTGGTGGCACAGACCGTGGGCGCTCGGCCGAAGATCCACCTGATGGCGTGGCTCGAACCACACTTGTGATGCGGGTGAGGGCCGGGAACATCACTGTATGGAGATGCTGCTGCCGGCCCTGGCCTCGCCGCCGTCCAAGATCGCCCTCCGGTTCCCCGACCGGGAGCTGACGTACGAGCAGTTGGCGCGCGAGGCGCGGGCGGTCGCGGCCGGGTTGGCGGGCAGGCGGCGGGTCGCCGTGTGGGCCCGGTCGACGCCCGAGACCTGCGTGGTGGTCGTCGGCGCACTGCTGGCGGGGGTGCCGGTCGTGCCGCTCAACCCCAAGATCGGGGAACGGGAGCTCGCGCACATCCTCGCCGACAGCGCGCCGGACCTCGTGATCGACGACGAGCTGCCGTCCGGACCGGTGGTCGACCTGCCGGAGCCGGACGGCGAGGCGCCCGCGCTGATCGTCTACACGAGCGGCACGACAGGTCCACCCAAAGGCGTGGTGCTGCCGAGGCGTGCGTTGGCGACGAACCTCGACGCGCTGGCGGCGGCGTGGGCGTGGACCGAGGACGACGTCGTGGTGCACGGCCTGCCGCTGTTCCACGTGCACGGGCTCGGCGTCGGGGTGATCGGGCCGTTGCGGCGCGGCGGGACGGTGCGCCACCTCGGGTCGTTCAGCGTGGCGAAGGCCGCCGAGGCGTTGGGCGACGGCGGCACGATGCTGTTCGGCGTGCCGACCATGTACCACCGGATCGCGGCCGAGCCCGAGCACGCCGAGGCGTTCGGGAAGGCCCGGTTGCTGGTGTCCGGATCGGCCGCGCTGCCCGCGTCGGTGCACGAGCGCATCGAGCGGCTGACCGGCCGGCGGGTGGTCGAGCGGTACGGGATGACCGAGACGTTGATGAACACCAGCGTGCGGGCGGACGGCGACCGGCGGCCCGGCACGGTGGGGTTGCCGTTGGACGGGGTCGAGCTGCGGGTCGTGGGCGGTGAGCCCGGCGGCGGGTCGGGTGGTCAGTCGGGTGATCAAGCGGGTGGTCAAGCGGGTGGTCACGCAAGTGACGAGCCGGGCGAGATCGAGGTGCGCGGGCCGAACCTGTTCCTGGAGTACCTGAACCGGCCGGACGCCACGCGCGAGGCGTTCCGCGACGGTTGGTTCCGCACCGGTGATTTGGCCGTGGTCGAGCCGGACGGGTACGTGCGGATCGTCGGCCGGCGCGCCACGGACCTGATCAAGAGCGGTGGCTACAAGATCGGTGCGGGTGAGATCGAGAACGCGCTGCTGGAGCACCCGTCGGTGGCCGAGGTGGCGGTGACGGGCGAGCCGGACGACGACCTGGGTGAGCGAGTGGTGGCGTGGGTCGTGGCGAACGGCGAGCCGCCCGCTCCGGAGGTGTTGAGCGATCACGTGGCCCGGCTGCTGTCGCCGCACAAGCGGCCGAGGGTGGTCCGGTACGTGGACGCGCTGCCGCGCAACGACATGGGCAAGGTGCTGAAGCGGGAGCTGCGGTGAACCCCCTCGGCTGGCCGGGCTACGAGGCCCAGCTCGACCGGGCGCGGGAACGGTCCGGTGGCGTCGAGTCGGTGTCGTGGCGACGGCGGCCGCGCTCGGTGGAGATCACCTTCGACTTCCGGTTCCTCGGTGGTTCGATCGGCACGGCCGCCGGCGCGTTGATCGAGGAGGCGTTCACCGAGGCGCGGCAGGCGTGGCTGCCCGTCGTGTCCCGGATCGCCACCGGTGGGAGCCGGATGCAGGAGGGGATGCTGTCGTTGCGGCAGCTCCAGCGCGTGGCGCGGCTGTGCGCCGTGCACCGGGAGGCCGGTCTGCCGCACGTGTCCGTGCTGCGCGACCCGACCACCGGTGGGCTGTGGGCGTCGCTCGGCGCGGGGGCGGACGTCGTGATCGGGGTGTCCGGCGCGCAGGTAGGGTTCGCGGGCAGCCGGGTGCGCCCGTCGGACGACCCCGCTTACACGGCGGAGGGCCAGTTCGCGGCGGGCACGGTCGATCTCGTGGTGGAGCCCGAGGACGTCGACGCGACCGTGGCCAAGATCCTCTCCCTGATCACGCGCGGTGACGCCGTGCCTGCCGAGGTGCCGCGCGCTCTTGGTGCTCAAGAGCTGCCCGTGGACGGGTGGAGCGCGGTGCTTCGGGCGCGCGCGGCGGACCGTCCCCGTGCTGCGGCTTACCTCGACGACTACTTCGACTCCCGGATGCCGATCAGCGGCGATCGGGCGGGTGGCGTGGACGCCGGGATGCTGTGCGGCATCGGGCGGCGGGGCGAGCGGGCGATCGCGTTCGCCGCACAGACCGGCACGGCCAACACCCCGGCCGGTTTCCGCACCGCGGCTCGGCTCGTGCGGCTCGCTTCGCGGTTCGCGCTGCCCGTGTTGACCTTGGTGGACACTCCGGGCGCGGCCAACGACGCGGCGGCCGAACGGGCCGGCGTCGGCGCGGCGATCGCGGAACTGTTCGCCGCCGTTGCGGAAACGCGGGTGCCGATCACGACTTTGGTCATCGGGGAAGGCGGTTCCGGTGGGGCGTTGGCGCTGTCGTCGCCGGAGCACACGTGGATCACTCCGGATGCCTATTTCTCGGTCATCGCGCCGGAACTGGCTGCGGCGATCCTGAAGCGCGACGACGTGCAAACGCTTGCCGACGACTTGCGGTTGCGGCCACAGGACTTGGTGGAGCTCGGGGTGGTGCGCGGCATCTCGGAACGTTGAGCACCGGGTTGGTGGGTCGCCGAGCCTTAAAAGCATTAAAGATTAAAAGCGTCCTCGCCGGACGGGCAGATCAGCAGGATGACCCCTGGTACGGCGGTCAAGCGCCGGGTCCGTCGTGGGTCCGGGCTCCGTGTCATCCCACCGACCTCCCTCCGGGCTACCACACGTATCAAGGGGGCAGCCATCAGCGCACCACCGGGCAAAGGACGCACAGCCCCCTTGACACGCGCGGTAGGGCAAAGCCAGGTCGGCGGGATGACACGAACCCCTCGTTTGGGAAAGCGAAAGC
>NZ_JBVJVK010000051.1:0-61403 GCF_055603705.1 Actinosynnema sp. NPDC037264 | reverse complement strand
CGCGGTGGGGCAGGTCGCCCATGTCGCTGTCGCCCCGGTGGTGCGAGATACCGGCCGGGGTGGTCTCACCGTGCCGGGCGTGCGCCTCGTCGATGTCCGGCCGGTCGCCATCAGGGCTGTGAGGGCTGTCCGGGTCGGGGTCGCGGTGGGGCGGTGACCACGCTTCCGGATCGCGGCGCTGGGCGGGGATTCCGTCGGGGTCGCGGCGGAGGTCGGGTGTCTGGGTGTCGGGGTGCCGCTGGGGTGGTGGGCCGTCCATCGGCCGGTTCGGGGTGTGCGGCAGCGGGCCGTCGCCGCGGGGGCGGGTGAAGTCCGGGCTGCCGGGACGCTGGTGCAGCGGGCTCGGCGGGTTGTTCGGCGAGTGCGGTGCGTTTGGGGAGTGCGGCACGTTTGGGGAGTGCGGCGCGTAGGGGTTCGCAGGCCCGTTCCGCGGCGGGTTCGGGTGCGGTGGCCCAGCCTGCGAAGGGGTGGTGTGGGCCGGACCGGTGCGGGAAGGGGTTCCCGGGCCGGGATGAGGCGGGACCGCGTGAGGTGGGCCTGCGTGAGGTGGGCCTGCGTGGGGCGGTCCGGCGTGGGGTGGTCCGGCGTGGTGAGAGGGTGGTGCCGAAGTGCTGGACGGGCCGAAGGATGACGGTCGGGGGCCGTCCGGGGTTCGGGCCGGAGGCACGCCGGAGCCCAGGTCGCCCCGACTGCCCGGGGTTCCCGTCCAGCCGCCACCGCCGCCCGGCCTGGCGCCACCGCCACCCGGTGCGCCGCCACTTCCGGGAGCGCTGCCCGGCATCCCGCCGGGTGTGGGTTGACCGGTTGGGGTGACAGGCGGGTTGCCGCCGGGTGCGGTGGTGTTCGGGCTCGTGGGGTTCGGGCTCGGTGGTCCCGGTCGGCTCGGGGCTTCCGGGGACGCGGCCCTGGCCGCGGACGTCTCGTCGAGCCGCGACGGTGCCGGTGCGCTCGGTGAACCACCACCAGCGCTGCCGCCACCCGGAGAACCGGCTCCAGGAGAACCGCCACCGGACGGGGTCGGGCCCGGCTGGCCCATCGGACCGCCCCGGTGCTCGCCGACCGGCGCACCACGCGGCGTGGTGGACGGGCCGGGAGGTGGTGTCCCGCCACGGGGGACATCCGTGTCCGGGCTGTCCGGGTCACGACCTGGACGCGGTGCGCTGGTGGGCAGGTCGGCAGGGTCGCCGCGGGTCGGACGGGACGTCGGCGGGTCGACCGTTGGAGCCGTGCTCGACGTCGAGGTGCTGTCGCGAGGGCGGTCGGGCGCCGGTAAGTCCGAACCAGGTGTGGTCGATCCGGGAGTGGTCGAACCGGGGGTGGTCGATCCAGGTGTGGTTGATCCGGGGGTGGTCGATCCAGGTGTGGTTGATCCGGGGGTGGTCGATCCGAGGGTGGTGGAGCCCGGGGCGTCGGAGTCAGGTGTGCCCGAATCAGGCGTGCCGGAATCAGGCGTGCCCGAGTCCGGGGAGGAGGACGAGTCCCCGTTCCCACGACCGGTCCCGGACGGGGTGTCGATGTCGGCCTTGCCGGTTTGCAGGAAACCACCCGGCTTGATGTTGCTCGGACTGAGCACGTCCAGCCCCGTGACCTTGCCGGCCAGCTTGCCGACCACCTTCATGATCTTCTCGAAGACCTCGACCAGACGCTTGAGCATCGGCGAGACCTTCTTGATCGTGTCCAGCAGGTCCTGGATGATCTTGGCGATCTTCGCGGCCCACTTCGAGATCGCGGTCACCGCCTGCGCCACGATCACCGGCGTGCCGAACCCCAGCGAGAACACCGCTTCCAACACCCACGCGATGAGCTTGCCCACCAGGTCCGCGATCAGGTCGCGCACCACCTCGCGCACGAACCCCACGACCATGCCCATCATGCCGACGACCGTGCCCACGGTCCCCGCCGCCGACGCCGCGCCCGTCAGCGCGTCACCGTGCGCCTTCGAGTTCGCGAGGTAGGTCTCCGCCGCCGCACCCGTCCACCCCTCGGTGCCCCGCTGCACCCCGGACGCGTACTCCTCGGCGACCTTCCCCAGCTCCTCGGCGACCTTCCCCCACGTCGCCGAGTACGACTCGATCACCGGCGGGTTCCCGGCCAGCCAGTCCAGCATCTCCTTGAGCGGCTGCATGTGCTCCATCAGGAACGACGCCGCCGAGGACAACAACGTGCCGAACGGGTCGATCGCCATCGCCGCCGCGTCCGCCGCCAACCCCACCATGCCCAGGCCGGCCTCGACCCAGTTGCCGTCCTTGATCCCGTTGAACGTGTCCATCGCCGACTCCGCGATGGAAATACCGGTCATCCACCCGTTGTCACCGGTGCCGGCGTTGAAGGTCCCACCCGGCTCCGCGTCGGGCTGCACCACCAGGTCGTTCTGCTCCGTCACGGCGCGACCCCCCGTCGTCCGTCAGGCGTCGACGCCCAGACTGACGCACACCGGCAACGACGGGTTCCGCATCACGCCGACGTGACCCGATCGGCGCAATACGTCCACAATGGACAACGCGCCCCGGCCGCGAGGAGCAGCGGCCGGGGCGCGTCGGGGGAGGTCAGGCGTAGCAGGGCTTCTCGAACTTGAAGTCCTTCGCCGTCGGCCCGGTGAAGAAGTCCTCCACCAGCCCGACCCCGGTCGCCGCCTGCTCGTCCGGCTTGTAGATCAACGTCTGCCGGAACGTGGCGTCGTTCGAGTTGCCCGCGAAGTTGCCCGCGCCCTGGGGCAGCATGCCCTCGTAGTCCACCGAGTTCAGCTGCCGCACGGCCGCGAGCACACCGGCCCTGGTCAGGTCCTTGTTCGAAGCCGCCTTCTCCAGCGCCGCCTTCAACGGGTACGACCACACCCACCCGGACGTGTAGCCGTCGTTCGGCGTCACGCTCGGCAGGGCCTCGCGCAGCGCCTTGTGCCCCGGCGAGTCCGTCGCCCACGACTTCCACGGCGCGGACTGCAGGTACAGCGCCTTGATCGCGGGCGCCGCCGGGCTCTGCATCAGGCCCTGGTTCCAGGTCGGCGACGTGCCGATGAACTTGCCCTTGAACCCGCGCGCCGCCGTCTGGCCGATGATCACCGCCGCGTCGGTCGGCCCGGTGGTGAGGATGACCACGTCCGGCTTGTTCGCCAGCACCGCGTCGATCGCGCCGCCCTGGTTGTCCTGGCCGGTCTGGGTGACCGCGTTGGCGAACGTCACGCCGCGCTTCTCCGCCGCGATCTTCGCGCCCGCCGCCGCGTCGTCGCCGTAGTCACCGGGCAGGTGCACGGCCATCACGCTCTTCGCACCGAGCTCGTCCACCGCGTAGTCGACCGAGTTCATCGACTCGACGCAGTAGTTCGCGCCCGACTCCAGGACGACCTCCTCCACGCCCCACAGCGACGTCCACGACGCCGGCACGCTGACCATCTGCGTGCTCTCCAGGTCGGGCAGGATCGCCGCCGTCGTCGGCGAGCCCAGGGTCTGCGCCAGGGCCAGGATCTTGCCCTTCATCTCCTGGTACACCTGGTTGTGGATCTGCGGGTTGTACTTGTTGTCCTTGACGTACGTGGTCACGTCGACGTCGTAGCCGCCGATGCCGCCCTTGTCGTTGACGCGCTTCCAGAACGCCTTCTGCGACTCCGTGATCGGCACCGCGAGCGTCTTGAACGGCCCTTCGGTCAGGTCCGAGATCGACCCGAGGTAGATGCAGCCCCGGTCACTGTGACCGGTGTCCGGGCACGGCTCGCTGGTCACGCCGAAGTCGACCTTGATACCGCCCTTGCCCTCCTGCGGGGCCGCGCCGTCGCCGCCGCGACACGCGACGGCGGCCAGCGCCACCACGGAGAGCACCGCGAGCACCGCTCTGTGACTTGCCATCCCATCCACCCTTTCAGTACGAGAAAGGCCAGGTGCGCCAGTAGTTGCGCACGCGCACCCAGATACCGAACAGGCCACGTGGCTCCACGATCAGGAACACCACGATCAGCAGCCCGTAGAGGACCGCCTCGACCTGGAACACCGTGACCGCACCGGTCGCGTCCGCGCTGATGAACGGCAGCACCGTCGGGAGCTCCCGGGTGATGCGCGGCAGCAGCGTGATGAACAGCGCGCCCATGATCGCGCCGGAGATGGTCCCCGCGCCGCCGATGAGCACCATCGCGATGTACTGCACCGACAGCAGCAGGCCGAACGAGCCGGGGTCGAAGAACCCGTTGACCACGAACAGCAACGAGCCCGCGACACCGGCGTAGAACGACGACACGGCGAACGCCAGCGCCTTGTACCGGGTCAGGTCGACGCCGATCACGGCCGCCGCGAGGTCGCGGTCGCGCACCGCGGCGAACGCCCGCCCGATCCGCGACCGCACCAGGTTGCGCGCCGGCACGGCGAAGATCACCAGCAGCACGAACATCAGCAGGTACAGCTGCTGCGGCCCGCTGAAGAACTCCGACGGCCGGTCCAGCCGCACGCCGAACAGCTCCGGCACCGCCGCCGGCCGACCCACGCCCGGACCGCCGGTCAGCGACGTCCACTCGCGGAAGACGTGCTCGCCGAGGAACACCAGCCCCAGCGTCACGATCGCCAGGTACAGCCCGCGCAGCCGGACCGCGATCGGCGCCACGATCAGCCCCGCCAGCCCCGCCACCAGCCCGGACGCCAGCAGCCACACGGGCAGCGACGTCACGCCGAACCCGAGCACCCGGCCGTCCGGGTCACCGGAGAGCGCCGCGCCCGTGTACGCGCCGATGGCCAGGAAGAACGCGTGCCCGAGCGACACCTGACCGGCGTACCCGGTCACGATGTTCAGCCCGATCGCGCCGATCGCCGCCACGAACCCCGTGGCCAGCAGCATCAGCAGGTCGTCGGTGATGGCGAACGGCACCAGCAGCGCCACCACCACCAACGCCCCCGTCCACGTCCGCTTGGGGCGCGTGTTGAGGAACGCCATGTCCTGCGCGTAGGAGGTGTAAAGCTCCGGACGACCCTTCACAGCGGCCTCCTCCGAGAGCGCCACCCGAAGGACGTAAGCCAACCGGCCACAGCCCCACTCATCACATCTCCTCGGATAGGCTGATCTTCGTGCGAACGGCGTACCGTGTACGGGCCCATCCGGACGCCGAACAGACGGTGGTGCTCAACCGCACGTTCGGCTGCGTGCGCCTGGTGTGGAACAAGACACTCGCCGTACGCCGGTGGCGCTATCTCGCCGAGGGCAAGCGGACGTCGTACAAGGAGACCGACGCGGCGCTGACTGGCTGGAAGCGCACCGAAGACCTCGCATTTCTGTCCGAGGTGTCCTCGGTTCCGCTGCAGCAGGCACTTCGCCACCAGCACGCGGCGTTCCAGAGCTTCTTCGCCGGCCGAGCGAGATATCCGAGGTTCAAGTCCCGCACCGGCCGCCAGTCCGCCCACTACACCCGCTCCGCGTTCCGAATTCGAGACGGACGGCTGTGGCTGGCCAAGACCGCTGCCCCGCTGGAGTTCGTCTGGTCCTTCGACGAAGTCGACTTCGCCGCGCTGAACCCCACGACGGTCGTGGTGTCCCGTGAGCCGGACGGCCGCTGGTACGTGACCTTCGCCATCGACACCGAGGACCCCGAACCAAGGGCGGCCGCCGGTCACCAGATCGGTGTCGACCTCGGGCTGAAGACCTTTCTCGTGACCAGTGATGGCGACCGCGTCGCCAACCCTCGTCACGTGGAGCGCAAAGCCCGGAACCTGGCCCGCCACCAGCGCAGGCTGGCTCGCTGCCGACGCGGTTCGAACAACCGGTGCAAGGCCAAGGCGAAAGTAGCCCGCGCGCATCGGAAGGTCCGCGACGCCAGGTACGACTTTCTGCACCGAACCAGCACGAACCTGGTCCGCTCGGCGGATCTCGTCGCGATCGAAGACCTGGCTGTCGGGAACATGGTGCGCAACCGTCGGCTGGCCCGCGCCATCTCCGACGCGGGTTGGGGAGAGTTCCGCCGTCAACTCGAGTACAGAGCGGCACGCGCGGGGCGCGTCCTCGTGGTGATCGACCGCTGGTACCCGTCGAGCAAGACCTGCTCCGCGTGCGGACACCTGCTCGCCGAGCTGAACCTCTCCGTCCGGCACTGGACGTGCCCGGACTGCCGCACCCGACACGATCGGGACCACAACGCGGCGAAGAACATCCTTGCGGCTGGTCGAGCCGTAGCCCGGGGAGACTCGGGTGATGCCTGCGGAGCTGATGTCAGACGGCAAGGGCCCTCCCTTCCGCGATCGGCTGTGAACCAGGAAGCCGGCACCGCGAGGTGCAGCGCATAAGCGCAACGCGCTGCGAAGCGCGTCGGGCTCCCACCTTCCGGGGCTGGGAGGAAGTCAAAGCCGCTCCACCTCCTTGCTGCCGAACAGCCCGTAGGGCCGCACCAGCAGCACGACCAGCATCAGCACGTACGGCGCGACCAGCGCGAAGTTCGGCCCGAGCCACGGCGCCACGTCACCTTGGTAGGTGCCGACCAGCGACTCCACGACCCCGACCGCCAGCCCGCCGACGACCGCGCCGCCCAGCGAGTCGAGCCCGCCGAGGATGATCGCCGGCAACGCCTTCAGCGCGATCACCCACAGCTGCTGGTCCACGCCCGCGCCGGTGGCCACGAACACCCCGGCCAGCGCGGCCAGCCCGCCCGCGATCGCCCACGACAGCGCGAACACCGAGCCGACCGAGATGCCCTGCGCCAGCGCGACCTCCTGGTCGTAGGCCACCGCGCGCATCGCCAGGCCCACCCGGGAGAACCGGAAGAACGCGAAGAGCACCGCGACCACGGCCACCGTCGTGCCGAACATGACCAGGTACCGCTGCTGCACCTCGACGCCGAGCAGCGTCACCGTCGACAGGCCCCACGGGTCGCCGACCTGCCGAACGTCCAGCCCGATGAACGCGTTGGTCACCACGCGCACCACCACGTCCACGCCGATGGTGATGATCGCGACCACGAACACCGGCTTGCCGATCATCGGCCGCAGCACGGTCCGCTCCACGCCCAGCGCCAGCACGGCGATCAGCACCGCCGCGATCGGCACGGCCGCGAAGAACCCGACCTCCGCGGCCAGGTAGCTGACCAGCACCGCGCCCGCCAGCATGAACGCCGGCTGGGCGAAGCTGATCACCCTGGTGGACTTGTAGATGATGACGAAGCCCAGCGCCAGCAGCGCGTAGATCGACCCGGAGCCGAGGCCGCGGATCAGCGATTGCAGGAACTCGGTCATCCGCGCCCCCCGGCGTACATGTCGTCGACGAGCTCGCCGAACACCTTGGCCAGCGCCGACCGCTTCACCTTCTGCGTCGCGGTCAGCTCGCCGTCCTCGTGGTCGAGCTCCTTGGGCAGCATGCGGAACTTCTTGACCTGCTCCACGGTGGCGAACCGCCCGTTGACCTCGGTCACGATGCCCTGCACCAACTCGCGCACCTCGTCCTTCTCCGCGAGGTCGCGGTAGGTGGTGTAGGCGAGGCGGCGCTGCCTGGCCCAGTGGCCGACGGTGTCGTACTCGATGCCGATCAACGCCACCAGGTACGGGCGCCGGTCGCCGAGCACGACCGCCTCCTTGATGTACGGCGAGGACTTCAGCGCGTTCTCGACCTCCGACGGCGCCACGTTCTTGCCGCCCGCGGTGATGATGATGTCCTTCATCCGGTCGGTGATCCGCACGTGCGTGCCGTCGACCCACTCGCCGACGTCGCCGGTGCGCAGCCAGCCGTCCGGGGTCATCGCCCGCCGGGTGGCCTCCTCGTCGCGCCAGTAGCCCGCGAACACGCCCGCGTGCCTGGTCTGGATCTCGCCGTCGTCGGCGATGCGCAGCTCCACGCCGGGGTGCGGCTCGCCGACCGTGCCGAGCTTCACCCGGCCGGGTCGGTTGCCAGTGGCGACGGCGCTGTTCTCGGTCATGCCGTACACCTCGTGCATCGGCACGCCGATGCCCATGAAGAACCGCAGCACCTGCGGCGAGATGGGCGCGGCGCCCGAGGCCGCGTACCGGACGTGCCGCAACCCGATCCGCGCCTTCAGCGCGCGGAAGCACAACAGCCAGCCGATGCCGTACTTGAGCCGCGTGCCGAACGTGTGCTTGCCGCCGGTGCGCACCAACTGCTCGCCGAGGCCGTCGGCCACGCGCAGCCAGAACCGGGTGGTCGCCCGCTTGAGCCAGGTGGCGCTGGACGCGCTGATCGTGATGGCCGCCAACACCTTCTCCCAGATGCGGGGCACGCCGAACAGGATCGTCGGCTGCACCTCGCGCAGGTTCGCCTGCACCGTCTCGATGGACTCGGCGAAGTGCACCTGCACCCCGGCCGACGCGCTGAACCACGTGGTGAAGATGCGTTCGGCGACGTGGCACAGCGGCAGGTACGACAGCGTGACGTCCTTCGGCGACGGCGGCGGCTCGGTGAACCCGCCGCCCTCGACCAGCGACTGGACGGCGAACTCCACGTTGGCCACGGTCAGCATCGCGCCCTTGGGCGGCCCGGTCGTGCCCGAGGTGTAGATCAACGTCATCACGTCGTCCGGCTCGACCTCGCGCATCCGGCGCGCGACCGCGTCCGGGTTCTGCTCCCGGTGCTCCGCGCCCATGGCCAGGAAGTCGTCCCACGACAGCAGCTTCGGGTTGTCGTAGCGGTGCCGGATGCCGCGCGGCTCGATGTAGACGATGCGTTCCAGGTCGGGCAGGGCGTCCAGCACGGCCAGCGCCTTGTCCACCTGCTCCTGGTCCTCGGCGATGAGCACGCGGGTGGCGGAGTGCGAGAGCAGGTACGCGACCTCGGCGGCCGGGTTCGTCGGGTACAGGCCCACGGTGACCGCGCGCACGGCCGCCGCGCCGAGGTCGGTGTAGAGCCACTCGCGGCGGTTCTCCGACCCGATCGCGACCCGGTCGCCCGCGTCGACGCCGAGCGCCAGCAGGGCGTGGCCGACCAGCTCGACCTGCGCCCAGTACCCCGCCCAGGTCACCTCGCGCCAGATGCCGAAGTCCTTGGCCCGCAACGCCACCGCGTCCGGCGTGCGGGCCGCGCGGTCGCGGACGCGGGTCACCACGGTGGTGAGCCCGGTGGTCGTGGCCGTCGTCATGCCGCACCTCCCGCGTTCTGGTGCGCCTCGCCGAGGTAGGCGCGCACCACGTCCGGGTCCTGCTGCACCTCGGCGGGCGTGCCGGTGCGGATCGGCTTGCCGAAGTCCAGCACCATCACCCGGTCGGCGAGGTCCATCACCAGGCCCATGTCGTGCTCGACCATGACCATCGCGATGCCGAGCTCGTCGCGGACGTCGAGCACGAACCGCGCCATGTCCTCGGTCTCCTCGACGTTCATGCCCGCGACCGGCTCGTCCAGCAGCAGCACCTTCGGCTCCATCGCCAGCGCGCGCCCGAGCTCCACGCGCTTCTGCACGCCGTACGGCAGCAGGCCGACCGGCAGGCGTCGCCACTGCTCCAGCTCGAGGAAGTCGATGACCTCCTCGACCGCCTCCCGGTTGGCCAGCTCCTCGCGCCGGGCCCGGCCGACCCACGCGAACGCGGCCAGCGCCCCGTACCGCATGTGGTTGTGCCTGCCCAGCATCAGGTTCTCCACCACGGTCAGGTGGGCGAACAGCTCGATGTTCTGGAACGTGCGGGCGATGCCCATGGCGGCGACCTTGTGCGGGCGCCTGCCCAGCACCTCCTCGCCCTCGAACAGGACCGAGCCCTGCTGCGGCCGGTACACGCCCGACAGCACGTTGAAGATCGACGTCTTGCCCGCGCCGTTGGGTCCGATGATGGCGAACAGCTCGCCCGCGGCGACGTGGAACGACACGCCGTCCACGGCGGTGACGCCGTCGAACGCCAGCCGCACGTCCCGCACGTCGAGCACGTTCCTCCCGGCTTCGGCGCTCCGGTCTTCGGGCTTCACGACAACCACCGCTTCCGCCGCTTGTAGTGCTTCACGTCGCGGAACGACCGCGCGGCGCCCTCGGCGCGCAGGCCCAGGTAGAACTCGCGCACGTCCTCGTCGGCCAGCAGCGCGGCCGCCGGCTTGTCCATCACGACCTTGCCGGTCTCCAGCACGTAGCCGTGGTCGGCGATGGACAGCGCCATGGTCGCGTTCTGCTCGACCAGCAGCACGGTCGTGCCCGCCGCGTTGATCTTCACGATGAGGTCGCGGATCTGCTGGACCATGAGCGGGGCCAGGCCGAGGCTCGGCTCGTCGAGCAGCAGGTAGCGCGGCTCGGACATCAGCGCCCGGCCGATCGAGAGCATCTGCTGCTCGCCGCCGGACAGGTAGCCGGCGCTCTGCCGCCGCCGTTCGCGCAACCTGGGGAACAACTCGTACATCCGGTCCAGGTTCTGCTTGACGCCGCGCGGCCTGCTGTGCCCGCCGATGCGCAGGTTCTCCTCGACCGACAGCTCGGCCAGGATGCGCCTGCCCTCCAGCGCCTGCTTCACGCCGAGCGACGCGATGCGCGACGGCGAGGCGCGGTGGATCGGATCGCCGTCCAGGGTGATCCGGCCGCGGGTGACCTTGCCGTCGTGCACGTCGAGCAGGCCGGACAGCGCTCGCAGCAGCGTCGTCTTGCCCGCTCCGTTCGCGCCCAGCAGGGCGACGATCCGCCCTTCCGGGACCTTCAGGCTCACGCCGCGCAGCACCAACATCACGTCGTCGTAGACCACCTCAAGGTTGTTCGCCTCGAGCACCAGGCGCCTCCGGGGATGTCGGGGAGGCGATCAGTATGACTCCGATCACAGGGTTACCTACCGCTGTTCGCAAACCGTGATGAACCAGCCCACGGCATGTTCGGCTTTCACGATTCTGTTGCTCAGTCCTGTGTGGACGGGTGTAGCGGGAGGGGTCCGTGGGTATGCCCCCGGCGTCCGCGACCAGGGATGTGAGGAGCGTTCGCCGCGCATGGACGCCTCGGAGGTGGAGCTCAGGGTGGCGGCCAGGCCCGCCCACCTCTCGGTCATCCGCGCGGTCGCCGGCGCGATCGCCAGGCGCACGCCCGAGCTGGCCGTCGACCTGGTCATCGCCGTCGACGAGGCGTGCAGCGCGTTGATCTCCCGGACCCTGGACCCCGCGGCCGTGCTGCGGTGCCGGTTCGCCCGGGAAGGTGATTCCGTGCGCTTCCGGGCGGAGGTCCGGTCATCGGCCGTCACCGTCCCCGATCATGACTCGTTGTACTGGCGGGTTGTCAGCTCCGTGACCGACGCGGTAGCCACCTGGGTCGACGGGGAGGGCCGGTTGCGGGTCGAGCTGAGGTGCCGGGCATGAACGCGGTGGACTACCAGCCGCTGTTCCACGAGCTGGCGGAGGCGGAGCGGGACGGCGAGCGCTACCAGCGGCTGCGTGACCGGCTGGTCACCGAGCACCTGCCGATGGCCAGGCACATCGCCGACCGGTTCGCCGAGCGCGGGGAGTCGGTGGAGGACCTGCGGCAGGTGGCGGCGGTCGGGCTGATCAACGCCGTGGACCGGTTCGACGTCACGCGCGGTATCGACTTCCTGGCGTTCGCCGTGCCGACCATCACCGGCGAGGTGCGGCGGTACCTGCGCGACCAGGGGTGGGCGCTGCGCGTGCCGCGGCGGTTGAAGGAGTTGTGCGTCGCCATCGACACGGCGCGGGTGGAGCTGTCGCGCGTGTCGGGGCGCACGCCGACGCCCAGCGAGGTCGCCAGGCACCTCGGCATCGGGGTGGACCAGGTCTACGAGGGGCTGCACGCGACGTCGGCGTACCACCTGCTGTCGTTGGACGAGCAGTCGATCAGCGAGGAGCTGAACTACGCCGAACGCTTGATCAGCGACGATCCGGCGTTGGAGGTCGTCGAGCTGCACCACGCGCTGGACCCGATGCTTCGCGGGCTGCCCAAGCGGGAGAGGCGGATCGTGGTGCTGCGGTTCTTCCGGGGCATGACGCAGAGCCAGATCGCGGACTCGGTCGGCGTGTCGCAGATGCACGTCTCGCGACTGCTGAGCCGGTCCTTGGCCCGGTTGCGCTCGTTGCTCGATGATGAGTAGCGCTCGTGCGCGGTGAGGGCTTCGTTCGGGTCTTCGGCCGGGTCTTCCGTCGAAGCTCGGTCGAGGCTCGGCCGGCGCTCGGTCTGGACGGGATGGGGTGGTCGCAGTGGTGGCAGGCCCGGTGACCCTGGCGTGGCCGCAGCGGGCAGCCCTGATCCTGGGCGTGCTGCTGGTCGCGTGGGGCGTGGTGGACCTCGTGCGGTCCGAGCCGAGGTTGGCGGTGCTGCACCTGGTGACCGGCGGGGTGCTCGGCGTGGCGTCCGCGCGGACCCGGGTGGCTCGGCTGGTCGGCTCGATGATGGGCGTCGTGTACCTGGTCGTGTTCGCGTTCGGGGTGGGTGCGCCGGGCGGGGCGATGGACGCCGGGATCGTCGGCAACGCGGTGCACCTGCTGATCGGCTTCGCCTCCGTGGGCGTCGCGGAGGGCTGCGCGTGGTGCGAACAACGCGCCCGCCGCGCCACCGGCTCCCACTAACCCCGCCCCTCTCCCCTCCCTCACCGCACCCGCTCGCACCTTCGCCGCACCCGCTCGCAGACCGGTCGGCACCCCGTCCACGATGACCGTTCCCCGCACCGATCGCGGACCCGTTCCTCAATCATCGGCGCACTTTCCTATGCCAGTGCCGATGGCGGTTCCGATGGGTTCGGATGCCAGTGCCGATGCCGGTGGACGCGGTTGCACCTATCCCCTTTCGGGTATCACCCGTGTAACCCGAACGGGGAGGACCGAACCGATGCACACGGCGAGTCTGCAAAACCTGGTCGACGTCGAAGGACCGTTCGTCTCCGTGTACCTCGACGTCGGTGATCACGTGGACCTTCGGTGGCGGGCGATGCGCGACCAGCTCCAAGCCATGGCCGCCGACCCCTACCTCGTAGCGTTGGCGCACAACGCGATCGTGTCCGGCACGACCCCGCGCGGCCTCGCCGGGCGTGGCCTGATCGTGGGCGGCGGACGCGTGCTGGTCGACCAGTACGTCCCCGTCCCACCGACCGGCTACACGGCCCGCACCGGCCCGCTCCCCTACATCCTGCCGCTGGTCGACCTGTCCGAACCCCTCCTGCCGCACGTGGTCGTCCAGGTCGGCGAGCACGGCGCGGACCTGCGCGGCGTCGACCCGACCGGCCGCCCGGTGGCGGTGGCGACGGTGGGCGCGCGACGTCCCGGACGACGCCTGGACTCCGAGGAGTTGGCCGACGTCGCCGAGGAAGCGGCCAGCCTGGTCGACCTGCTGGGTGCGCCGCTGCTGGTGCTGGCCGGGCCGCTGGCCGGGCGGCGCTCACTGCGGGTAGCCCTGCCGACCCGCTACCACCACCTGGTGGTCGAGGTCGAGGGACCACCCGATCGTGCTGTGCTGCACCTGGCCGGGCGGGCGAACCAGGACGCCCGACGGGCAGTAGTCGAACGGTTCCGCGACGAGTCCACGCGGCTCACCGGACGCGCGGTGCACGGACTGGTCGCGGTCCGGCAGGCGCTGGCCGAGGGCCGGGTCGACACCCTCCTGCTCACCGACACGCTCGTCGGCTCGCAGCAGGTCGACGACGGGCGGGCAGACGAGGTGCTGCCGTTGCGCGCGGTCGAGTGCGGGGCCGAGATCGTGCTCGTCGGCGGCGCGGTTCGGCTGCACGAAGACGTCGGCGCCCTGCTCCGCGAGTGACGTCGTCCACTACTGCCCGACCGGTGGGCGGCTCGGCCGGCGATGCGGTGACGGGCAATGCCGCCGGCCGATGACGCCCGTTGGCCGGTGATGGTCGCGGACCGGTGATGCTCGTGGACCGGTGATGCCCGCAGACCGGTGATGCCCGCAGACCGGTGATGCTCGCGGATCGGTGACGCCCGCGGGCCAGCGATGTCGGTGGCGGGTGTCGCGGTGGCCGGCGATTGCGGTGGGAACGGATGAGGTTGAGGCGGTCGGCGGTCGGCGGTCGGCGGATGGTGGTGGATGGGGCGGCGGATGTAGTGGGTGGGGTGGGTGAAGGTGGATGGGTGGTTGGCGAGGGCTCCTCATGGTTTTAACCGAGGTGCGGTAACGGTGTTTCCGTACATTTTTGGCCGTTGATCACTCGAAAGTGTGACCGGACGACCCACCGACCTGCGGAAATGGCGCACATGAGGGGTTTTCACCTCCGTAGCATCCGCAGCACGGCCCGTTCCACTGTCTCACGATCAGCCGTCCTCGGTCTGATCATCACCCCCTCGTGGTACAGCCGCACCACCCGCGGGTCGATGTAGGACTTCCTCGCGACCGCCGGCGTGTTCCCCAAGTGCTCGGCCACCTCCCGCGCCACCGCCGCCTCCACCCGCTTCCGCCCCCGCGCGGACTCCGGCCGGCCCTCCCTCGCGAACGCCGCGGCGGCCAACACCGTCGCGTGCCACGTCCGCAGGTCCTTCACCGAGAACTCCGACCCCACCAGCTCCTTGAACCGCTCGTTCACGTCGTCCGACCCGACCGCGCACCCCCGCGAGTCGACCAGCAGCCGCTCGTCCCCGCCCCGCCCCCGCAGCAACCCCCGAACGGCCCGCGCCAACGCCTCGTCCTCCACCACCGTCGTGAACTCGATCCCGCCCTTCGCCGGGTAGCAGAACTCCACAGTGGACCGTCGAACGGCCACGTGCGAGCACAGCAACGTCGCCACCCCGTGGGTCCCGTTGTCCGCCGCGTACGTCTCACCCCCGACCCGGAACACCCCGCGCTCCAGCACCGCCAACGCCACCGCCAGCACCCGCCGCCGCGACCGCCCCCGCCCGCTCAGCTCCCGCGCCACCTCCGCCCGGAACCCCGGCAGCAACGGCGCCAGCACGAGCACCCGGTCGTGCTTCTCCTCGTCCCGGTCCTGCCGCCACCGCTCGTGGTACAGGTACTGGCGCCGCCCGGCCGCGTCCGTGCCCACCGCCTGGATGTGGCCGTTCGGGTGCGGGCACACCCACACGTCGCGCCACGCGGGCGGGATGACCAGGGCCTTGATCCGCGCCACGGACTCGGCGTCGAGCGGCTCGCCGTCGGCGTCGACGTAGCTGAACCCCCGCCCACGGGCACGGCGACGCCAACCGGGCCCGGACGGATCACTGCGGCGCAATCTCACAGCGCCCAGGTTCCCGACCGCGACCCGGTGAAACGCGGACCACCCGAACGATCCACAACACCGTGGTTGAAACCCGGGCCAACTGGGTATGGGACCGGCATGACACAGCCGTGGACCGTGGGAGTCGAACAGGAGTTCCTCCTCGTCGACCCGGAGTCGCGCCGACCCGTGCCGCTGGCCGACTCGGTCGCGCAGCACGCCGGCGCGGGCCACGACGTGCAACGGGAGCTGACGCCGTTCCAGATCGAGGTCGCCACGCCGGTGTGCACGACCGCCGAGGAGTTGGCGGAGCAGGTCGTCGGCGGTCGCCTCCACCTGGCGAAGGCCGCGCACGCGGCGGGATGCCGGCTGCTGGCCTCGGCGATTCCGCCGATCGGCACGCTGGGGCCGCCGCCGGGCACGGACGACCGCCGCTACCGCATGATGGAGCACTCGCACCGCGCGATCATCGGCGGTCAGGGCGTGTGCGGGATGCACGTCCACGTGGGCGTGCCGGACCGGGACGTCGCGGTCCGGGTCTCGAACGCCCTGCGGCCGTGGCTGCCGACGTTGCTGGCGTTGAGCGTGAACTCCCCGATCGAGCAGGCCGAGGACACGGGTTACGCGAGTTGGCGCACGATCGTGTGGTCGCGGTGGCCGATCAGCGGCCCGCCGCCGCACCTGGGGTCCGCCGCCGAGTACGACCGGCTGGTCGGGGCGCTGGAGTCGACGGAGGTGCTGCTCGACACCGGGATGGTCTACTGGGACGTGCGGCCGTCCGCGCAGCACCCCACGGTCGAGGTGCGGGTCTCGGACATCCCGATGACGGCGCGCGAGGCGGTCGTCATCGCCGAGGTCATCCGGGCGTTCGCCCGCACCGCCGCCGAGTCGGGGGAACCCGAACGGGTGGATGACGTGATGTTGCGCGCCGCGTACTGGCGGGCCGCGCGCGACGGCGTGGACGGCTTGGCCGTCGACCCGCGCACGGGCAACCTGGTGCCGGCCCGGGATCGCGTGGCCGAACTGGTGTCGTGGTGCGCGAACGCCCTGGAGGACGCCTCCGCGCTGTCCACTGTGGAGGATCACCTGGCCTGGCTGGGCGCGCACGGCAGCGGCGCCGCGCGCCAGCGCCGGGCGTTCGGCGGCTCGCCGGACGCGCGCGGGCTGGTCGACCTCATCTTGGCTGAAACGGTCGACGACGGCCGTTGAGGTCTACCGTGAAGGATTCGACGCCGCGCCGGCGTCGCTGAGTGAGAGGAGTACCGGCGTGCCAGAACCCGCGGCGACGCTCGCTTCCGTTCGGGTCGACAGACCCGCGGACGGCGTGGTTGTGCTGCACGTGTCGGGCGAGTTGGACACGAGCAGCGCGGAGGAGTTGACCAGGCCGCTCACGGAGCACCTGGTCGAGAACGTGCGCGGTGTGGTGGTGGACCTCGGTGGGGTGCGCTTCCTCGGTTCGGCCGGGCTGGAGTCGCTGGTCGTCGGCAGTCAGCGGGCGAGCGCGCTCGGCGTGCCGCTGGTGCTGGTGGCGACCAGCCGGGCGACGCAGCGGCCGATCGAGGCGACCGGGCTGAGCTCGGTGTTCACCGTCGTCGGTTCCGTGCAAGAGGCGTTGGACCGGTTCTAGGGCGCCGTCGCCCTACCAGAACCGGCGGACCGTCCTGATGGCGCAGCGCACCGCCCCCACCGGGGGCAGTGCGCCCGCCGGGGGCACCACCCACCGCGATTCGGCCGCCGGGACGCGCCGCGGGCCGTGCCAGTAGCGGACGTCGGGCGGCGGCACGTGCCCCGCCACGGGTTCCGGGTCGGGTCTGGCGAGGAACAGCCAGCGCAGCCGGGGACCGGGCACGGCGAGGATCGGCCCGAGCGGTCCGGCGGAGCGGAGGTGGGTGCTGACCTCGGCGCCCCAGCTGGCCGGCACCTCCACCGCCACCGCGCCCTCGGCCAGCACCAGGGAGGCCAGTGTTTCGTCGACGTGCCACGGTTCCATGCCCGCCGATGGTGGCGTCGGCCCGTGTCGGGATTGTGTCGCCGTGCGGCGCGGCGCGTTAATCCTGGCCGATGTCCTCGAACCACAGCTCGGGCTTGGCGGCGATGAAGTCGGTCATCAGCCGGACGCACGCCTGGTCGTCCAGCAGCGTGATCTCGACACCGTGCTCGGCGAGCCAGTCGTGACCGCCGTGGAACGTCCGGGCCTCGCCGATCACCACCCGGGGTATCCCGAACTGGCGAACGAGCCCGCTGCAGTACCAGCAGGGTGACAGCGTGGTGACCATGACGGTGTCGCGGTAGCTCGCCCGGCGGCCCGCGGCGCGGAACGCGGCGGTCTCGGCGTGGGTGGAGGCGTCGCCGTCCTGCACCCGCCGGTTGTGGCCGCGGCCCAGGAGCGTGCCGTCGGCGGCGAACAGGGCCGCGCCGATCGGGATGCCGCCCTCGGCGAGCCCGGCGCGCGCTTCGGCCACCGCCACCGCCAGCATGTCCCGTGCGTCCGCGCTCTTGTCCACGGCGCCAACCTACTTGGGCGGCAGGGTCTCGACGAACTCGCGGGCCCGGCCGATCCAGTCGGTGAGGCCGGAGTCCTCGTCCAGCTCGGAGCCGTCCACCACGACCCAGCCGCGCATCACCTTGCCGGTCAGGTCGAAGACCCGCGTCCCGGGCAGGACGAGGCACTCCTCGGCCGCGTCGGGGCCGACGCGGGCGATCAGGTCGTCGCCCATCACGCCGACGAGCATGTTGCCGTGCAGCAGGAACGCGACGCCGCCGAACATCCGCTTGGCGCTCAGGCCGGGCAGGTCGCCGATCTCGTCGCGGATCCGTTCGGCCAGGTGCTCGTCGAACGCCATCTCCCGGTCCTCCCGTGTTCGATCCTCATGCGCCGAAGCACAGGAACCCGGCGCTCGCGGCGAACGCCACGTCGCCGTCGTCCCGGTGCGCCTCTTGCGCGCCCGCCAGCGCTTCCGCGGGCGGGTGGCCCGCGCCGAGCCTGCGGTGCAGGTCGACCATCAGCGGCGTGGTCACCTCGGCTGGCACCGGGATGACCGGCGCGACCAGCGTGCGCGTGCCGAGCCCGAGCAGCGCGGCGGTGAACCCCATGAGCTCGTCGCCGGGTCGCACCGCCGACAGGCCCGAGTCGCACGCCGAGAGCACGACCCGCGCGGGCGGTGTGCGCAGCCGTTCGAGGTCGTAGACGGTGAGCGGGCCGTCGGCCAGTTCCAGCGCGGAGAACAGCGGGTTGTCCGCGCGGAACGAGCCGTGGGCAGCCACGTGCGCCAGCGGCGCGCCGTCCATCGCCGACGCCACCGCGTCCACCGTCGCCGCGCCGCCCACCAGCACCGAGGGCCGGACCGGGCCGAGCGACGCGATCGCGGTGATCTCCGTCGGCGCGGCCGGCAACCGCGGCCCCGCCGCCAGGACCACCCGGTCGTGCGACACGAGCTCGGACGTCGCCGCACGCAGCCACACCGTCGCCGACGGCACCACGGTCACCGCGCGGCCGCGGCACGCGGGCAGCGCGGACCACGGCAGGCCGCCGAGCAGGCCGGTCGGCGCGAGCACCAGCGGACGGTCGTCGAGCCGCCGCCGCAACGGTTCCAGCAGCCGGTTCTGCAGCAACCGGGCCGCGTGCTCGGCGCCCGCGCGCACCGGGGTGCGGTCGACGTGATCGGGCAGCGTCACGAGCCGGTGCAGGGCGAACCGGAGCAGCCGCAGCTCGCGCAGCGCGCCGGCCGCCGGGCCGAGCCGGTGCAGCGACGCCCGGCCGCCCGCCACGACCACGGCCAGCAGCTCGCCGTCGTGGTCGACGTACTCCACCAACGCCGACGTGCCCAGCGCCCGGGCCAGCTCGCCGACCGCGGGCGGCTTGAACACCGCGCCACCGCCGCCGGTGCGCCGGGTCAGCTCGCGCACCCGCTGCTCGCCGCGCACCTGCCGCTGCCGCAGCGCCGCCGTCGGACGCCCCGCCGTGGACGCCGCTTCCAGGTCCGCCGTCACGGCGCGCAGCTCGGCCAGCGCGTCGGCCAGCCCGGAGTCCTCCGGCGGCCGGGCGGGCGTCATCCGCAGCGCGCCCGCGCGCCACGCCTCCGCCCAGCTCAGCACCCGTCCGGCCCGGCCGCCCGCGACCGCCGTGCGCAGGCCTTCCGACGCCAGCGCCGCGCCCTGCGCCCCGCTCAACGCCCGCAGCTCCGTCGCGCCCAGGGACACCCGGTACTCGTCGAGCAGCGCCAACCCGCGCCGCAACGCGATCTGCGCGCCGCGCGTGTTGCCGAGCAGGTCGCGCCGCAACGCCTCGGCGTACCAGCCCTGCACGCGGTGCGCCGCCGGTCCGCCGCGCCGGGCCGCACCCGCCGCGGTCAGCTCCGCCACGGCGCGCGAGCGGTCGCCGAGGTCGCGGGCGACCAGCGCGCCGTCGACCCGGGCCTCCAGGCCCGCCATCCGCCACCCCAGCGCGTCCAGCCGGCCCGCCACCCGGGTCAACGCCGTCACCAGCGCCCTGGTCCGCTGCCCGCTCAGGTAGGCCGCGCGCAGCTCCACGTGCCGCGCGCCCTCCGCCCACACCTCGCGCTTCTCGCGGCGGAAGCCCTTGCGGGCGGCCACCGCCATCTCCACGGCCCGGTCCAGGTCGCCCTCCAGCAACGCGACCCTGGCCCGGTAGAACAACGCCTCCGACCGGGCCAGCACCAGGTCGCCGCCCAGTTCGCCCAACGCCCGGTCGGCCGCCGCCCGCGCCTCCTCCAGCAGCGGCACGGACACCAGCAGCTCCAGCCGGTTGATCAGCAGCGCGGGCCGCGGCACCGCCAGCCGCCGGTACTCCCGCTCGGCCTCGGCGAACATCGTCAACGCCCGCGGCACGTCGCCCGCGCGCGACGCGGAGATGCCCGCGTTCCAGCGGACGTCGGCCACGGCGAGCGCCTGGTCGAGGTCCCGGTAGAGCGCGGCCGCGCGGTCGAAGTCCTCGTCCGCCGCGCGCAGGCCGCCGGTGTAGGCGCGCAGCAGCCCGCGGTTGTTCAGCGCCCGCGCCTCCACCAGCCGCTCGCCGAACCGGCGCACCACCTCGATCGCGGCGTTGTACTCGCGCAACGCCTCGTCGTACCGGCACAGGTAGTGCAGCACCAGGCCGCGTTGCATCCGGCCGCTGCCCGCGTCCACGCCGCGCAGGTTCGGCAGCGCCGCGTTGATCGCGCGCAACGCCTGGGCGTGCCGCCCGGTGTTCGACAGCACGAACGCGAGGCTCATCCGGGCGAGTGCCGCCGAACGCGCCGATCCCGCCCGTTCGGCGATGCGCACGGAATGGCGCAAGTGGCGCAGCGCCGCGTCGAACTCGTGCAACTCGCGGAACGCGAGACCGATCGCGCGTTGCGCGGCGGAGGCCTCCTCGTCGTCGCCGGAAGCCCGCGCCGCCCGCAGCGCGGACCGGCCGATCTCGATGGCCGCCCGCGGGTCCCGCTGCCGGGCTTCCAGCGCTGCGGCGGCGGAAACCCCTGCCACGAACCCACCTTATTACCAAGTCGGCTGTGGTAGCTTGCTCACACCCGGCACCCGTCGACGTCGCTGTGAGGCCTCGGTGTCCGAACCATCGAATCGCTCCGGGCTCTACCAGGAGGCCTTCCAACAGGCCATCCGCGACCACAAGAGCTACCGCCTCCACCCCGAGCGCGGCCGGGAATTCCTCTTCGTCGCCGGTGAGCTGCTGACCATTCCCGAGGACGTCGACCGGGTCGCCCGGAAACTCGCGCAGAACAACATCGGCAACTCCCGCGGCCGGGATTTCGCCGGAATGGCCCGGCTGGTGCTGGCCCGCGATTCCGACGACATCCCGGAGATCGTCCGCCTGCTGCGCGACCCCGCCCAGTGGCCCGGCGAGCGCACGCCGTACGTGCAGCCGCACCACGTGCTCGTCGGGCACGGCGGCAACATGCACGGCAACCCGGGCGAGCCGCCGCGCGTCGGCACGCCGCTGAAGGACCCGGACCCGGCGAGCACCGACCTCGGCCGCGGCGTCGTGGTCGGCATCGTGGACACGGGCATCTCGGCGAGCGCCGCGATCGACCACCCGCGGTGGCTCGGCGACGCGTTCGTCCCCAAGGCGGACGAGGTCGACGCCGCCTACCGGCACACCGACGTGTTCGCCCTCGAAGGCGGCCACGGCACGTTCGTCGCGGGCGTGGTCCGGCAAGCCGCGCCGGGCGTGCGGTTCGACCCGGAGAAGGCGTTGGACCCGAACGGTCTCGGCACCGAGGAGCAGTTCGCCCGGGCGCTGTCGTCGTTCGACGAGAAGGTCCAGGTCGTCAACGTCTCGATGGGCTGCTTCACCCAGGACGACACCGCCTCCGAACCGATCCGCCGGGCGCTCGCGGGCCTGCCGCGCGACGTCGTCGTGGTGGCCTCGGCGGGCAACCAGGGCACCACGCGGCCGAGTTGGCCGGCGGCGCTGCCCGGCGTCGTCGCCGTGTCCGGGGTCGCCGAGGAGCGCGACGGCAGCCGTGCGCCGGCCTGCTACGCCAACCACGGGCACTGGGTCGACGCGTGCGCGGTCGGCAACCGGACCAGCACGTTCCTCAAAGGCCGGTGGGAGCTGCCGGGCCTGCCGGTGGACGTCTTCGACCGGTTCGCCTACTGGCTGGGCACCTCGTTCGCCGCGCCGCACGTGGCCGGGCGGATCGCCGCGACGATGACCGAGCGCGGCCTGACCGCCGTCCAGGCCCGCGACCACCTGCTGGTCGGGCGACCGGAGTTCTTCCCCGGCTACGGGGTGCTGGTCGAGTAGGCCGATCACGCGGACCCGGCCCGACGCCTCGCGAGGTCGGCTTCCAGGCGACCGGGCCGCCACCGGCGAAGCAGCGGCCGTCAACGCTGTATCTCGCGACCCGGTCGCGACTCCGTAGTGTGTGGCAGCGAAGAATCCGAAGTCCGTGACCCGGCTGGGGTCCGCGCCGGCGCAGACCGGGGCGGAGGCGCAGCATCCCCTGGACCAGAGGAGGGGACGTGACCCCTGCTTCGCCGATCGGCGCGCTCGTGAGCGCGGCGGCGGAGGGCGACCAGCGCGCGTGGAACGAGATCGTCGCGCGCTTCTCGCCCTTGGTGCTGGCGGTGGTGCACCGGCACCGGTTGCGGCACGCGGACGCGGCGGACGTGCACCAGACCGTGTGGTTGCGGCTCGTGGAGCAGCTGGGCAACCTGCGGGAGGCGGACGCGCTGCCCGGCTGGATCGCCACGACCGCCCGCAACGAGTGCCTGCGGGTGCTGCGGGTCCAGCAGCGCACCCTGCCGTACGACCCGCGGTCCGAGGACGAGCCGGCGAGCCCGGACGACGCGGTCGCGGACCTGGACGAGGAGCTGGAGGCCGCCCAGCGGCGGCAGGCGCTGCGCGAGGGATTCCGCTCGCTGTCGGAGCCGTGCCGGGTGCTGCTGGCCAGGCTCATGGCCGACCCGCCGCCGAGCTACGCGGTCCTCGCCGAGCAGCTGGCGATGCCGGTGGGCAGCATCGGACCCACCCGGATCAGGTGCCTGGAGAAGTTGCGCAAGACTCCCGCGGTGCTGAAGCTGGTCGAGCCGCGGCCGGTGGGCGGAGGAGGTGTGGTCGGTGTTGAGGGACGATCCGGGGTGGGAAAGCGATGAGGTGCTGCTGCGCGAGCTCGGCGAGGCGCTCGCCGAGGAGCGCGACGTGCCCGAGCACCTGCTCGACGCCGCGCGGGCGGCGTTCGCGTGGCGCACGGTCGACGCCGAGCTGATCGCCCTGACCAGCTACGACTCCGTGCTGGACGCGGAGCTGGCGGGCCGGGCGCGGGCGACGCAGACCGCGCGGCAGCTCGTGTTCGACGCCGACGGCGTGTCGGTGCAGGTCGAGGTGACCGAGGCGGGTGTCGCGGGCCAGGTGCTGCCGGCGGGGCCGGGCCGGGTCGCGCTCGTCACCGCGACCGGGCCGGTGGAGGAGGCGGAGCTGGACGAGCTGGGCATGTTCCTGCTCGGCCCGCCGCCGTCGGGACCCGTCCGGTTCCGCTGCGAGGTCGGCGGCACGACGGTGATGACCGACTGGGTGTGTGTTTAACCCGATCCGGTGAAACCTTGACGCCGGTGGCCACGGGTCCGGAAGATGCGCGGTGACCTGATCTTCACCCACCGCCGCACACCCACCCATGACCGAGCCAGTCCGCGTCACCACCGCCGGGGGAAGCGCTCCCACGGCGGTCGAGGCGTGGGCGCTGCCGGAGCTGTTCCGGCAGGTCTTCGTCGGTTCCACGGCGGGCATCGCGATCTTCGACGCCCGCGGCGCGCTGGTGGGCGCCAACCCGGCGCTGGAGGCGATGCTGCCGCCGGAGGAGCTGGCGACCCTGTTCACCGCCACGCCGTCCGCCGCGGACGAGGTCAGGACGCAGCGCCGGTTCACCGACGCGGCCGGCGAGCCGATGTGGACCGAGGTGGCGCTGTCGGTGGTGCGCGACGCCGACGGCCGGCCGCGCTGGCACGTCGCCGTGGTCGAGGACACCACCGAGCAGCGGGTGCTGCGCGACTACCTGCGCCACCAGGCCCTGCACGACGTGCTGACCGGGCTGCCGAACCGGCAGAGCTTCCTGCCCAGGCTGGAGCAGGCGCTGGGCCGGCCGGGCTCGATCACGTTGTGCTACCTGGACGTGGACGGCGTCGCCATCGTCAACGACGGCCTCGGCTACGAGGCGGGCGACGAGCTGCTCCGGGTCGTGGCGCGGCGGCTGACCGCGGTGGTGGCGGAGGAGGAGAACGCCACGGTCGCGCGCATCGGCGGCGACGAGTTCGTCGTGCTGATCGAGGACTCGCCCACGACGCCGGGCATCCCCGCGCTGGCCGAGGCGATCGAGGCCGCGCTGGTCGAGCCGGTGCGGCTGGCCGGGCACGGCGTCGGCGTGTCCGCGGGCATGGGATTCGTGCGCACGTCGGCGCGCGGGTCCGACGCGATGGCGCTGTTGCGGCAGGCGCACAGCACCCTGCGCCGCGCGGAGAGCGGCGGCAAGGGCCAGTGGGGCATCTACGACGCCGGGCGGGACGCCCGCGACCGCGCCCGGCTGTCGCTGGTGGCGACCATGCCCGGCGCGTTGCAGAACGGCGAGATCGCGCTGGACTACCCGCCGGTCGACCGGGACGGCGAACGGGTCGCGGTGGCGGCCCGGCTGCGGTGGCACGAGGCGGAGTACGGCCCGGTGTCGCACGAGGAGTGCCTGCGGTTCGCCGACGAGCTCGGGCTCAGCGGCCAGCTGGCCGAGTGGGTGCTGGACGAGGCGTGCGCCTTCGCCGCGGCCGAAGGGCTGCCGGTGCTCGTGCGGCTGTCGCCGGACCAGTCGCGCGACCCGGACCTGACCGCGCCGGTCGCCGAGGCGTTGCGCTCCTCGGGGCTGCCGCCGGAGCTGCTGTGGCTGAGCCTGTCCGCGCGGTGCCTGTCCGCACCGGCCGAGGACCTGGACGCGGTGGAGGACAACCTGGTCGCGTTGGGCGGCATGGGAGTCCGCCTGCTGCTGCACGACGTCACGTTCGGCCTGCCGGAGCTGTCCGCGGTGGAGCGGCACGGCCTGCACGCCGTGGAACCGGCCCTGCCGACCGGGGAGTCGTTGGCGCACCAGGCGTTGTCCGCCGTGCTGCCGCTGGTGCGGGCGGCCGGCGCGCTGGTCGTCAGCGACGGTCGCCTGCCGGGAGCGGACCTGGTCGTGCGATCGTGATGATCTCGCGGCTGGTGTCGGTGAGCGGCGCGCGGTCCCAGAAGCCGTAGCGCTCGGCCACGTCGAAGCCGGTCTCGCGCAGCAGCGCGTCGAGGTGGTCGGCGTCGGTGAACCGCAGCGTGCCGCGGTCGACGCGGGGGTGCGGCCAGTCCGGGCTGCTGAACGTCTCGGTCATCGTGACGAGCCCGTCCTCGACGCTCTCCACGAAGTGCTCGACGCGCACCCGCTCGCCGTCGGGGCCGACGATGTCGGTGCCGTTCTCGGGCGTCCACCGCTCCCACGCCCGCGCGCCGGGGTTGCGGGTCTCGAACGCGAACCGCCCGTCCGGCTTGAGCGCCCGCCGGATCGCGGTGAACTGGGCGCGCGCCTCGTCGTCGGTGAGGAAGATCTGGAACGCGTGACCGGTCATCACGACCAGGTCGAACTCACCGTCGAACGCGACCGTGCCGAGGTCGCCGCGCACCCACTCCACGCCCGGGTCGCGCCGCGCCTGCAGGAGCATGCCCTCGGCCGGGTCGAGCCCCACCAGCCGACCGGTGTGCCCACTGGCGCGGGCGGCCTTGAGCAGCGTGCCCGTGCCGCAGCCCACGTCGAGCACGGCGTCCGCGGCCAGCACCCGCTCCAGGTAGAAGCGGTCGTCGTCGCCGAACTGGTTGATCAGGTCGTAGTAGGCGGCCAGGTCCGGGTCCTCGAAAGAATCTGCCATTCGGGCGAGTGTGGCCCGCACGGCGACGGGCCGCGACCGGATTTCCGGCCGCGGCCCGTCGCGCGGGGTGGGTCAGGCGAACATCGGCTGCCGCATCGCGTGCTGCACCAGCGTGATGAGCGTCTGCTTGGTCGACTGCCGGTTGCGCGCGTCGCAGGGCACGATCGGCACCGACTCGTCGATCGTCAGCGCCTCCCGGATGTCCTCGATGCGGTGGTGCAGCAGGCCGTCGAAGCAGTTCACGCCGATCACGTACGGCAGCTCGCGGTCCTCGAAGAAGTCGATGGAGGCGAACGCGTCCGCCAACCGGCGGGTGTCCACCAGCACGACCGCGCCGATCGCGCCCTTCACCAGGTCGTCCCACATGAACCAGAACCGGTGCTGACCGGGTGTGCCGAACAGGTAGAGGATGAGGTCGCTGTCCAGCGACACCCGGCCGAAGTCCATGGCCACCGTGGTGGTCATCTTGTTGGGCGTGGCCGAGAGGTCGTCCACGCCGACGCTGGCCTCGGTCATCACCGCCTCGGTGGTCAGCGGCACGATTTCCGACACCGACCCGACGAAGGTCGTCTTGCCGACACCGAACCCGCCGGCCACCACGATCTTCGTCGACGTGACGGTCAGGCTCGCCGCGGGTGACCCCGGCCGGTCGGGAGCGCCACCGCTCATGTTGCTCTGCTTTCCCTAGTAGTAGGACCTCGCCGGGTGGTGGGACCTCAGCCGCGCATGGCGACGTGCAACTGCGAGCGGATCTCCGGGGTGAGCTGGACGCCGACCCGCTCGACCAGCCGCGTCATCGCGTAGCCGATCAGGCCGATGTCGCAGTTCGGCGCCGCGAGCACGGCCAGGCACGAGCCGTCGCTGATGGACATCAGGAACAGGTAGCCCCGCTCCATCTCCACCACGGTCTGCTTGACGTCACCCGCCTCGAAGCAGCGCGCCGCGCCGAGGTTCAGGCTCACCAGGCCCGACGCGACGGCCGCGAGCTGCTCGGCGCGGTCGATCGGCAACCGCTCCGAGGACGCGAGCAGCAGGCCGTCCGCGGAGACCACGATCGCGTGCGCGACGCCCGCGACCCGGGCGACGAAGTCATCGACCAGCCAACTGAAGTTCTCGAGTTCCTCGGTTGCGGTGGTCACTTCTGCTCCTTGGTCTGATTCCCGCCGTTGGCGGGGGTGTTGTCGTCGAACGACACGCCTTCCCACGGCATGCCGGCGTCATCGCCCGCCTGGCGGCCGAGTTGCACACCTCGCTGGTAGGTGGCGAAGCGCTGGCGCAACCGGTCGGCGGACCTGCGCGGCGGCACGGCGGTGGCCACGCCGGCCGACGTGGCGCCGTTCGCCGACGGCTGCGCCGCCGCCGGGGCGGGCGCCGAGCCGCGCGAGGAGGGCGCGGACAGCGAACCGGGCATCAGGCGCGCCTTGGGCACGCGCTTGGGCAGGCCCGCGGTGGTCGTGTCGTCCACCGGCGCCTTGAGCGCGCTGGTCGCCCGCGTCCAGCTGTCGTCCGCCGCCGCGCCCCAGCCGGGACCGGCCGACGCGCCGGAGGACGGGATCGCCGACGGCGCGGGCTCGCGCTTGGGCAGGCCGGCCGGGGTCGAGCCGCGCGGCTCGGGCGGCTTCGGCCTGGTCGTCGGCGCGGGCGGCGGGGTGATCAGGTCGGACCGGTCGGTGTACGCGGTCTGCTCCGACGCCGTGCCGACGTGGCCGCCGTCGGTGCCCATCAGCTCGGCGCGGTCGGCGAACATCGTCCGCTCGGACGCGGTCTCCGGCGGCACGGCGGACGGCTGGTGGTCGACCTCGCCGCGCACCACGCCGCCCTCGGCCTCGCCGCCCTGGAACCAGCGCGACAGCACGTCCTCGTAGATCGGCAGCCGCTGGGTGGAGGCGTCGTCCTCCTCCCGCTCGACCGCGGCCGGCTCGGGCGCCGGTGGCCGCGCGGCCGAGGGCGGGTACGAGTAGTCCGGCACCTCTTCGCCGGGCGGCGGCACGGTCTCCGTCACGGTGGCGGTGAACAGGTCGTCCACCGGGGTCTGCTCGACCTGGAAGTACCCGTTGGGCTCGGCCTCGTGCGTGTGCACGACCTGAGGTCCGGTCGAGGCGGGCAGCTCCAGCGGCGCGTAGCCGCCGGGCGCGATCTCCGGCGTCCACTTGGGCACGCCCGCGAGCACGCCGACACCGCTCTCCTCCAGCTGCGGCGCGGCCTGGCGCTGCGGCAGCGCGGCGGGCACCGGCCGGGGCGCGAGCGGCTCGGGACCGCGGTGCAGCAGGTCCATCGGGAGCACGACCTGCGCCGTGACGCCACCCTCTATGTCGTCGTTGTTGCTCAACGTGACCCGGATGTTGTGCCGCTTGGCGAGCTGGCCGACCACGTACAGGCCCATCTCGCGGGCCACCGACACGTCGACCTCGGGCGGGTCGGCGAGCTTGGTGTTGGCCTCGATCACGTCCTGCTCCTGCATGCCGACACCGCGGTCGTGGATGCGGATGGACACCTCGCCGCGCCGGGTCTCGATCGCCCGCACGGTGACCTTGGTGGTGGGCTTGGAGAACGCGGTCGCGTTGTCCAGCAGCTCGGCGATGAGGTGCGCGAGGTCGTTGACGACGCGGCCCTGCACCTTCAGCTCCGGCGCGGGCGCGATCTGGATCCGGGCGTACTTCTCCACCTCGGACACCGCGGCGCCGAGCACCTCGGAGATCGGCACCGGCCGGGTGACGCGGCGGTTGACCGTGGTGCCGGAGAGCACCAGCAGGTTCTCGCTGTTGCGGCGCATCTGGGTGGCCAGGTGGTCCAGCTCGAACAGGCTGGCCAGCTGGTCGGGGTCCTGCTCGTCCTGCTCCAGCCGGTCGATGACGGTGATCTGCCGCTCGACCAGCGCCTGCGAGCGCCGGGACAGGTTGATGAACATGTCGTTGACGTTCGCGCGCAGCGCCACCTGCTCGACCGCCAGGCGGACGGCTTCGCGCTGCACGGCGTCGAACGCCCGGGCCACCTGGCCGACCTCTTCGGTCGTGTTGATGGGCACCGGCACCAGCGCCTCTTCCGCGGCGCGCGCCGGGTCGCGGTGCGTCCGGATCCGCTTGATCGCGTCCGGCAGGCGGTTGCGGGCCACGTCCAGCGCGGTGCGGCGCAGCACGCGCAGCGGCGTCAGCATCGAGCGGGCGACGAAGGCCATGAGGGCGAACGCGATCACCAGCGCGACGGCGACCAGCGCCGCGTCGCGCCACGCGGACGCGCGGGCCGCCTCGGTCAGGTCGATCGAGGCCTGGTCGGCCTGCCGCTCCAGGTCCTGCGACACCTGCCGCAGCAGCGCCGCGGTCTCCTCGCCGACCGCCATGACGTCGCCGTCCGAAATGGACACCTCGCCGGCGTCGGCCTGCTGCACCAGCGCCAGCTGCACCAGGCTGTTGCGCGCGTCGACCGGCGTGCCGGTCACGGTGTCCGACAGCAGCTGCCGGTTCTCCTGGCTCGCGGTGACCGCGAAGTCGGTGAGCGCCGCGTCCAGCCGGGACTGCGCCGCGCGCAGCGCGTTGGCCTGGCCGGGCGCGAACTCGCCGCGCTTGGCCGTCGACAGCAGGATCGAGTTCTGCTGCGTCAGCTGCTCCTTGGCGGAGTAGAGCGCGAGGTTGGCGCCGGCCAGCGGGGTGATCGTCTCGTTGCTCAGGCTGCTCGCGGTCGCGCGGTGCACCTGCGCCAGCGCGGCCAGCACCTGGCCGTAGGCGCTGTGCACCGAGATGTCGGGGTACTTGGTGGTGGTCACCGTGTTCCGCAGCGCGTTGAGGCCGTCCAGCGACTGCAACGACTTCTGGAACGCCTCGCGCACCGCGTCGTCGACGCCGGTCGTGGAGGCCGCGACGTCGCGCAGCCTGCCGACCTCGGTGTCGACCTTGCTCGAGCGCGTCTGGAACTCGGGGGCGTTCTCCTGGCGACCGCCCGCGACGAACCAGACCGCGGCGTCGCGTTCCAGCTGCAGGGCGTCGGACACCGCCGCCACCTGGGCGGACAGCTGGAGCTCCCGCTGGACCTGGCCGAACAGCTCCACGTCGTCCAGCTGGGTGTTCAACCTCAGCCCGGCGAGGGTCAGCGTGCTCAGCGCGGGCACCAGGAGCACCACGGCCAACTTGCTGCGCAAGCGCCAGTTCCGCAGCCGCCACCGGGACACTCCCCGGTCGCCGGGCACGGCGCCTGTGCTGGGCCCCGAGTCGGGTGGACCGCTTCCAGCGGCACCCGTGTCGAGTTGAATCCGCTCCGGATCTCTCCCGGAGGCGTGGTCGTCGTGACCGCGCACCGTCAGCACACTCCCCAGCCCGGTGAAACGACACTTCCCTACAAACCCGGTGGATCTTGGTGGAAAAACCCGCCGAGTCATACCGCCGTTCGGACGAGGTCGCCGGTAGTTTGCAAATCAACCATTGTCGCGCGGGCCACAGGTGGGCGCGCTAAACGATCGCTAACCGGCGTTCATGGATTTTTCACGCCCTCGACCCGAGCGGGAAACACCCGCGGGGGAGCCCGGCCCCGACGACGGGCTCCCCGCGGGATCAGCTACCTGACGCGGCGACCAACATCGGCTTGACGTCGAAGTCCTTCTCCAGCAAGCCGTAGGTTCGCATCAGACCCGCCACGCGCTGCAGGCGGGTGGCGTCGAGCGTGGTCGGGAACTCGCCGAAGTGCACGAGGCTGGCGGTTTCCTTGTCGACCTTCGCGTACTCGACCAGGAGCGGCTCGACCGTGGGGCGGTCCGCCGCGTCGCGCTGGCCCTTCGCCATCGCGCGCTGGAACGCGGCGACGGTGTTCGGGTTCTCCTTCACGAACTTCCCGGTCGTGGCGTAGCCCGCGATCGGGATGTCCGCGGTGGGGCCGGACGCCGCGTCGAGCACGGTGATCTGGCCGCTGGACCGCTGGGCCCGGCTGATGAACGGCTCCACCATGAAGGCGGCGTCCACCGTGCCGTTCTGGACCGCGGCCTCCATGTCGGGGAACGGGAACTCCTTGAACGTCACCTTGGAGGGGTCGACGTCGTTGGCTTCCAGCGTGGCCTTCGCGGTGAGCTCGGCGATGTTCCGGAACGTGTTGATCGCGATGGTCTTGCCCTCGAGGTCCTTGGGCGACTTGATCGGCGAGTCGGCCTTCGCGAGGATCAGGAACATCTCCGGCTTGGCCTGGTAGCCGTCGCTGACCAGCTTGAGCCCGTCGACGGCCTTGGCCGCCTCCTTCGCCTCGGCACCGAAGAACGACACCCAGTTGCCGAAGGTGATGTCGAGCTCGCCGTTGATCAAGCCCGGGATGGCCGCGGCGCCACCCTGGATGATCTTGATCTCGACCTCGAGACCCTCCTCCTGGAAGTACTTCTTCTGGATCGCGACGTGGACCGACGCGACGTCGAGGATGGGGAGCAGGCCAAGGGTGATCTTGGCCTTTTCGACCTTGCCCGGTGCGGCGGCGGCGTCGGTGGGCTTCTCCTCGGAGCCACCGAGGAGACCGCAGCCGGAGACGACGGCGAGCATCGCGACCGCGGAGACAACGCCGAAGATCCTTCGTGCCGAGAGGCCGACTCTTCGAGTCATGGGGGGCATCTCCTGTTGGAGTGAAGACTTTGCGGGGGCAGGATGCACGAGCGACAGGGTGCTGCGGAACCACTCAAAGTGACACGAGTGGTTCGACAAGACCCCAGTCGACCGACACTCGAAGGCTGATCCACTACCTTCGGTGAGCATCTTTGCACAGGCTGTCCAGAGGTTGGGGTATGCGGTGAGCGATCTTGACGCGGAATGGGCCGTACAGAGCAACCGGCGCCCGGTGGGCATCGTCGGAGCGGGCCCGGCGGGATTGACCTTGGGGAACCTGCTCCGCGAGGCCGGAATCCCCTGCGTGGTGCTGGAGAAAGGCACCCGCGAGCACATCGAGACCCGGCCGCGCGCCGGGGTGTTGGAGCACCGCGCGGTGCAAATGTTGACCGAGCACGGGCTCGCGGACCGGTTGCTCCGAGAGGCGGACAGGCATGGCGCGTGCGAATTCCGGGTGAACGGAGAATCGCACGAGGTGGACTACGCCACCCTGTACGACGGGCAGACGCACTACATCTACCCTCAGCAGGAGGTCGTCCAGGACCTCGTGCGGCACTACGTCGACGAGCGCGGCGGCGCCGTCCGGTGGTCGGTCAAGGACGTCGAACTGCACGACATCGAGTCCACTGAACCGGCTCTGACCTGGACGAACGCCGACGGCACCCGGGAGCGGCTCGACTGCTCGTTCATCGCGGGCGCGGACGGGTTCCACGGCGTGACGAGGCGCAGCATCCCGCCGGGCGCGGTGCAGGAGTTCAGCCACCAGCACGGCATCGAGTGGCTGAGCATCCTGGCGGAGGCGCCGCCATCCACCCACAAGGTGATTTACGCACTTCACCCGGACGGATTCGCGGGTCATATGCTCCGCAGTTCGACGGTTTCGCGCTACTACCTCCAGGTCCCGGTGGACGACACCGTGGACAACTGGCCGGACGAGCGCGTGTGGGCGGAGCTGCACAAGCGGCTGGCGCTTCGGGACTCCGACTGGAAGCTCACCGAGGGGCGCATCGTCGAGAAGCGGATCCTCGACATGCGCAGCCACGTGGTCGAACCGATGAACCACGGCAACCTGTACCTGCTCGGCGACGCCGCGCACATCATCACCCCGGTGGGGGCAAAGGGAATGAACCTCGCGTTGCACGACGCCGAGGTGCTCGCCGACGCCCTGGCGCGCTACCACCGAACGGGTGATGAGACGGGGTTGCGGAGCTACTCGGAGGTCTGCCTGCGGCGCGTGTGGCGTGCGCAGGAGTTCTCGCAGTGGATGGTGTTCATGATCCACCGGTCGCCGGAGCCGTTCCTGAGCCGGTTGGGCCAAGCCAGACTCGAACACCTCATCGCCTCGGGGTCGTCGGCCGGCTATTTCGCCCAAAACTACGTGGGGCCCTAGGAAGAACAACTTACGATTAGCGGGGCCTGCGCCGCGGTTGACGTCCCGCATTGACACCGGAAGACCGGCGCCTTGTTCTCCGCCACGGCATTCAGGCGTGCTCGACCCGGAGAACAAGGCGATGGCCCGATCGAATCACCGGCACATTCGAATCACCACCGGACTCGGCCGATCCCGATATCGGGCCGGTGCATTCGTCACCGATTCCGCCCGGTGGCCGCCCGGACCCACCGGCCGACATCTTCTCGCCGGCGCCCGGGCGCACGGGAATCACCACCGGAACATCCCGCCGAAACGGCCGTAAAAGGGCTCGACGCGCACGGCGCGTGATCATGCGACGACGGCGCGGTGATCTTCGACGAAGGCCTCCGCGGCAAGAAAGATGTCGAATCGTTGTGAACGATCCCCGTCGAAACCGCGTCCGGAATCCGCTTCCGCGCGGCCCCGCGCACGACAACGGGCGACCCACGGCGCCGGCGCCCTGAGAGGGCCGACAAGCCGCAGATCGCCCGCTGGGCGTTATAGGGCCTGGGAAAGGCCTGTCACGTCGTAGCGCGCTCCTCGGCCTCCGCGCGCGAGGCCTCCGCCCGCTCCGCCTCGGCCCACTTCGCCGCCTGCTCCTCGTTCGCCTTGCGCCGCGCCTTGACCTCCTCGGAGGTCTTGCCGACGTTCAGCAGCCGCGCCACCTCGGCCCGCAGGGCGACGAACGCCTCGGACTCGCGGGTGGTGATCTGGTCGCGCTCGGCGGGCAGGTCGACCTTCAGGTCCGCCACCACGGACGCGGGCGACGTGGAGAGCACCAGGATCCGGTCGCCCAGGTAGACGCTCTCGTCGATGTCGTGCGTCACCACCAGCACGGTGGTGTCCTGCTCGGTGCGGACCTTCAGCAGCAGGTCCTCCAGCTCGAACCGGGTCTGCGCGTCCACCGAGGCGAACGGCTCGTCCATCAGCAGCAGCGCGGGCCGGTAGGCCAGCGCCCTGGCGATGGCGACGCGCTGCTGCATGCCGCCGGACAGCTGCCACGGGTACTTGCGCCCGGCCGCCGACAGGCCGACCCACTCCAGCGCCTCGGCCGCGCGCGTGCGGCGCTCGGCGCGGCCCAGGGTGCGGCGCAGCGGGAACTCGACGTTCTTCTGCACCGTCAGCCAGGGGAACAGCGAGCGGCTGTAGTCCTGGAACACCACGGCGAGGTCGTCCGGCACGCCGCGGACCTCGTTGCCGTGCAGGCTGATCTCGCCGCGGGTGGGGCGGATCAGCCCGGAGATGGTGCGCAGCAGCGTGGACTTGCCGCAGCCGGACGGGCCGACGACGCAGACCAACTCGCCGGTGCCGACGGTGAACGACAGGTCGGCGATCGCGGTGTGCGCGCCGTCCTTCGCCTGGTAGGTGTGGCCGAGGTCGGCCACTTCGAGCATCGCGGTCATACTGCTTTTTCCTCCACCGTCGCGGGGGTGCGCTCCTGCTTCGGTTGCCACGCAAGGGCTTGGCGCTCGAAGGCGAGGAGCACGGTGTTGAGGGCATAGCCGAGGACACCCAGCAGGATGATCCCGGCCCACATGTCGGGGAAGTCGAACTCCCGCTGTGCGACGAGGAGTTGCGACCCGATCCCGTTGTCGGTTCCGACGAGTTCGGACACGACCATGAGCACCAGCGACAGCGACAGGGAGACCCGCAGCCCGGCGAAGATCTTCGGCGCCGCGGAGGGCAGGACGACACCGAGGATCCACTGTGGCTTGGGGATGCGGAACACCGCCGAGGTCTCGAACTTCGTGGCGTCGACGGAGCGGGCGCCGTCGATGCTGTTGAGCAGGATGGGCCACAGCACGCCGAAGACGATCGTGGCGAGCTGCATGGTGGTGCCGACGCTGAACACGAGCAGGAACACCGGCACCAGCAGGGGCGGCGGGATCGAGCGCATGAACGTCAGCAGGGGCCCGGCGTACTCCGCGGCCGTCGCGGAACGACCGAGCGCCACGCCGAGCGAGATGCCGACGACGGCCGCGATGCCCCAGCCGGCGAGCAGCCGGCCGATGCTCGGGAACACGTGGTCGAACACCGTGTCGGTGAGGAACAGGTCACCGGCCGGTCCGGAGAACCACAGGTCGTGCGCGGCCACGGCGATCTCGGTGGGGCGGGGGAAGAACGTGTCGTCGGCGTACCAGGTGAGCAGTTCCCAGACCACGACGAGGCCCGCGAACACCGCCCACCGCTGCAGGAATCGACTCACGACCGACCTCCGGTGACCGCGCTCCAGCCGACCCAGCGGCGCTGCGCGCGTTCCAGCCCTTCGTTGAGCACGTAGCCGATGATGCCCGCGACCACCGTGCCGGCCAGGACGATGTCCATCCGGCCCGCGCCGCTGCGCGCGATCGCGATGTACTGCCCGATGCCGCCGGAGCCGCCTTCCAGCAGCTCCACGCTGACGATCACGACCAGGCTCGTCGTGGCGGCGAGCCGGATGCCGGTCAGCACGAACGGCAACGCGCTGGGCAGGGCGACCGAGGCGAGCACGCGCACCCGGCCGGAGCCGAACGCCCGCGCGGTCTCGACCAGCAGGGGGTCGAGCTCGTCGAGCGCGTAGATGGTGTTGAACAGGATGGGCCAGATCGCCGCGTACACCGCGAGGGTGATCTTGGTTTCGGGTCCGATGCCGAGCAGCAGCACCGCCAGCGGGATCAACGCCACCGACGGGATGGGGCGCAGGAACTCGACGACGGCGCGGGTCGCGTGCCGGACGGGCGCCACGCTGCCCAGGACGAGGCCGAGCGGGACGGCGATCCCGACCGACAGCGCCACGGCGATGAGCACGGCGAGGACCGTCGCGATGACGTCCCGCAGGAAAGCCTCATCCCCCAACAACTTCACGAGTTCCACCGCTACGACGGACGGCGGTGGCAAGTACTCCGAGGGAACCAGCCGGAACCGGCCGACCAGCTCCCAGATGACGAGGAACCCGGCCACACCGAGCAGTCCTCGGGTGAGCGCACGCACGCGCAAACGCCTCTTCCCAGTTGATCAACCCCGACTAACCCGGCTCAATCTAGAGAGTGAAGTCCCCCGCCACAATGAGTGGCGGGAAAACTTCATGATGTGATCTTGCAACGCCGGCCCGCAGGTGGCGGGGCCGATCTCCTCGCCTTCCGCTCAGTGGAACTAGGGGTTGGCACAGGGCGGGTCGTAGGGCAAGTCGGGGAAGTGGACCTCCCACTGCCGCGCGGTGATCCCGGGGTGCGCGGTGGCGCAGATCCGGTCCACCACCGCGTCCAGGCCGGTCTCCCAGAACCGCAGCACCGAGTCGCCCGCGCTGACGAGCGTGCGCCGGTCGGACGTGAACGCCACCGAGTTGACGCCCGAGGAGTGCGCGGCGAACACGGCCACCTGCCGGGCGGGCCCGTCGCCCGCCACGTCGTGCACGCGCACCGTCCCGTCGGCGCCGGCGACCGCGACGAGGGTCCCCGCCGCCGCGACCGCGCGCACCGCCCACCCCAGCGGCTCGGCGGAGGCGAACCGCACGTCCGAGTCGGCGGCGCCGTGCCCCGGCTCGACCTCCCGCCACAGCACGGCCTCGCCGTCGGACCCCACCGTCGCCATCGCGCCGGCCGCCGACGCCACCTCGGCCGGCGACCGGGCGGCCGGCACGTCCCGCCGCCGCCGCTCGGGCCACAGCGGGACGGTCGTGTCCCACTCCTCGACCGCACCACCGGCCCTGGCCACGACCAACCGGTCGCCGTCGCCGTCGAACGCCAGCGCGGCGACCGGCGCCCCGGCGTCCCGCCCGTCGGTGAGCTCGGCGACCTGCGCCAGGGTCGCCACGTTCCACAAGCGCGGCACGCCGTCGTCGAACGCGCCGGTGACGAAGTGCGTGCCCTTCGGGCTGAACGCCACCACGTGCGCCCGGCCCGCCTCGCCGACCAGGTCGGGTGAGGCGAGGTTGGCGGTGCGCCACACCCGCACCGGCCCGTCGTCGGCGACGGTGACCAGGTGCTCGCCGTCCGGGCTGAGCGCGGCGGCGCGGACCCGGCCCGGGTGCGCGGTCAGCGGCCAGGCGGTGCGCGGGCCGCGCGGCGGGGAGATGTCGACGAGCCGCAGCACGCCGTCGACGTCCACGGTGGCGGCGAGGGGGCGATCGGCGGCGACCGTGACCGAGCGCACCGTGGCGCGGTGCGCGACCGGCAGGTCGGTGAGGTCGGTGAGCCGGACGGACCGGTCGGTCCCCGCGGTGACCAGGGCCCGTCCGCCGGCGGCGAAGGCGACCGCGGTGACCGGGCCGAGGTGGCCGTCGACCGCGGTGGCCTCGACCGGCGCGTCCCGGTCGGTGACGTCCCACAGCCGGGCGGAGCGGTCGTCCCCCGCCGTGGCCAGCACCCGCGCGTCGTCGTTGAACGCCAGCGCGCGCACGTCGCCGCCGTGCCGCAGCGCCGTCACCTGCCGGGCGGGCCGACGGGGATCGGCGACCTCCCACAGCCGCACCACCCGGTCCTCCCCCGCCGTCGCGAACACCCGGCCGTCGTCGCCGACCGCCAGCGCGGTGACCGGGCCGACGCCGCCGACCAGCACCCCGGACGCGCCGGTGGCCACGTCGACCGCGTGCACCACGTCGCCGGACACGACCGCCACCACGTGCCCGGACACGAAGGCCACCCTGGTCGACCCGCCGGTCTGCGGCAGCGGCACCGGCTCGGCGCCCGCGGCCAGGTCCCACGCCCGCGCCCGGCCGGCGACGAAGCCCGCGACCAGGTACCGGGCGTCGGGCGAGAACGCCAGGGCCGACGTCCGCTCGCCCGCGTCGACCAGCCGGTGCACGACCACGGGTCGGCGCGGGTCCGCCACCCGCCACACCACGATGGCCTTCGCGGACGCCCCGGCGAGCCACCGGCCGTCGTCGCTGAACGCCAGCACCCACGGGTCGGTCAGCCCGGCCAGCACGCCGCGGTGCTCCGGGCGCCGCGGGTCCGAGATGTCCACCAGCCGCACGTCCTGCACGCTGGTGTCGTCGGTGACGGCGAGCAGCGTGCCGGTCGGGCTGACCGCCGCCGAGCGCACCGCGATGATCCGGGTCGCGTAGGGCTCGGTGAACGCGCCGTACAACGCGTCCCGCGTCTCGGGCAGCGGCGCGAGCCGGTGCGCGGCCAGGGTGAGCTGCAACGACAGCGCCGGGTCGGTGTCGCGCAGCGCGGCGGCCTGGGTGATCACCTTGTGCGCCAACGCGATGTTGCGCTGCTCGGTCGCGGACCGCTCGGCGACGACGGCGAACACGATCGCGCTGGACGCCAGCACCAGCAGCACGGCCATCACCGACACCAGCTGCCGCAACCTCCGGGTGCGCCCGAGCTCGACGGCGCGCACCGCGTCGTCCGCGGCGACGCTGGCCTCGAGGAACCGGATCTCGCCCGGCGTGAGCCGTGGTCCGCGGGTGCCGTCGACCCACTCGCGCGCCAACGCCAGCCGGGTGCCCCGGTACAGCGCGCCGGGATCGCGGTCCAGCGCCTCCCAGGTGTGCGCGGCCTCGGTCAGCATCCGCTGCACCCGCAGGCCCGCCCGGTCCTCGGCGATCCAGTCGCGCAGCCGCGGCCAGTTGCGGATCAACGCCTCGTGCGCCAGCTCCACCGTGTCCCGGTCCAGCACCACCAGCCGGGCCTGCGCCAACGCGGCCAGCACCTCGGGGTGGTCGACCTCGGCGCGGGCGACGCGGCGCTTGGTGTCCTCGGTGCCCTCGCCGACCGCGATCAGCCGCAGGAACACCTGCTTGGCGATCAGCTGCCGGGCCGGGCTCATGGCCGTGTAGACGTGCTCGGCGCTGCGCGCGATCGAGTGCTCGACCCCGCCGACCTCCTCGTAGCCGGCCAGGGTCAGCGCGACACCGCGCCGCCGGCGCCACGTCTCCAGCAACGCGTGCGACACCAGCGGCAGCACCGCGGGCTGGCCCGCCGCGTCCGCGACCAGGCGCGTGACCAGCGCGGTCTCCACCTTGCAGCCGACCGCGACGGCGGGCGACACGATCGCCTCGCGCAGCTCGTCCGCGGACATCGGCCCGACCAGGACGTGCCCGCCGCGCAGCGCCTCCACCAGCTCCGGGTACTGGCCGCAGTGGCCGAGGAAGTCGGCCCGCACGCCGAGCACCACGCGCGTGCGGCTGGTCGGCGCGGACGTGGCGGTGGTCAGCGCGGCGATGAACGCGGCCCGTTCGGCGGGGTCCTGGCACAGCGTGAAGACCTCTTCGAACTGGTCGACCACGATCAGCAGGTCGTCGTCGCCGCCGACGAGCGCCTGCCGCACGCGCAGGTGCAGGTTCTCCGGGTACGCGGTGAACTCGGCGGCCAGCGCGGGCGCGTCACCACCGGTGCTCGCGGCGACCCGCACCGCCAGCTCCTGCACCGGCCGCGCGCCGGGCGTGAGCACGACCGAGCACCGGCCCCACGCCGCCGCCAGGCCCGCCCGCAGCACCGACGACTTGCCCGAGCCGGACGCGCCGAACACCCCGGCGAACCGGCGTTGCGCGACAAGACCCGTCAGCTCGCGCACGACGCGGTCGCGGCCGAAGAACCGGTCCGCGTCACGCACCTGGAACGCCGCCAACCCGGTGTACGGGGCCTCGGTCGTCTCCGGCGGGGTGCGCGGGTTGGCGTCGGCGATCCGTTCGGCCAGCGCGCGCCAGCGCGACTCCCACGCCACGGCGTCACCGCCGCAGGCGCGCACGTAGGCCAGCGTGACCGCGAGGCTCGGCAGCTTGCGACCGTTCGCCGCTTCCGACAGCGCCGCCGCCGAGTAGTGGGCGTCGCGGGCGAGCCGCCGGTACGTGGGGCTGCCCGCCCGTTCCCGCAGGGCTCTCAGGTCGGCGGCGAACTCGCCGAGGTCACGGCTGTCCGCCCGTAAGGGGCTCTCCGATCTGGCCATCGCTTCGTCGCCCTCCCCTTCGACGAGGGCGATTGTTCAGAAAAGCCTGTTCAGCGTCCACGCGCTGACACTGAACAACCCGTCTGCCGTAGGAATGGCGGTGGAACCGCGTGAGGGTTCCGCAGGGGGGAGCGGCGCTTGGTGGTGAAGGGGGACCCCACCAAGCGCCTGCCCCGGCTACAGCCCGACGGCCTTGTAGAGGGAGCCGACTTCCTGGCGGTTGAGCACCCGCATCGAGCCGGGGCGCTGGTTGCCCAGGCGCACCTCGCCGACGGCGGTGCGGACCAGGTGCTCGACGGGGTGGCCGACGTGGTCGAGCAGGCGGCGCACGATGTGCTTGCGGCCCTCGTGCAGGACCACCTCGACCAGCGCCTTGCCCGGCACGGACGAGACCAGCTTGAACGAGTCGACCGCGATCGGGCCGTCCTCCAGCTCGACGCCCGCGCGCAGCTGCTTGCCCAGGTCCCTCGGGATCGGGCCGGGCACCTCGGCCAGGTAGGTCTTGGTGATCTCGTAGGACGGGTGCATCAGCCGGTGCGCGAGGTCGCCGTCGTTGGTCAGCAGCAGCAGGCCCTCGGTGTCGGCGTCCAGCCTGCCGACGTGGAACAGGCGTTCCTTGCGGTTGTGCAGGTAGTCGCCGACGCACGGTCGGTGCGCGTCGTCGTGCATGGTGGACAGGACACCGCGCGGCTTGTTGAACGCGATGGTGACCACGTCCTCCTTGAGCACCACGCGCACGCCGTCGACGTGCACGACCGCGGTGTCCGGGTCGACGCGGCGGCCCTGCTCGCGGACCACCTCGCCGTCGACCTGGACGCGGCCGAGTTCGATCAGCTCCTCGGCGACCCGCCGCGAGGCGATGCCCGCCTTGGCGAGCACCTTCTGGAGCCGGATCCCCTCGGGGTTGTGGTCCTGGTCAGACATCGTCGATCGCATCCACTTCGGGCAGGAGGGGGGCGATCGGCGGCAGGTCGCCCAACGACGACAGCCCCAACCGCTCCAGGAACAGTTCGGTCGTGCGGTAAAGGATGCCACCCGTGTCGGAGTCCGTGCCCGTCTCGGCGATCAGGCCGCGCGCGACGAGCGTGCGGATGACGCCGTCCACGTTCACCCCGCGCACCGCCGCGATCCGGGCCCTGGTCACGGGCTGCCGGTAGGCGATGACCGCGAGTGTCTCCAACGCGGCCCGGGTGAGCTTGGCGCGCTGCCCGTCGAGCAGCAGCTTCTCCACGAATGGCGCGAAGCGGTCCCGCGTGTAGAACCGCCAGCCGTCCCCGATTCTACGCAGGTCGACGCCACTGCCCTGCTCGGTGTACCGGTCGGCCAGCCGGCGCAGGGCGGCGGTGACGCGCTTCACGGACTGGTCCAGCACGCCCGCGAGCTGCTCCTCCGCGATCGGGCTGTCCACGACGAGCAGGATCGACTCCAACGCGCCGTCGAGCTCGGCGTCGTCGGAGAGGTCCGGCAACCCACCCGCCTCGACCTCGTCCTCGGAACCGGGCTCGGGCTCGGGCTCCACGGCCAACGGCAACATCCCCGACTCCCCGACCGCACCGGACCCCGGCACGCCGGCGTCCGCGTCCGTGACCTGCTCGAACCCGGCCGCGACCGACTCCACCGCCACGTCGGGCCCGACCACCGGCTCGTCGGCCCCGGCCGGCCCGGGGCCGGTCGCTGCGTGGTCGCTCACCCGTACTCCTCGTCCTCGTCGCGGGCCTGCGCCTGCGCCTGTTCGATCGTGCCGCCGACCCACGTGATGCGCAGCTCGCCGAGCGGATCGGGCTGCTCGAAGGCCAGCGACTGCTCCCGGTACAGCTCCAGCAGCGCCAGGAACCGCGCCACGACCTCCATGGTCTCCGCGCACTCGGCGATCAGCTCGGCGAACGTGGCCGTCCCCAGCTCCGCCAACCGCGCCCGCAGCAGGTCCGCGTGCTCGCGCACCGAGACCCGGTGCTGGTGGATGTGCGAGGTCGACACCGTCGGCGGCGGCTTGGGCCGGAACACGACCGCGGCGATCTCGCTGAACCGCCGGGCGTCCACCCCCAGCATCACCTCGGGCAACAGCCCCTCGTACCGCTGCTCCAGCGCCACCGACCGCGGGTAGCGCCGGTACGCGCCCCGCTCCAGCTCCGCGAACAGCGCCGCGACCTGCTTGTACGCCCGGTACTGCAGCAGCCGCGCGAACAGCAGGTCCCGCGCCTCCAGCAGCGCCAGGTCGTCCTCGTCCTCCACGTCGCCCGAGGGCAGCAGGCGGGCCGCCTTGAGGTCGAGCAGGGTCGCCGCGATGACCAGGAACTCGGTCGTCTCGTCCAGGTCCCACTGGTCGCCCAACGCGCGGATGTAGGCGATGAAGTCGTCGGTGACGGTGTGCAGCGCCACCTCGGTCACGTCGAGCGTGTGCTGCGAGATCAGCTGCAGCAGCAGGTCGAACGGCCCCTCGAAGTTGGTCAGCTTGACCTTGAACCGGCCGTCGTCCGGTGCCGCGGGCGCCACCGCCTCGACTGCCTCGACCGGCGCGGCGACTTCGGGTTCGGTCTCGGGTGCGTCACCGCTCACTGCTCGCGCAACCTACGCACCAGCAGCGACTCCTCGCCGTGCCCTTCGAGGTCGTCCAGCACGATCGCGATGGCTTCGCGCACCACACGTCCGCGGTCGACCGCGAGGCCGTGCTCGCCGCGCAACGCCAGCCGCGCGTGCTCCAGCGCCAGCAGCTCCTCGTCGGACACGTACACCGTGATCTTGGTCGAGTGCTTCTGCCGCCCCGTGCCGCGCCGCGGCGCCGACTGCTCCTGGGCGGGCACGTCGGCGGCGGGGGTGCCGGTCGTGAGGCGGAACAGCTCGGACGCGCCCGGCAGTGATGGGCGTCGGGTCACCGGGCGATCACCTCGCGCGCCAACGCGCGGTAGGCCTTCGCGCCGCCCGAGCGGGGCGCCCAGCTGGTGATCGGCTCGCCGGCGACGGTCGTCTCCGGGAACCGGACGGTGCGGTTGATCACCGTGTCGAACACGACGTCGCCGAACGCCTCGACCACGCGCGCCATCACCTCGCGGGAGTGCAGGGTGCGCGGGTCGTACATGGTGGCGAGGATGCCGGTGATCTCCAGCTTCGGGTTCAACCGCTCCCTGACCTTCTCGATGGTGTCTATCAGCAGGGCGACCCCGCGCAGGCTGAAGAACTCGCACTCCAGCGGGATGAGGACGCCGTCAGCCGCCGCGAGGGCGTTGACCGTGAGCAGGCCGAGCGACGGCTGGCAGTCCACCAGCACGTAGTCGTAGTGCTCGATGACCGGGCGCAGCGTGCGGACCAGCGTGTGCTCCCGGCCCACCTCGGAGACCAGCTGGATCTCCGCGGCGGACAGGTCGATGTTGCTGGGCAGCAGGTCCATGCCCTCGACCGGGGTGCTCATGATCACGTCGCGGACGCCGACGTCGCGCTCCATGATCACGTTGTAGATCGTCTGGTCGAGCTGGTGCGGGTGCACGCCGAGGCCGACCGACAGCGCGCCCTGCGGGTCGAAGTCGACCAGCAGCACCTTCCGGCCGTACTCGGTCAGCGCCGCGCCGAGGTTGATGGTGGACGTGGTCTTGCCGACCCCGCCCTTCTGGTTGCACACCGCGAGGATCTTCGCCGGGCCGTGCCTGGCGACGAGCGGTGGGTCGGCGACGTGGCGCAGCGGGCGGCCCGTCGGCCCGATATCGCCCGCGACCTGCTCGGTCGCGTCTTCGTCAGCGGGTGCGGCGTGCGGGGCGAGGCTCAGCTCGACCGAGGCGCGCGGCACACCGGACGGTTGCGGGGGTGGTGGAGGTGGTCCCCACGCCTGACCCGCGTGCTCCGGTGTCGACATCGCCTTCCCGATTCCTAGTCCTCTGCCTGGGCGCAGCCTAGGCACACCGAGGTCCACCGGCAACGCGCCCCGCCGAAGCGCGGTCAATCGTTCTCAGCGCGTTTTGCGAGGCTCGGGGCGTCGGCGCGGGCTCAGGGCGTCGCGCCGGCCCGCGCCCCGGCCCGGTCGGCGGCGTGGTCACCGGCGTTGCGGCAGTTCCGCTCGGCCGCGCGGAGCACCACGTCGAGCAGCCCGGGGAACAGCTCGTCGAGGTCGTCGCGCCGCAGCGACACCCACCGCTGGTTGCCGCGGGCCCTGGTGCGGGTGATGCCCGCTTCCCGCAGCACGCGCAGGTGCTGCGACAACGTGGACTTGGCGACCTCCACCATCAGCGCGCCGCACAGGCGCTCGCCGTCGGAGTCGATCTGCCGCACCACCGCCAGCCGGGTGGCGTCGCTCAACGCGTGCAGCACCGCGCCCAGCTCGATCGCGCTGCGCTCGGGCTCGTCCAAGTTCGGCACCGGGTCGGCACCTCCAGCTCGTCGGGCTCATCGGAAGCGGGTGGGCGCCCGGTCGGGCGAGCCGCCCACGGTACCCGTGGACCGCTCATGTTCCACCCGATGCGCGAGGATGGGCGGTCGCGTAGACCTCGCGCAAGGTGTTGACGGTGACCAGTGTGTACACCTGGGTCGTCGTCACGGAGGCGTGACCCAGCAGTTCCTGCACGACCCGCACGTCCGCGCCGCCTTCCAGCAGGTGGGTGGCGAACGAGTGCCGCAGCGTGTGCGGTGAGACCTCGGCCTCGATGCCGGCGCGTTCGGCCGCCGTCTTCAGCACCTGCCAGGCCGTCTGCCGGCTCAACCGGCCGCCGCGGGCGTTGAGGAACAGCGCGGGCGTGCCGCGTTTGGCCAGGGTGGGGCGGGCTCGCACGAGGTATGCCTCCAGCGCCGCGAGCGCCGGGCGGCCGACCGGCACGATCCGCTGCTTGCCGCCCTTGCCGTCGAGCAGCACGGTGCGCTCGGCGGCGTCGACGTCGTCCACGTCGAGCCCGACGACTTCGCTGATCCGCGCGCCGCTGGAGTACAGCAGCTCCAGGAGGGCGCGATCGCGCAGGTGGGCGGGGGTGTCGGCGGGGCCTTCGAGGAGCTTCAGCACGTCGTCGACGGGCAGGGCCTTGGGCAGCCGGCGCGGTGGGGTCGGCGGGCGGACGGCGCGGGCGGGGTCGTGCGCGGTGAGGCCTTCGAGGTGCGCGAAGCGGTGCAACCCGCGGACCGCGACCAGGGTGCGTGCGGCGGAGGAGGCGGCCAGCCCGGACTCGCGCAGGGTGGCCAGGAAGTCCCCGACCAGGGTTTCGGTGACGTGGGCCAGGTCGTCGACCCCGTCGGCCGCCAGGTGCGCGGTGTAGCGGCGCAGGTCCCGGCCGTAGGAGTCGAGCGTGTTGCGCGCCGTCCCCCGCTCCACCGCCAGGTGGTCCAGGTACAGCCCCACCGCACGCACCGCAGGCGTCACCCGCGCTTCCGACGCATCTCCCGCAGCCGTGCCCGCCGCAGCCGTCCCCGCCGCACGGGCACGCCTGGCCGAGGCAATCGCAGCCGTATGCGCCACAGGCGTCGCCGCTGAAGGATCTGCACCCGCCGAAGCCGCCTCCGGAGAACCCCCCACGTCAGCAGCCGCAGCCGCCCGCCCCGGAGCAGCCGCCCGCCCCCCAGCGGTCCCTGCCGCCCCAGGAGCGCGACCCGAAGACCCCGCCGCCGAAGACCCCGCCGCCGTAGGAGCCGCCGCCGTAGGAGCATGCCCCGCAGGGGTCCCCGCCAGGGGGTCCCCTGCTTTCATTCTCCCAGAGGGGTCCGACAATTCCGGTGTCCCGCCGCCGGCCCCCGCCGGACCGCTCCCCCGCCCAACGCTCACAGCAGGTCCAGCGGAACGTGCCGCATCCCGTGCGCCCTGGCCACCTCGGCCTGCACGACGGCGCCGCGCACCGCGTTCACGCCCTTGGCCAACGCCGGATCGTCGCTGATCGCCCGTCGAAACCCCTTGTCCGCCAGCGCCGTCACGTAGGGCAGTGTGACGTTCGTGAGCGCCCACGTCGAGGTGTGCGGCACCGCGCCCGGCATGTTCGCCACGCAGTAGAACACCGAACCGTGCACCCGGTACGTCGGGTCGTCGTGCGTGGTCGGCCGTGAGTCGGCGAAGCAACCGCCCTGGTCGATGGCGATGTCGACGAGCACCGAGCCGGACCGCATGGTCGACACGAGCTCGTTGCCCACCAGCGTCGGGGCCTTGGCGCCGGGCACGAGCACCGCGCCGATCACCAGATCAGCCCACCGGCACGCCTTCTCCACCTCGTACGAGTTGCTCGCCACGGTCTGCAGGTGCCCCCGGTAGGCGAAGTCGATGTGCCGCAGCCGGTTGACGTTGGTGTCCAGCACGACCACCTCGGCTTGCATGCCCACGGCCACCGCGGCGGCGTTCACGCCCGCCACCCCCGCGCCGATCACCGCCACCTTCCCCGCCGGCACGCCGGGCACGCCGCCGAGCAGCACACCCCGCCCACCCTGGTTGCGCTCCAGGCAGTGCGCGCCGACCTGCACCGCCATCCGCCCCGCGACCTCGCTCATCGGCGCGAGCAGCGGCAGCGAGCCGTCCGCCAGCTGCACGGTCTCGTAGGCGATGGCGTCGATGCCGGAGGTGACGATCGCGTGCGTGCAGCGGGCGTCGGCGGCCAGGTGCAGGTAGGTGAACAGGGTCTGCCCCGGCCGCATCCGGTGGAACTCCTCGGCCACCGGCTCCTTCACCTTGAGCACCAGCTCGGCGTCGCCCCACACGTCGTCCGCGTCGCGCACGATCTCCGCGCCGGACGCGGCGAACTCGCGGTCCGGGATCGAGGAACCGCCGCCGGCCCCCGCCTCGATCAGCACGCGGTGGCCCCGCCGCACCAGCTCCACCACACCGGCGGGGGTGATGGCGACCCGGTGCTCGTGGTTCTTCACCTCTCGGGGAACTCCGACCAGCACCCCTGAAGCGTAGGTCGACCAGCGGGTTCCGGCTCGACCACCGGCTCGCGGCTGTTAGCGTTTACGTGTGTCGGAACCCCACCAGGTGCGCATCGGCGACCAGCAGCGCGAAGAGGCGATCACCGCGCTGAACGACCACTTCGCGGCCGGTCGCCTGGAGATCGGCGAGTACGAGCAGCGCGTCGGCTACGCGTCCGCGGCCCAGTCCGCGCAGGAGCTGGCGGCGCTGTTCCACGACCTGCCGCAGCCGCACCCGGTGTTCCTGCCGCCCGGCTACCCGCCGACGGCCGCGTACCCGACCCCGCCGCCGCCCGGTTACGCCGCCACGCCCGGCCAGGGCATCCCCGGCTACCCGCCGCCCGGTTACGCGGACCCGTCCCAGCCCTACGGCCCGGCGTACGGCTACCCGCCCGGGTTCAACCCCAACGCGCCGTACGGCTTCGACCCGCTGACCGGGCAGCCGTTGTCCGACAAGTCGCGCATCGCGGCGGGCGTGCTGCAGCTGGCGCTGCCGTTCGGCATCGGCCGGTTCTACATGGGCGACACGGCGATCGGCATCGCACAGCTGCTGACCTGCGGCGGGTGCGGCATCTGGTCGTTGATCGACGGGATCGTCCTGCTGGTCAACGGCGGCACGGACAGCCAGGGCCGCAAGCTACGCGACTAGGTTCCGCGCGACCATCCACGTGACGGCGAGGGCCACCACGGGCACGCCGACCTTCCGCGACACCGGCGGCGCCGGCCGCCCGTCCTTCGCCGCCCGGAACCACCGCACCCACAGCCAGGCCAGCAGCGGCAGCCCGACCAGCAGCATGACGGCGTTGAACTGCCAGGCGGCGACCAGGTCGCCGTGCAGCAGGGCGTGCACCATCCGGGTCGACCCGCAGGCCGGGCACTGGATGCCGGTCAAGGCGTAGAGGGGGCACGGCGGCAGGAACGACCCGGGCTGGCTGGGGTCCACGAACAGCAGCACCCCGCACCCGCCCACCGCCGCCGCGGCCACCGCCAACGGCCATCGCACGCCCACGAACGCCATTATCCGCTTCCCCCTCCCCGGATACTCACCAACCGTGGGCTTCTCCTGGTACGCGCACCGGGCAGGCGACGCGACCCTGCCCCTGCCGCACCGCGCGTCGGCGTTCCGCTCGTGCGTGCGGCGCTTCCACGCGGCGCCGTACGCGGTCACCATGCGCTACCTGGAGCTGGTGGCGGGCCCGTTCGAACGCGACGAGCGGGCGTTGGCGGCGGCGCTGGACGTGCTGCTGGTGCTGCGGGGCCGGTGGAAACTGCACGTGGAGGCCTACGCGGCGACCCGCCGAGCCGAGAAGCGGCGCGGCCTGCGCACACCGCGCGGAGCCACACCGTTCGACCGCGAGTACGAACGCCCGACCCTGCCCGACCTGCACCTGAACGCAGAGCTCACCGGTCCCGAGCGTTCGACGCACGCGACCTGAGCGTTCGACACGCGGACGAGTCGAACGCCCAGCGCCCGCGTGTCGAACGCTCGGGCACCGCGAGTCCCACGCTCAGGAACTGCGGGCGGCGAACCGGGTCGGGCGGTCGGTGAACGGGGCGTCGGAGGGGCGCCCCGTTCCGCCGCCGGTGACCACGGCGTGCGCGGCGAGCAGCCCGGACACGGCGGGGCCGTTGACGATCTCCCCGGCCAGGACCATGTCCACCGCCTCGGCCAACGGGAAGCTCTTCGCCTCCAGGTCGGCCTCCTCCTCGCCCTGCACCTCGCGATCGACCTCGGTGAGCCCACGAGCCAGGAACACCCGCACCACCTCGTCGGTGAACCCGGGCGAGACGGCGACGTCCACCAACGTCACCCACTCCGACGCCGCGAGCCCGACCTCCTCGGCCAACTCCCGCTCCGCGGCGGCCAGCGGCGTCTCGTCACCCGAGTCCAACAACCCGGCCGGCAGCTCCCAGAGCCGCCGGCCCAACGGGTGCCGGTACTGGTGGATCAACCTCACCGCACCGGCCTCGTCCAAGGCCACCACCGCCACCGCGCCGAGGTGTTCCACCACCTCGCGCGATGCCGTACCGCCACCAGGCATGGCGACCTCGTCCACCCGCAACGCGACGACGCGCCCGACGTGCACGTCCCGCGACGAAACAGTCCCGAACTCGTGCCGAGGAGTCACTGCGCGGCCCCCGCGGGCTCGGGCAGCGGCAGCCGGTCGGCCAGCCGGTAGTCCAACGCCGCCTTCACGAACGCCGCGAACAGCGGGTGCGGGCGGGTCGGACGGGACTTCAGCTCCGGGTGCGCCTGCGTGGCCACGAAGAACGGGTGCACGTCGGCCGGCAGCTCGACGAACTCCACCAGCCGCCCGTCCGGCGACGTCCCGGAGAACACCAACCCCGCCTCGCCCAGCTTCGAGCGGTAGGCGTTGTTGACCTCGTAGCGGTGCCGGTGCCGCTCGGAGACCTCCAGCGACCCGTACGCCGCCGCCACCTGCGAGCCCGGCAGCAACGACGCCGGGTAGGCGCCGAGCCGCATCGTGCCGCCCATGTCGCGCTGCCCGGAGACGACGTCCTCCTGGTCGGCCATGGTGCTGATCACCGGCGACCCGGTGTCCTCGAACTCCGCCGAGTTCGCGTCGGCGATCCCCGCCAGGTTCCGCGCCGCCTCGATGACCAGGCACTGCAACCCGAGGCACAGGCCGAGCAGCGGGATGCCGCGGGTCCGGGCGTAGGTGATCGCGCCGATCTTGCCCTCGATGCCGCGCACCCCGAACCCGCCGGGGATGAGGATCGCGTCGAGCCCGCCCAGGGCGTGCGCCGCGCCGGACGGCGTCTGGCACTCGTCGGAGGGCACCCACACGATCTCGACCTTGGTGCGGTGCGCGAACCCGCCGGCCCGCAGCGCCTCGGTCACCGACAGGTAGGCGTCGGGCAGGTCGACGTACTTGCCGACCAGGCCGACCCGGACCTTCTCGGACGGGTTGTGCACGCGGTCGAGCAGGTCGCCCCACACGGTCCAGTCGACGTCGCGGAACGGCAGGTCGAGCCGCCGCACCACGTACGCGTCCAGGCCCTCGCCGTGCAGCACCTTGGGGATGTCGTAGATGGACCTCGCGTCCACCGCCGCCACCACGGCCTCGGTGTCCACGTCGCACATCAGGCCGATCTTGCGCTTCAACGCGTCCGGGATCTCCCGGTCGGCCCGGCACACGATGGCGTCGGGCTGGATGCCGATGTTGCGCAGCGCGGCCACGGAGTGCTGGGTCGGCTTGGTCTTCAGCTCACCGGACGGCGCGAGGTAGGGCACCAGCGACACGTGCAGGAAGAACACGTTGTCCCGGCCGACGTCGTGGCGCACCTGCCGGCACGCCTCCAGGAACGGCAGCGACTCGATGTCGCCGACCGTGCCGCCGACCTCGGTGATCACCACGTCCGGGATGACGCCGTCGGGGCCCGGCTCGGCCATGGCCCGGATGCGCCGCTTGATCTCGTCGGTGATGTGCGGGATCACCTGGACGGTGTCGCCCAGGTACTCGCCGCGCCGCTCCTTGGCGATGACCTCGGAGTACACCTGCCCGGTGGTCACGTTCGCGTCACCGGAGAGGTCGCGCGCCAGGAACCGCTCGTAGTGGCCGATGTCGAGGTCGGTCTCCGCGCCGTCGTCGGTGACGAACACCTCGCCGTGCTGGAACGGGTTCATCGTGCCCGGGTCGACGTTCAGGTAGGGGTCGAGCTTCTGCATGGTCACGCGGAGACCGCGAGAGGTGAGCAGCTGTCCGAGGCTGGACGCGGTCAACCCCTTGCCGAGGGACGACGCCACACCCCCGGTGACGAAAACGTGCTTGGTCGTACGTGCCTGCTGCACCAAGGAGGCTCCCCGTGGTCTGGATGTCCGCTAGGGGCCGGCTGCGGTGGTTCCGCACAGCTCAGCGCCCTGTCCACGGGCCCTAACGCTAACACGCCGCCGGTCACCCAGCGCGCCGGCGGGCAGGCAAGGGCGTCACTCGGATGGCCTAGGACGGCCCGAACAGGCGACCGAGCCACCGCGAACCAGGCGCGAACCGAGCACGAACCGGGCGAGAACCAGGCGAAAACCGGGCGGGAACAGCGCGGGAACGCCCCGTTGCCGGGCCGGGACCGCCCGGGGGACCCGGTGTCCCGCCGAGCACACCCGAGGGCCTTCGCGTGCCCGACAGCCCAGGCGCTCCCGACCGCCCGAGCACACCCGAAAGCCCGAACCGATGGCGCGAGCACCCGACACCTCGGGCGCGCCGGAAGCCCTCAACCCGCCCGACGGCTCAGCCGGACGCGCCCGGTGCGGGGGCTTCGGCGTTGCCGGCCACCCCGTAGCGGCCCGCCTTGCCGTCCAACTGCTCACGCAGCGCGAGCACCACGACCACCCGCCCGGCCGCCGTGCCCGCGTGGTCCACGGTCGACAGCACGGACGTCGCCGCCGTGTCCGCCCGCACCACGCCGACCGCGCCCGTGCCGTCGGCCGACCCGTCACCGCCCGCCAGCACGGCGCCCGCGCCGGACCGGTCGAGCTGGGTGGCGAACCGCGCCACCACCGAGGCCCGGTCGGCCGCCGAGTCGCCCGTGGCCGCCCCGCCGGTCAGCACCACGGCCAGCTGCGCCGCCTGCAACCCCGGCCCCGCCTTGACGAAACCCGCGCTGGACAGCCCGCCCAGCGCCGCCGCCACCTCGTCGGGCGTGGCCTGCGGCCGGCTGCCGTCCTTGTCGAGCAGCAGCACGGCGCCGAGCAGCCCGCCCGCCCTGGTGCCGGGGTCGCCGCCGGTCGGCAGCACGGTGCCCGCCGGCTGGAGCCGGGCGACCAGGTCGAGCAGCTGGTCGGCCTTGTCCGGGTCGGTGAACGACTCGGTGAGCTGGAGCTCGCCGGTGACGGTGGCGCCCGCCGCGCGCAGCAGGTCGGTCACCGCGTCCCGGTCCTGCGGCTCGGCGCCGGCGGTGGTGACCAGCAGCACGGTCCGGTCCGCCAGCTGCCCCTTCACGGCCAGCGGTCCGACGGTGCTCGCGAACCGGTCCGCGTCGGCGAGCCGGGCGTCCAGGCCGTTGCGCTCGGACTGCAACGCGGCGACCTCCCGGCCCAGCTCGCCGTTGTCCTCATTGAGCCCGGACAGCAGCCTGCCGCTGATCGCGGTCGAGCCGAGCACCACCCCCACGGCCAGCGCCAGGAACACCGCGGTGATGGAGACGATGTGGTAGCGCAGCGAGATCACCCGAACAACCCCCTGAACCAGTCGACGACGGAGCGGAACGCGTCGGCCGCGAGGTCCACGTAGACCTGGCCGACCCCGGACACCGCCAGCGCGGCCACCATCGCCGCCACCGCGGCCAGCACCAGCAGGACGATCAGCCCCGACGACACCCGGCCGCGGTGCAGGGTCGCGACGGCGTGCCCGTCGACCAGCTTGTTGCCGAGCTTGAGCCGGGTGAGGAACGTCGAGGGCGTGGACCCGGCGTTGCCCCGGTCCAGGAACTCCCGCAGGCCGGCCTGCAGGCCCACGGTCACCACCAGGGACGCGCCGTGCGCCTCGGCCAGCAGCAGGGCCAGGTCCTCGGAGTTGCCGCTCGCGGGGAACGTCACCGCGCCGATGCCCAGGTCCTGGATGCGCTCCAGGCCGGGCGCGTGGCCGTCGACCTGCGCCGGCACCACGACCTCCGAGCCGGACCGCAACGTCGCGGTGGCGATGGCGTCCGGGTCGCCGACGATGACGTCCGGGTCGAAGCCCGCCTCGTGCAGGGTGTCCGCGCCCGCGTCCACCCCGATCAGCACCGGCCGGTGCTCGCGGATGTAGCGGCGCAGCTTGCGCAGCTCCTCGGCGTGCCGGGGACCGCCCGCGACGACCAGCACCTGCCGGTCGCGGATCGGCACGAGCAGCTCGGGCACGCCGATGCCGTCCAGCAGCAGCGCCCGTTCCCGGCGCAGGAACTCGATCGTGTTCGCCGAGAACGCCTCCAGCTGGGCGGCCATGCCCGCCTTGGCCTCGATCATCGCGTCGGCGATCGACTCGGCGTCCTGCGCGACGCCGCGCGCGACCTCCTTGTCGCCGACGAACACCGCGCCGTCGTGCAGCCGCAGCTTGGTGCCGTCCTTGATCTCGCGCAGCACCGCCGTGCCGACGCCGTCGATCAGCGGGACGCCCGCCTCGACCAGGAGCTCCGGGCCGAGGTTAGGGAACCGGCCGGAGATGGACGTCGACGCGTTGACCACGCCCACCACCCCCGCGTGCACGAGGGCCTCGGCGGTACGGCGGTCGATGTCGACGTGGTCGAGGACCGCGACGTCACCGGGACTCAGCCGGCGCAGCAGGTCGCCCGAGCGGCGGTCGACGCGCGCCACACCGGTGACGCCTGGCAGTTCGTGGTGCGCGCGGCCGAGCAACCCGGAGAGCTTCATGAACCGATGGTGACTCACGTCGCGCGCGGTCGGCGGCCAACACGCCGAGCCGATCCGGGCTGGTCAGTGACACCACTAATCCACAGTGGACGGATTACCCCCGGTAGGGTGACGTCGTGGGTCGGTCGCCGGATCCGGCGCGCCGTGCGGTCGTGGCAGGTCGGCGAGGGGCGGCAGCTCGGCCACCGGTGGCGCCACGGGACCGGCCGGCGGGGCGGGGTCACCCGGTGGGACGTCGAGCTCGGACACGGGGATGGCGATGCCGAACGGCGGCGTGTCGTCGTCGTCCGCCACCTGGTACACCGACACCCCGGTGGGCCGCGGCACGCGGGCCGGCCAGTCCTGCGCCACCACCGCGCCGACGAGCATCGCCAGCGCCGACGCGCCGATCAGCCACGTGCCCGTGCCGACGAACTCCTCGTGGGTGACCATGGGCGACGACATGTCGACGCTGAACAGCGTCCGCAACGTCTCCAGCGCGGTCCACAGCGTGCCGACGACCACCCCGACCGCCGCGAGCACGCCGAACCGGCCCACCGCCGCGAGCAGCGGCGAGCGCAGTTGCAGCAACGCGCCCACCGCGGCGAGGACGGCGGCGAAGACCAGGCCGTAGCCGTAGACGGGGAAGTCGAACTGGACGCCGCCCGCGTTGCCCGACGGCGGTTCCTCCACGTACTCCCAGCCGGAGAGCGCCATGAGCCGGCGGATCCCGTTGGGCACCGAGACGTCCATCCCCGGCCGCACGGAGGTCTCCACCCCGTACAGCGGGAACAACGAGCCCAACACCACCATGAGCGCGCCCGCGCCGATGGTCAGGACGACGAACGCGCGCCGGGTCATGTGGCCTTCTCCTCCGTGCTCGGTGGCGTGCCGCGGCCCGGCGGACCGACCACTCCACACCTACCAGCAAAGCCGGGACGGGCGCCGTCGCCAACGGCCGACCGGGTGCGGTTTCGCCCCCGGCCCGGCCTCGCCGTCACGGTCCTTCGACGCGGCGGTCGTCGTGCCGGGAGTCGTCGGGCCGGGAGTCCGGGAGCCGCGCGACCTCGACCTCGGCCACGGGGATGCCGAACGGCGGGGTGTCGGTGTCGTCCTCGACGCCGTCGACCCGGTAGACCACGGGCCCCTCAGGGCGCGGCTCGGGCCGCCGGGCGTGCAGCAGCACGACGCCGACCACGGCGACCACCACCGACGCGCCGAGCACCACGACGCCCTCGCCGACCGTCACCGCGAAGGGTTGCCCCTCGGGCTGCCGCGACGCGTTGCCGACGACGGCCACGACGTACGCGACCGCACTCGACACCGCCCCCACGAGCACGCCGGTGCCGCCGATCGCCAGGTAGCGGGAGGCCAGGCGCTGCGACTCCGGCAGGAACACCAGCGCCACCGCGATGCCCAGCAGCACGGCCGCCACGACGATCGGCACCCCGTACTGGGTGCTCTGCACGGTGCCGAAGTCCAGACCTTCCGGCACGTTGGCGAAGACGTGCTGCCACGAGGTCACGATGACCATCGGCGGCGCGCCCACCGACTCGCCGCCCTGCGTGAACAACGGCAGGAACGTGCCGATCACGGCCCCGACACCGGCCACCACCAGCAGGACCGCGCCGAGCAGCCGGCTGCTCACTTCTTCTTCGCCTTGCGCCGCACCACGGGCACGGTGTCCTTGTCGGCCTTCGCCGCCGCCAGCAGCTCCTCGGCGTGCGCGCGGCCGGTGTCGGTGGAGTCCATGCCGGCGAGCATCCGGGCCAGCTCGACCACGCGCTGCGACTCGTCCAGCCTGCGCACGCCGCTGCGGGTCAGCACGCCGTCCGCGGTCTTGTCCACCACCAGGTGCCGGTCGGCGAACGCGGCGACCTGCGGCAGGTGCGTGACCACGATGACCTGGTGGCTGCGCGCCAACCGGGCGAGCCTGCGGCCCACCTCGACCGCCGCCCGGCCGCCGACACCGGCGTCGACCTCGTCGAACACCAGCGTGGGCACCGGGTCGGAGTGCGACAGCACGACCTCCAGCGCCAGCATCACCCGCGACAGCTCACCGCCGGACGCGCCCTTGTGCACCGGCAGCGCGGGCGCGCCGGGGTGCGCGATCAGCCGCAGCTCCACGTCGTCGACACCGCTGGCGCCGGCGTGCAGCAGCTGCGCGCCCACCTTCAACGCCTGCGGGTCGCCCTGCTCCGCCACCCTGGGCCGCACCGCGACCTCGACCGTGGCGTGCGGCATGGCCAGGCCGGTCAGCTCGTCCGACACCGCCTTGCCCAGCTCCTCGGCCGCGGCGACCCGTTCGGCGGTCACTTGCCCCGCGTAGGTGGCCAGCTCCACGGCCAGCTCGTCGCGCCGCGCGGCCAACGCCGCCAACGCCTCGTCCGACGTGTCGAGCCCGGCCAACCGCGACGAGGCGTCCCGAGCCCACGCGATCACGCCGTCCACGTCCGCGGCGTACTTGCGGGTCAACGACTTCAGCTCGGACTGGCGGGCGAGCACCTGCTCCAACCGCGCCGGGTCCGCGTCCAGGTGCTCCAGGTACGAGGCGATCTCCGCGCCGACGTCGGCGAGCAGCGTCTCCGCCTCCACCAGCCGCGGCTCCAGGTCGCGCAGCTTCGGGTCGTCCGACGCCGTCAGCCGCCGCCGCGCCTCGCCGATCAGGCCGAGCGCGCCGGGCACGTCCGGGTCGCCGTCGGGCGAGCCCGCCACCGCGTACTGCGCGCCCGAGGCGGCCTCGCGCAACTGGTCGGCGTCGGCGAGCCGGCGCGCCTCGGCGACCAGCTCCTCGTCCTCGCCGGGCTTGGGGTCGATCGAGCCGATCTCGGTCAGGCCGTGCCGCAGCATCTCGGCCTCGCGCGCCAGCTCGTGCGACCGCGCGGTGCGCTCGGTCAGCTCGGTCGCCACCCGCAGCCACTCGTCGCGGACCTTGCGGTAGGACCGCAGCGGCTCGGCGACCTCGTCACCGGCGAACCGGTCCAGCACGGAGCGCTGCTCGGCGGGCCGCAGCAGCCGCAGCTGGTCGTTCTGCCCGTGCACCGCGATCAGCTGCTCGGCCAGCTCGGACAGCACGCCGACCGGCACGGAGCGGCCGCCGAGGTGGGCCCGGGAACGCCCGTCCGCGCCGACGGTGCGGATCGCGATCACGCTGCCGTCGTCGTCGGGCTCGCCGCCGACCTCCTCGGCGACCTTCGCCGCCGGACTGCCCGCGGGCGCCTGGAACCGCCCCTCGACCACCGCCTTGTCCGCGCCGTTGCGCACGCGGGACGCCTCGGCCCGACCACCGCTCAGCAGGTGGAGCCCGGTCACGACCATCGTCTTGCCCGCGCCGGTCTCGCCCGTCACCACGGTGAAACCGGCATCGAGCTCAAGGGTGGCCTCGTCGATCACACCGAGGCCCTGGATGCGCATCTCGGCCAGCACGCACGGAACACTACTGGGCGACACAGACAAAGCGTGTGCTCGGGGGCGGGTGTCCCCGTGTCGATCAAGCCGGCCTCACTTGGCCGACGGACCCCGCCACCCCTGCACCGGCAGCTCGAACTTCTCCACCAGCCGGTCGGTGAACGGACCCGGCCGCAACCGGACCAGCCGCAACGGCGTGCGGCCGCCGACCACCTCGACCCGCGCCCCCGGCGGCAGGTTCACCGTGCGGCGACCGTCCGCGCACAGCACCGCCGGATGGCCCTCCGGGTCGACCTCCAGCGCCACCACGGACGCCGGCGACACCACCAGGGGCCGGGCGAACAGGGCGTGCGCGTTGCTCGGCACCACCAGCAGCGCCTGCACGTCCGGCCACACCACCGGGCCGCCCGCGGAGAACGCGTACGCCGTCGACCCGGTCGGGGTCGCCACCAGCACGCCGTCGCAGCCGAACGCCGACACCGGCCGCCCGTCCACCTCCACCACGACGTCCAGGATCCGCTCCCGGGTGCTCTTCTCCACGCTGGCCTCGTTGAGCGCCCACGTGCCCTCCAGCACCTCGCCGTCGACCGACGCCGTGATGTCGAGCGTCATCCGCTCCTCGACCTCGTAGTCCCGGTCGACGACGTGCTTGATCGCCTCGTACAGCGCGTCGGAGTCGGCCTCGGCCAGGAACCCGACCCGGCCCAGGTTCACCCCCAGCACCGGCACGCCCGCCGCCCGCGCCAGCTCGGCGGCGCGCAGCAGGGTGCCGTCGCCGCCGAGCACGAACACCAGCTCCGTGCCCTCGGCGGCCTTCTCGTCGGCGAGCACGACCTGCGTGAAGCACGACGGGTCCAGCTCCGGCGCCTCGTCCTCCAGCACCCGCAGCTTCACCCCGCCCGCCGCGAACCGGGCCGCGACCTCCTGCGCCACCAGCACGTTGCTGCGCCGTCCGGTGTGGACGACGAGCAGGATCTCCCTCGTCACTGGATCCGTCCTCACTGGGGACCTTCCGCTACGGCGGCGCGCACGAGCGCGGTGGCGTCCGCCGCGTCGAGGGGCTCGCCCCGGCGCAGCCAGACGAAGAACTCGACGTTGCCCGACGGACCGGGCAGCGGGCTCGCGGTGACGCCGCGCAGGCGCAGGCCGAGCCCGGCGGCGGACGCGACCACGTCCAGCACCGCCTCGGCCCGCAGCTCCGGGTCGCGCACCACACCGCCCGACCCGAGGCGTTCCTTCCCGACCTCGAACTGGGGTTTCACCATCGGCAGCAAGTCGCCCTCCTCGTCGAGGCACGCGGCCAGCGCCGGCAGCACCAGCCTCAACGAGATGAACGACAGATCGGCCACCACCAGTTCAACGGGACCGCCGATGTCCTCGGGCGTCAACGAACGCACGTTCGTCTTGTCCTTGACCACGACCCGGTCGTCGGTGCGCAACCGCCAGTCCAGCAGGCCCCGGCCGACGTCGCCCGCGACGACCTGGCGGGCGCCCGCGCGCAGCAGCACGTCGGTGAACCCGCCGGTGGACGCGCCCGCGTCCAGGCACCGCCTGCCCTTCACGTCGACCCCGTCGAACGCCTCCAGCGCGCCGACGAGCTTGTGCGCGCCCCGCGAGGCGTAGTTCGGGTCGTCGGTCTCGCGGACCACCAGCGCGGTGTCCAACTCGACGGCGGTGGCGGGTTTCGTGGCCACGGTGCCGCGCACGGTCACCCGGCCCTCGGCGACGAGTTGGCTCGCGTGCTCCCGTGACCTGGCCAGCCCGCGGCGGACCAGTTCGGCGTCCAGCCGAGCCCTGCGCGGCACCGGTCAGACCTTGTCGATGGTGGACAACGCGGCCGTCAACGCCGTGTGCGCGTCGTCGAACCGGGCCACGTGCTCGACCACGTCCAGCGCGTCCAGCCCGTCGAGACCGGCCAGGGCGTCGTCGATCCCGGCCACGGGATCACGCGGCGGGCCGGGGAGGGGAACCTCGAAGCTCACAGGATTCAAGGTAGCCGATGGAGCACGGACAAGTCGGCAGCCACGTAGGTCGGCCGGCGGTCCGCCGGCAGCGCGTCCGCCTCGGCCTCGGTGGACACGCCGGTGAGCACCAGCAGCGAGTCCATGCCCGCGTTGACCGCGCCCGCGATGTCGGTGTCCAGCCGGTCGCCGACGACCAGCGGCCGTTGCGCGCCCGCCGACTTCGCCGCCTGCTCCAGCAGGGGCGTGGCCGGCTTGCCCGCCACCAGCGGTTCCGCGCCGGTCGCCGTCCGCAACGCGGCGACCAGCGACCCGTTGCCGGGCAGCAGGCCGCGTTCGGTGGGCAGGGTGGCGTCCACGTTGCAGGCGATCCAGTGCGCGCCGCCCTGGCGGATCGCGACGCACGCCTCGGCCAGCTCGCGCCAGCCCAGGTCCTGCGACAGGCCCTGGACGACGGCTCGGGCGTGCTCGGCGGTGCGGGTGGGCCGGTACCCGCGCAGCCGCACCTGCTCGGCCAGCGCGTCCGTGCCGAGGACGAGAACGTGCTCGCCCTGCGGCACCAGGTCGAGCAGCATCGCCGCGCCCGCCTGGGCGCTCGTGCTGACCTCGTCCAGCGCGGCGTGGAAGCCGAGCTCGGTCAGGTGCTCGGCGACCGTCTCCGGCGACCGGGAGGCGTTGTTGGTGACGAACCTGATGCCGGTGCCGTGCTCGCGGGCGGCGGCCACGGCCTCGACCGCGCCGGGCACGGCCTCCTGCCCCCGGTAGACCGTGCCGTCGAGGTCGAGCAGCAGGGCGTCGTAGCGGTCCAGCAGCACAGGCGTCTCCGTTCAGGAGTTGTCCGGTCGGCAACAGTCTGAAGGCTCGACCCCGGGTGGGGCCGAGCCTTCAGCTGTGCTCTCCGTCATGTGACAGCGGTCTTGCCGGTCTCGCGGTGCGTCAGTCCTGCGGGCTGAGGTCGAACGCGCGCTCGGCGGCGTCGGTCTCGTTGTCGTCGTCGGCCTGGGCGGCGTTGAGGAACCACTTCACGGCTTCCTCGGTGCGGCCTGCGGCCTCCAGGTTGTCGGCGTAGGCGTAGAACAGGCGCGCGCTCCACGGGTCGCGCCGCTTCTCGTCCAGGTCGTCGCCCTGCAACGCCACCACGGCCGCGTCCAGCTGACCCATGTCCCGGCGGGCGCCGGCCGCGACGATCCGCAGCTCCACCGCCTCGTCCGGGGACAGCTGCGACACCTGCGCCTCGCGTGCCAGCTCGATGGCCCGCTCGGGACGACCCAGCGCCCGCTCGCAGTCGGCCATCACCGCGACGTGCCCGGTGCCGTGCGACATGCGCCGCGCGGTCCGCAGCTCGGACAACGCCTCGGCCCACTCGCCGGCGTGGTAGGCGGCCAGCCCGGCGGCCTCCCGGACCACCGCGACCCGCGCCGCCTTCGTCCGCGCGTACCGCGCGTGCTCCAGCGCCAACTCCGGCTCGCTGTCGATCAGCATGCCCGCCGCCGCCAGGTGCCGGCCCACGATCTCGGCCAAGCCCTTGGGCAACCCGCGCAGCTCCTGCTTCACCTCGGGGTCGAGGATGGAGATGTCGGCGTCCTCGGGGAGCTCCGGCGTCCGGGCCCGGGTGAACACGCGCTCCCCGGAGTCGCCCTCACCGGCCACCGCCTCACCGGCCGCCACCGCCTCAGACGCATCCGACTCCGGCGCCTCGGACCGCGCAGCCGCCGACTCGGGCGCCTCCGCAGCCACGACAGCCGCCTCGTCATCGCCCTGGTCGTCGTCGCTCTCGTCGACGGCCTCGGACTTCTCGCCCGCCGCCTCGACCTCGGACTCGACCACGGCCTGCGCCGTCACAGACTCCCGGACCTCAACCGCGTCGTCCGCGACTGCCTCGACCGCCACCGCGTCGACCTCGACCGAGGTGTCCTCGGTGACCTGCTGCTCGTCGGCCTGCGCGACGCGCTCCTGGAACCGCGCGGCCCGATCACGGCTGCGCGAGTCCCGCTTGTCGCTGCCGGCGGGCCGGTCGTACCCGGTCTTGCCCTGCTCGGCCCGGTCCTGGCGAGGCTTCTCGTAGCGGGGCTTGTCGTGACCCGGCTTGTCGTAACGAGGCCGGTCGTCCCGACGCTGGTACCCGCCGCGGTCACCACTGGGCCGGTCGTCCCGACGCTGGTAGCCGCCGCGCTCGCCACCCCGGTCGTCGCGACGCGGGTAGCTGGGGCGGTCGCCACCGGAACGGTCGTCACGGGGCCGGTACTCACGACGCTCGCCACCACGCTCGCCACCACGGTCATCACGCCGGGGGTAGCTGGGGCGGTCGCCGCCAGGACGGTCGTCCCGGCGCTGGTACCCACCACGATCGCCACTGGGCCGGTCGTCCCGACGCGGGTAGCTGGGACGCTCCCCGCCGCGGTCGTCCCGGCGCTGGTACCCACCACGGTCACCGCTCGGCCGGTCGTCCCGACGCGGGTAGCTCGGCCGGTCGCCACCGGCCCGGTCATCCCGACGCGGGTAGCCGGAACGCTCCCCACCCCGAGCACCGCCGGGCTTGTCGTCGCGCCGCTGGTAACCACCACGGTCGCCACCGGGGCGGTCATCCCTGCGCTGGTACCCGCCGCGGTCACTGCCACCCCGGTCGTCCCGGCGCTGGTAACCGCCGCGGTCACCACCGGTCCGGTCACCGCCGGAGCGGTTCGGGCGGTCGCTGCCGTAACGGTCGTCCCGGCGCGGGTAGCTCGGGCGGTCGCCACCAGGCCGGTCGTCGCGGCGCTGGTACCCACCGCGATCGCCACCACGGTCACCGCCGGAGGAGCGGTCGTCGCGCCGCTGGTAGCCACCACGGTCGCCACTGGGCCGGTCATCCCGACGCGGGTAGCTCGGGCGGTCGCCCCGGTCGCCCCCGCGGTCGGAACCGCGATCGTCGCGCCGGTCGTAGCGGGGACGCTCACCACGGCTGTCATCGCGCCGGAACCCGCCCCGGTCACCGGTGCGGTCGTCGCGACGTGGTGCGCCACCGCGGTCATCGCGGCGCGGGTAGCCGGGTCGGTCACCGGAATCCCGGCGGAAGCCGCCGCTCCGGTTGTCATCGCGTCGCGGAGCTGCGCCGCGGTCGTCACGCGGCTTGTCATAACGAGGCCGCTCGCCCCGGTTGTCATCCCGCCGGTCGCCACCGCGCGGCTTGTCGCCACTGGTGTACCGGTCGTTGCCCGGCCGGTCGTCCCGACGCGGGTAACCACCGGACGACCGCTCGCCCGATCCACGGGCGTCACGGCCACCACCGGTGGTCGGCTTACGAGTTCCCTGGGCACGGCCACCGTCATCGGATCGGCGCGGTCGGTCTCCCTGGCCACGCTGACGGTCGCCGGGTCGATCCCCGAACCTGGGCACTAGCTCCTCCTACTGTGGACACGCCGAAAGGGCTTGTGGTTTGGAGCACAAATCAATGTGCCCCCAACCACAAGCCCTTTCAGGGAAGAATGTTCGGCGGCGTCCTACTCTCCCACACCCTCACGAGTGCAGTACCATCGGCGCTGGAAGGCTTAACTACCGGGTTCGGAATGGGACCGGGTGTTCCCCAACCGCTAT
>NZ_JBVJVK010000050.1:0-66893 GCF_055603705.1 Actinosynnema sp. NPDC037264 | reverse complement strand
GACGCCGACCGCCCAGGTTGACCGACCGATCCCGGATCTCGAAATCCACCACAACTCCCCAACTGGGGTGTTGCGACGACCACTAGAACCCAAGGTCTCGGGCGGGGGCCGCTTCCGCGCTCGTCACGCCGTGCTCGTTACGGCAGGGACTCGCACGCGATGCGGTCGTTGTCGCTGTCCAGCTGCGCGACGTCGCCGTAGTACGGGTAGTAGAGATCGAACCACGCCTGGGCGTCGCGCTGGGTGGCGAAGTCCGAGCAGTCCTTGCTGTTGCCGGGGTTCCCGGGCGCGCGGACCTCCGGCGCCGGGCTGCCCGCGCCGACCCACTCGGCGTAGCTCACGGGCCGGTGGAACGCGGGGCCCTGGTAGTAGATCGTCGGGGCGGTGCCGTACTTGTAGAAGTGGTCGTTCGCGACGCGGCGCACGACCTGCGGCGTCGGGAAGTCCTCCGCCCGCCACTCCTCGTAGCCGATCGAGTAGCCGGCGCCGGTGGCCAGGTTGGACATCCGCATGATGTTCGGCGCCCAGGACAGCTTCTGGAAGCCCTCGTTGGACCGCGGGTCGAAGGCGCGGAAGCCGGAGGCGGACCACTCGCCGTAGGTGAGCTTGTGGTTCACCCCGTCCTCGCCCTCGACGAAGAGCTCGTTGGACGTGCCCCACTGGTAGTAGTAGCTGCCCGCGATCCAGCCCGCGTTGCGCGGCGCGGGGCTGCCCGACGCCCGCCACTGGGACTCGGTGAGCCGGTCCCAGTCCCACGTCGACTGGGGGTCGCCCCAGAAGGTGACCGCGTAGACGGTGGGGGACCACGCGTACTTCACGTAGTCCGTCGGCGAGGCGGCGGGCTGCGGGAAGCCGGCGGCGGCCCACTCGTCGTAGGTGATGGCGCGGGCGTTGCCGCCGACGACGCGCCACACCGTCGGGTCGAAGGGCTGCTTGTAGTAGCCGTCGGCGACCGCCGCGCTCGCGGGCGCCGCCACGGCGACCGCCAGTCCCAGCCCGACAGCGGCGCCGACCAGCGCCGCCGCCACCCGTGTGATCTTGTTCAAGTGATCCGCCTTCCGTCCACCCCGAACCTGCTCTGCGGTGGGACATTCGGTGTGCGCCGCCAGTTGTTACGCAACGCAGTCGAAAGCGGGCTCAATTAGCTCGATCGGACTAAGGAATGCGGCAATCGTGAGGATTCGTCATCACTTTCCGTGGGGATCTCTCTCGATGTCGTGCTCCCACAAGGCCGTCACGTTGCGATGAGGCCTCGACGCGACCTCGCGCCCGCTCGGTGTCGATCACTCACTAGGCTGTGGCCGGTGCGCTTTGTGGCGGATCTCCACATCCACTCCAAGTACTCCCGGGCCTGCAGCCGTGACTGCGACCTCGAACACCTGACCTGGTGGGCCCGCCGCAAGGGGATCTCGCTGGTCGGCACGGGCGACTTCACCCACCCCGCCTGGTACGACCACCTGACGTCCAGCCTGGTCGAGGCGTCGCCGGGGCTGTACCGGCTGCGCGACGACCTCGACCGCGACATCGACCGCCGGCTGCCGCCGTCGTTGGCCGCCGCGCCGGTGCGGTTCATGCTCTCGGTGGAGATCTCCACCATCTACAAGCGCGGCGACCGCACCCGCAAGGTGCACCACCTGGTCTACATGCCCGACCTGTCGTCGGCGGCGCGGTTCAACGCCCGGCTGGCCAAGATCGGCAACCTCGGGTCGGACGGTCGGCCGATCCTCGGGCTCGACTCGCGCGACCTGCTGGAGATCACGCTGGAGTGCGGCGGCTACCTCGTGCCCGCGCACGTGTGGACGCCGTGGTTCGCGGTGCTCGGGTCCAAGTCCGGGTTCGACGCGATCCAGGACTGCTACGTCGACCTCGCGTCGCACGTCTTCGCGGTGGAGACCGGCCTGTCGTCCGACCCGGAGATGAACTGGCGGGTGTCGAGCCTGGACCGCTACCGGCTGGTCAGCAACTCCGACGCGCACTCGCCGCCGGCGCTGGGGCGTGAGGCGACCGTGTTCGACACCGAGCTGGACTACTACTCGGTGCGGTCGGCGCTGGAGACCGGAGACGGGTTCGCCGGGTCGTTGGAGTTCTTCCCGGAGGAGGGCAAGTACCACGTCGACGGGCACCGCAAGTGCGGCGTGCGAATGGAGCCCGAGGAGACGCTGGCGCACCGGGGGATCTGCCCGGAGTGCGGCAAGCCGTTGACGGTCGGGGTGCTCAGCCGGGTGGCGGAGCTGGCCGACCGGCCGCACGGCCACCGGCCCGCCGGCGCGGCCGGGTTCACCAGCCTGGTGCCGTTGCCGGAGATCATGAGCGAGATCGTCGGGACGGGGCCGAAGAGCAAGAAGGTGGTCGCGGAGATCGACAAGCTGACCGCGGCGCTCGGGCCGGAGCTGGTGATCCTCCAGGACGTGCCGGTGGACGACATCGCCGTGCACTCGCCGTTGCTGGCCGAGGCGGTGACGCGGCTGCGGCGCGGTGAGGTGGTGCGCGACTCGGGGTACGACGGCGAGTACGGCGTGATCCGGGTGTTCGAGCCGGGGGAGCTCGAGCGGCGGCGTTCGGCGTTCGCCCTGTTCGACTACGCCGCTCCCGAGCCGTCCACTGTGGAGCGTGCTCGGCCGGCGCCCGTGGCTGCGCCTGTCGTCGAGCCCGCGCCCGTTCGGGAGTCGGGTGGTTCGTCGTTGCTGGACGGTCTGGACCCGGAGCAGCGGGCGGCGGCCGAGGTGGACGGCGGGCCGTTGCTGATCATCGCCGGGCCGGGCACGGGCAAGACGCGGACGTTGACGCACCGGATCGCGGACCTGGTGACGTCACGGGGCGTGCCGGCGTCGGAGTGCCTGGCGATCACGTTCACGCGGCGTGCGGCGGAGGAGATGGCGGAACGGCTGGCCCTGTTGGCGCCGGGTGCCGTCGGCGAGTTGACGATCGCGACCTTCCACTCGCTCGGGGTGCTGATCCTGCGCGAGCACGGCGCGTACTTCGGGTTGTCGGCGTCGTTCGGGGTGGCGGACCCGGATCGGCAGCTGGCGGTGGCGTTGTCCGTCGTCGCGGAGGAGAAGGCGGCACGGGCGCTGATCGTCGCCGGGGACGCGCGGTACAAGAAGGCGTTGCGGGCGCAGGACCTGGTGGACTTCGACGACCTGATCACGTTGCCGCTGGCGTTGTTGGAGGAGTCGCCCGCGCTGGTCGCCGGCTACCGGGCGCGGTGGCGGTGGGTGTCGGTGGACGAGTACCAGGACGTGGACGAGCAGCAGTACCGGCTGTTGCGGCTGCTCGCGCCGCCGGACGGCAACCTGACCGCGATCGGCGACCCGGACCAGGCGATCTACCGGTTCCGCGGCGCGGACGTCGGGTTCTTCCTGCGGTTCCGGGAGGACTTCCCCGCGGCGCGGACCGTGCAGCTGACCAGGAACTACCGGTCGTCGTCGGCGGTCGTGACGGGCGCGTTGGAGGTGATCTCGCCGTCGTCGCTGGTGCCGGGGCGGGAGCTGCGGCCCATGGTGGACCACGGCGACGCGCCGATCGGCGTGCACCACGCGTCGTCGGAGGCGGCCGAGGCGGGGTTCGTGGCGCGGACCATCGAGCAGGTGCTGGGCGGCGCGTCGTTCCACGCGTTCGACAGCGGGCGGGTGGTGGGCGACGGGACGCAGGGGCTCGGATTCTCGGACTTCGCCGTGCTGTACCGGACGGATCGGCAGGCGCGGGCGCTCGTGGAGGCGTTGACGCAGTCCGGTCTGCCGTTCCAGAAGCGCTCGCACGACCGGTTGGCGGACCGGCCCGGGGTGGCGCGGATCGCCCACGACCTGAAGTTCGCGGCCGGCGCCACCGTGCTGGCGCGCGTGCGTGCCGTCGCGGGTGACGACCACACTGCGTACGAGCTGCTGAAACCTCTGGCCCTTGAGTGCGGGGCCGACTTCGAGCGCTTCCACACGGCGCTCGCGCTGGGGGTGGAGGTGGACACGTGGGATCCGCGGGCCGACCGGATCTCGCTGCTCACGCTGCACGCGTCGAAGGGCTTGGAGTTCCCGGTGGTGTTCATCGTCGGGTGCGAGGACGGGTTGCTGCCGTTGCGCTGGCCGGGGTCGGACGACGTGGAGGCGGTGGACGAGGAGCGTCGGCTGCTGTTCGTCGGGATGACCCGGGCGCAGCGGCACCTGTTCCTGAGCCACGCGGCGGGGCGACCCCGGTCTCCGTTCCTGGCGGCGCTGAAGGCTTACGACCAGCTCGGCGACACCCAGCCGCGGCGGAAGCGGAAGGGCACCCAGCTCAGCCTGCTGTGAGCGCTCCGGCCGGAAACTGTCGGACCCCGGGGCTACGGTCGCGGCATGGCGCACACCATTGGGCTGGCCCTCGACTGCCACCACCCGAGCGAGCTGGCGGCGTTCTGGAAACTGGCCCTGGGCTACGACGACGAACCCCCGCCCCCGCCGTTCCGGACGAGGGAGGAGTGGGCGGCGCAGTTCGCCGATCCGGAGGATGATCAGGAGGACGGCGCCTGGCTGCACGACCCGGCCGGTGTCGGTCCGAGGCTGTTCCTGCAGCAGGTGCGGGAGCCGAAGACCCAGAAGATCCGGCTGCACTTGGACGTGCGGGTGAGTTCGGAGGTGGCGGAGGAGGAGCGTTGGTCGGCGATCACGGCCATGGTGGGGCAGCTGGTGGCGGCCGGCGGCAGCATGGTGAAGGAGCATCCGAACCACCACGTCGTCATGGCCGACCCGGAGGGCAACGAGTTCTGCGTCTGCTAACCCGTCACACCTTCGAGTGATCATCGCCCAAAACTGTACGAAAACACCGTCCCCGCACCTCGGTTAGAACGAGAGGCCGACCCCCGAACCACCCCAGCCCTCCGCCCACCCAGCCACCCGCCCACCCGCCCACCCATCACGACCACCCCCGCCGATCCCGCCACAACCCCGCTCCCGCCGATCCCGCCACCCCGCAGCCCTTTGCCCGCCCCGCCCTGGCCGCCCCGCAGCCAGTCGCCTGCCCGCCTGGCCCGCCCGCCTGGCCCGCGCCGCGCATCGACAGGCCCTGCCATCCGGTCGCGCGATTGCCCGCCGCCGCGCCGCCCCCTTCCGCCGCCTCCCGCTGGATCCGCTCGGTCCACTGGGGCTCGGCGCGGCACCGGGTCGCCGCCTCCTCTGCCGTGGGGCGCCTTTCCGTCGGCCGCTTGGGGCCGCTCCTACCGCTCGCCGCCGTTGTGCTGCTCGCCGACTTCCGTCACGTCCCGTGGGCTCGCCGCCGTGTGCTGCTCGGCGCGTGCCGTCGCGTCCGTGGGCTCGCCGCCGCGGCGCCGCGTACTTGGCTGGGCTGTCGCGTGATCGCCGAGCTTCAGCGCCGGTCGGTGGTGCTTGCGGCTGCCGCGTTTGCGGCGGTTGATTGGCGTTGGCCGGGGTTGAACTGTGCGCGCTGGCGGGGGTGCTCGCGGTGGGTGGCAAACGTTTGCGGGCGGTGCGGTGCGGCGGTAGCGGTGCGGTGCGGCGGTAGTGGGGGGCGGGTGTAGGTGGGGGTGTTGGGCGGTGGGGGGTGTGTGGGTTGTGAGTGGTGGGTGTGAGGTTGGTGGCCGGTGAGGTGCGGAAATGAGGGGGTGGAGATCGGGATTGGACTGGACCATAACGTGGCGTTATGACTTGACTGGCATATCCGCCCGGCGGTTTGGCCGGCTAGCGTCGGGTTCAACGGCCCCGCATCCCGTGTCACCACCCCTGCAAGGAGACAAGCGGATGACTCGACGTAGCGTCGCCGCGGTCGCCGTGGCGGTCTTGAGCGCTGCCGGATTGGCAGCTGCGCTGGCCACCACCGCGAACGCGGGTCCACCACCGCAACAACTCGCCGTCGACGGAGGCATGGTCGCGGCCATGGCGCGCGACCTCCACCTGACCCCCGACCAGGCCCGTGCCCGCATCGAACGCGAAGCGGTCGCGGCGCGGACCGAGAGCACGCTCAAGGCACGGCTCGGCCCGGGCTTCGCGGGGGCCTGGCTCGACGCCGACGCCACCCGACTCGTCGTCGGCGTCACGGCCGCGTCCCAGATCCAGACCGTCGAGGCGGAAGGTGCGCGGGCCACGGTGGTGCCGCGGTCACTCGCCCAGCTCGACGCCCTGAAGGACAAGCTCGACCGGAACGCGCGCAGCGCACCCCGGTCCGTGCCCGGCTGGTACGTCGACGCACCCACGAACACCGTGGTCGTCCTCGCCCGCGACACCGCCGCCGCGAAAGCCTTCGCGCACGCCAGCGGTCTGGCCGAGACCGACGTCCGGATCGAACGGTCCACTGAGGAGCCGCGCCCGCTGATCGACGTGATCGGCGGCAACGCCTACTACATCGGCAGCGGCTCCCGCTGTTCGGTCGGGTTCGCGGTCAACGGTGGCTTCGTCACCGCCGGGCACTGCGGCCGCACGGGCGCGACCACGACCCAGCCCAGCGGCACGTTCGCCGGCTCCAGCTTCCCCGGCAACGACTACGCCTGGGTCCGCACGGCCGCCGGCAACACCGGCCGCCCCCTGGTCAACCGCTACCCCGGCACGGTGCCGGTCGCCGGTTCCACCGAAGCGCCGGTCGGCGCCTCCGTCTGCCGCTCCGGCTCCACCACGGGCTGGCGCTGCGGCACCATCCAGCAGAAGAACACCTCCGTGACCTACCCCGAAGGCACGATCACCGGCCTCACCCGCACGAACGCCTGCGCCGAACCCGGCGACTCCGGCGGCTCGTGGCTGACCGGTGACCAGGCGCAGGGCGTCACCTCCGGTGGCTCCGGGAACTGCACGTCCGGCGGGACGATCTACTTCCAGCCGGTCAACGAGATCCTCCAGGTCTACGGCCTCCAGTTGATCGTCAGTGGCGGCACGCCAACCAGCACCACCTCGCCGACCACGACGACCACCACGGACCCCGGCCAGACCACCTGGCAGCCAGGCGTCGCGTACACGACCGGCTCCCTCGTGACGTACGACGGCGTCGGGTACAGGTGCTTGCAGGGGCACACGTCCCAACCAGGCTGGGATCCGCCGACGGTGCCCGCCTTGTGGGAGCGCGCGTGAGCTAGCGGCAAGCGCACGCGCGGGGCCCGGCTCGCACCCTGTGGGCCGGGCCCCTTCCCGCCGAGGTCACGTCACAAGTGGGCGCCTCCTGTCGCATCGAGCCACGCTCCCGTCATCCACCGCGAGTTCTCCGATGCCACGAACGAGACCACGTCGGCTATATCCTCCGCGTAACCGATTCGCCCCAACGCCGAACGCGCCGCCATCGCCGCCTCCGCCGCCGGGTCCCCGCGCAGCCAGGACGCGTTCGCGTCGGTGTCGACCACCCCCGGCGCGACGGTGTTGACGGTGATCCCGCGCGGCCCCAGGTGGTGGGCCAGCGTCCGCGTGAACGTGTCCAGCGCCCCCTTCGTCATCGAGTACGCGATGCCGACCGGCATGGCGATGCGCGTCGCCCCGGACGAGATGTTCACGATCCGCCCACCGTCCCGCAGCAGCGGCAGTGCGCGCTGCACCAGGAAGAACGGCGCCCGCACGTTCACCGCGAACACCGCGTCGAACGCCTCGGGTGTCACGTCCTCGATCGGCGCCGGCAACCCGATCCCGGCGTTGTTCACCAGCACGTCCAACGGCGGCAGCGCCGCCACCAGGGCGTCGAGCTCCGCGGGCAACGACGCCCGCACCGCGAAGGCCCCACCGCCGGCCTGCTCCACCACCGCCCGCGCCGCGTCGTCGTCCCGCGCGTAGTGCACGACCACCCGCATCCCGTCCGCCGCCAACCGCAACGCGATCCCCCGCCCGATCCCACGACTCGCCCCGGTCACCAAAGCCGTCTTCACCAGCACTCCAATCTGTAACGACCACTACACAAAGCGAACTGTAGCGGACGTTATAGAATGAGCGCCGTGGTGGGGCGCAAACGCGGGTTCGAACGGGACGACGTGCTGGACCAGGTCACGCGCGCCTTCTGGCGCGACGGCTACCAGGCGACCTCCGTCGCCGACCTCACCGCGACCACCGGCGTCAACCCGCCGAGCCTCTACGCCGCGTTCGGCGACAAGCAGGCCCTCTTCGCCGAAGCCGTCGCGCGCTACCAGCAGACCTACGGCGCGTTCACCGCGCGCGCCCTCGACGAGGAGCCCACCGCACGTCATTCCGTCGAACGGATCCTGACCGAGGCCGCGATCGAGTACACGACCCCGGACCGGCCCAAGGGCTGCCTGATCCTCAGTGCACCCGAGCTGACCGGCCCGCGTGACCAGGCGAGACAGGCGGTCGAGGCCAAGATCCGGCACGACGTCGCGACCGGCGTGCTCCCCTCGGGCACCGACGCGCACCGCCTCGCCGTGTTCGTCGCCGCCACCGTCCGGGGCATGTCGTCGCTCGCCCGGGACGGCGCCACGCGGGCTGAACTGCACGATGTTGCCCGGACGGCGCTGTCGGTGTGGCCCGCACCCGTACCCTGAGAGGCGACGAGAAGGGGTGGTGCGGGTCGTGGAGCTGGCCGAGTCGCTGCTGGCGTGGCTGCACGGCTGGTCAGGTGTGCCCCTCTGCCCCGGCGACTGGGCGTGGACCGTCACCGCGTTCGGCGCCCTGATCGGCGTGCTGCCGACCGTCGCCGCGCTGCTGTCGATCACCGTCCGCCGCGTGGTCGGCAACTCCTACGGGCCGTTCACCGGCGCGATCTTCGCCGTGCTCGGCGTGGTCAGCACGCTGGTGCTGCCGTGGATGGCGTTCTCGGCCACCTACAAGCTGCTGCGCACCCGCGCGCTGCCGGGCACGGAGTCGCTGGACGGGTCGCCGTGCATGGTGACCACCCAGTACGACTACCTGATCGGCACCGACCCGATCATCACCGCGATCACCGGCCGGTCCGGGGTGCCGGACGTGGTCTTCGCCGGTGCGACGGCGCTGCTCGCCCTGCTCTGCCTGCTGTTCGTGATGCTCCAGGCGGGCTCGGCGTTCCGGCTCGGCCCGAACTGGCCGCGCCGGGTGTTCTGGCCGCCGTTCCTGGTCCTGCTGCTGTCCACGTCCGCGCTGCCGGTCACGCTGGTGGGCCACCTGCTGCTCGGGTTCTTCCCGATCGCGGTGTTGGGCTCCCTCGTCGTGCGGGTTTTCGGGTTGACTACCGCCATGCTGAACCGCCCCGGTCGCGATCGCGGGAACCCGAGCCCGCAACCCGCGGTGTCGAGAACGCCACCGCCGTCGTCCCAGCAGCCGCACCAGTCGTCGTCCGCGTCCCAGCAGCCGCGGCAGTCGTCGTCGCAGCCGCCGCGCCAGCCGCACCAGCCGCCGCCCTACAAGGTGGAGAAGCCGCCGCCCTACCAGCCCGCGCAGATCCCGCCGTACCAGCCGGTCCCGCCCTACCGGCCGACACCGCCGGCACGGCACTACCCGCCGACGCGGGTCGCCGACGTGCCCGTGGAGGCGCCGAGGCCGACCAAGCCGGAGCAGCCCGCGCCGTTGGCCGACACGCCCGGTCCGCTGCCGTTCGGCCCCGGCGGCGGCAGCAGCGCGCCGGTGCCGACGCCGACGCCCGACTCCGGCAAGGTGTGGAACCCGGCGGGCGGCCGGTTCCGGCGGATCCGCCAGCTCGGCCGCGGCGGGTTCGGCACGGTGTGGCTGGCCGTGGACGAGCAGTTGGCGCGCACGGTCGCGGTGAAGCTCGCGCACGCGCCCGACAACGACACCGAGCAGCGGATGCTGCGCGAAGCGCGCGCTCTGGCCGCCGTGCGGCACCCGAACTGCGTGCGCGTGTTCGACATCGTGCAGGACCCGGACGGCCTCGCGATCGTCATGGAGTACATCGACGGCCAGCCGCTGTCGGACGTCGTGCGCGACAGCGGTCTGCTCGCCGACACGCTCGCCGCCCGGCTCTGGGTGAACATGGCGGACGCGCTGGCCGCCGCGCACGAGCAGGGCGTGCTGCACCGGGACGTGAAGCCGTCCAACGTCATCGTGGACACCCAGGGCACCGCGCACCTGATCGACTTCGGCATCGCCAGGTCGAAGGGCGACAGCACGCTCACCGCCACCGGGATGATGGTCGGCACGCCCGACTTCCTGGCGCCGGAGACCGCCCGCGGCGAGGCGGCCAGCCCGGCGTCGGACGCCTGGCAGCTGGCCGCGACGGTCAGCTACGCGCTCACCGGCCACCCGCCGCGCGGGTCGAGGGAGAACCCGATCTCCTCGCTGATGGCCGCCGCGCAGGGCGAGCCGTGCGTGAAGCTGCCGCAGCACAGCGCCCACGCCCGGCTGCTCACCAGCGCGCTGGACGCCGACCCGGCCAGGCGGCCGGCGCTGGGCGCGATCCGCACCGAGCTGAGCGCGTGGCTCTCGCAGGCGGGGTTGAGCAAGGAAGGACCGGTCACGAGGATGATCGACCGGCCGGAACCGCCGCCGCGACCCGTGCGCTGACCAGGGCCGCGACCCCGATCACCAGCGGCACGGCCAGGAGCGCGCCCGAGAAGACCAGCACCAGCGCGGTGCAGCCGAGGGCGAACGCGGCCGTGCGGCTGCGGAGGAGTGCGACGGCGGCGGCCAGTCCCGCCGCCGTCACCGCCGCGAGCGCGGTCGACGCGACGCGCATCAACGTGTCCAGCTCGACGTGCAGGCGCAGCGTCACGGCGGTGAGCACCGCGCACAGCACCAGCAAGCCGGTCAGGCCGTGCCGCCCGCCCAGGCGCGCGCCGCCCGCCAGGTAGGTGTTGATCGCGCCGAACGTGAGCAGGGTCGCGGCCACCGCCGTGACCAGCCGGGCGGACGGCCCGAACACGCGTTCCAGCAGGTCGGCGAGCGGGACGTCGCTCGTCGTGCCCGCCGTCGTGACCGCCAGCCCCAGGTACAGGACGGTGACGACGGCGAGCGTCCGCCGGGTCGCCCGACGCGGGTCGCCGAACTCGTCGGCGAGGTTGCCCGCCGCCTCCCAGCCGGAGAACGCGAAGAACAGCACCACGGCGGCGTGCCCGACGGCGAGCCACCCGTGCGGCGCGAAGGGCTCGAAGTCCTCGCGCGACACGGCCGGCACGTTGCCCGCGACGGCCACGGCCAGCAGCACCGCCAGCAGCCCGACCAGCAGGACCTGCGCGCCCGCCGACACCCGCAGCCCCGCGTAGTTGGCGGCGAACGCCGCGGCCAGCAGCACGACCCCGATCACCGCGGGGTCGCCGCCGCCGAGCGCGTGGGCGACGTAGCGGCCGCCGACCAGCGCGCCGCCGAGCACCCCGAACGGCACGCCGACCAGGTAGAACCACCACGCGACCGGCCGCGCGGCCCGTTCGCCGAACGCCGTGCGCACGAACCCGACCACGCCGCCCCGGTGAAGTTCACCCATCCGGGCGAACGACACCGCGATCGGGACGCTCAACGCCAGCAGCGCCGCCCACGCCAGGACGGAGGCAGGCCCGGCGGCCTCGGTGGCCAGGGCGGGCAGCACCAGCACGCCGGGGCCGAGCACCGCGCCCACGTACATCGCGGTGAGCCTCATGCCATCAACGGGAGCTTGCGGGTCAGCCGGGTGACCTCGGCGCGCGGGCCGTAGAGGGCGACCGCGACGAAGTCCGGGTCCTCGGTGCGGGCGAGGGCTTCCAGGTACTCGGGGTAGGCGCGGGAGCGGCGGGCGACCTCGGTGAAGCCGATCTTCAGCACGCCGTCGGCGCGGTGCAGGGCCTTGAGGTGGTCGGCGGACGTGGTCAGCACCGGCACCGGGTGGGTGTTGAGGCCGAGGTACAGGGCGCCGCCGGCGTCCTCGGCGTCGTCGCCGAGCAGGTCGGGCAGGCGGGCGCCGAGGGTGAGGCCGAGGACGACGGCGGCGTTCGCGGCGAGGTTGGGCGGCAGGTCGTCACGCAGGATCAGGGCGAGTTTGGTGGGCAGCACGTCCGGTCCGTTCGTTCGGTGGATTGCGCCCAGACTTACCCATCTGAATGACTGGATCCAGGGTCACCGAACTTCGTTCGGCGACGTTTGCCATGATCGGGACGTGGACGAACTTGATTCGGCGATCATCAGGAATCTGCAACTGGATGCGCGGCTGACCAACCGCGAGCTGGCCCGGCGCCTCGGCGTCGCGCCGTCGACGTGCCTGGAACGCGTGCGCGCGCTGCGCGAACGTGGGGTGATCAAGGGCTACCACGCGGACGTGGACCTGAGCGCGCTCAACCGCCCCGTCCAAGCCTTCGTCGCCGCCCGCCTGCGCCCGATGAGCCGTGCGGTGATCGCCAACTTCAAGGCGGCGATCGGCGCCCTGCCCGAGGTGACCGCGATGTACGTCGTGGCGGGCGACGACGACTTCCTCATCCACCTCGCCGTGCCGGACCTGGAACACCTGCACGCGTTCCTCATCGACCGCCTGAGCGAACGCCGCGAGGTCATCAGCTTCCGCAGCTCGGTGATCTACGAGAGCATCCGCAACCCCGTGCTCACCGAGCTGCCCGACTGACCTCCCGGTCGCGGTCGGCTGCGTCGAACGGGTGAAGGCGATGTTTCCGGGTAACGGACTCCTCCCGTCGGCCGAACTACGCGTTGATCCGTATGAACAGAAAAGTCAGCGAGGTGGGTCGTGTCGTCCGAGGAAAGCTGGCACGCCGCCCGGTTGATTCCCACTTCGGGGATCAACGGGGCGGATGAACAAGAACGACGGGCGACTTCCGCATTGCTGGCGGTGATGTCCGCGGTGCGCGAATTCGGGCGAACGCTCACCCAGCCGTTGGGCGCGCCCGCCGCCGCCGTGCAGACGTTCATCGAGGTCCCGTTCGAGCTCGAAGGCCGCAAGGTGATCCCCGACGGGCTGATCCGCGTGGTGCGCGGTCAGCGGTCGTGGACGGCGCTCGTCGAGGTGAAGACCGGCGCCAACCAGTTGCAGGTCGAGCAGATCGAGAACTACCTCGACGTCGCGCGGGACCGGGGTTTCGACGCGGTGATCACCATCTCCAACGAGATCCCCGCGCTGCCCGGCCGGCACCCCGCGGCGGTCGACCGGCGGAAGCTCAAGAAGGTCGCCCTGCACCACTGGTCGTGGACCGAGGTGCTGTGCGAAGCCGTGATGCAGAAGGAGCACCGGGGCGTCGCGGACACCGATCAGGCGTGGATCCTCGGCGAGCTGATCCGCTACCTCGAACACCCGCGATCAGGCGCGATGGCGTTCGAGGACATGGGGCCCGCGTGGGTGCCGCTGCGCGAGTCCATCCAGGCCGGCACGCTGCGGGCGACCGACAAGACCGCGCCCGAGGTCGCGCTGCGCTTCGACGCCCTCGTGCGGTTCGCGTGCCTCCAACTCGGCCGACGGCTCGGTGCGGAGGTGACGCCGGCGCTGACCCGCAAGGAGCTGGCCGAGCCGCAGACCCGGGTCGCGAAGCAAGTCGGTCAACTCGTCGCCGAGGGCAGGTTGACCGCCGGTGTCCACATCCCCGGCACGGTCGGCGTGCTCCAGGTGACCGCCGACCTGCGAGCCGGGCGGGTCTCGTGCCACGTCGACCTCGACGGGCCGCGGGAAGGCCGGCCGACCACCCGGGTCAACTGGTTGGTCCGGCAGTTGAAGGACGCCCCCGAAACCGTCCGCCTCGAGGCATTCGCATTGCACGGCCGCGGTGCGGGCGCGTCGGAGCTGCTGCGCACCGTGAAGAGCGATCCGATGGCCTTGGTGGTGGACCCGGCAAAGGAGATCCGCGGATTCCGGGTCGCCAATTCCGCGCCGCTGGGCAGCAAGCGCGGCACCGGTCGGAATTCGTTCATCGATTCCGTGCTCGGCGCCGTCACGAGCTTCTACGAAGAGGTCGTGCAAAACCTCAAGCCGTGGGCGGCCGCACCGCCGCGGATCCGGCCGGAGGAGGTCTTCGCACCGCCTGTCGACGTTCCTCCGGCCCTCGTCTCCACCGCGCCGTCCTCGCAGGACGGCCCCGAGCTCAGTTCCAGGATGGAAGCCACTTCTGGGCGTCCCACACTTCCGGGGTGATCGGGATGCCGTTGAGGATCGGCCACAGCCACACGAAGTTGGCCACGACCAGGCCCACGTACAGCGCCACCGCGAGCAGGCCGGTGCCGCGGCGTTCCTTGCCGTCGGTCCGCCTGCCCAGCACCTCGCCCAGCGCCAGCGCGATGCCCAGCACCAGGAACGGCGCCATCGGCATCGCGTAGAAGTAGTACATCTGCCGGTCGACGTTGAGGAACCACGGCAGGAAGCCCGCGCCGTAGCCGACCAGCACCGCCGCGTACCGCCAGTCCAGCTTGGCGATCGACTGCCACATCGCCCACGCCAGCATCGGGAACGCCAGCCACCACAGGGCGGGCGTCCCGATCAGCATGATCGCGCCGACGCAGCTCGGCCCGCCGCAGCCCTGCACCGAGCCCTCGAAGTAGTAGAGCATCGGCCGCAGGCCCATCGGCCACGTCCACGGCTTCGACTCCCACGGGTGGCGGTTCGTCTCCGACGTCACCAGCTTGGTGTGGAAGTCCAGCACGTTGCCGCTGTAGTACCAGAGCGCCCGCAGCGGCGCCGGGATCCAGCCGTCCTCGGGGATCTTCGTGCCCGCGATGTGCCGGTCGATGGCCGTCTCCGACGCGAACCACGCCCACCACGTCGCCAGGTACGCCAGCATCGGGATCACCAGCAGCGCGAACAGCGACGGCAGCAGGTCCTTCGCGAACGCGCCGAGCCACGGCCGCTCCACCCCCGCCGCACGACGCGCCAGCGCGCTCCAGAACACCGACAGCACGCCGAAGAACGCGATGTACCACAGGCCGGACCACTTCACGCCGCACGCGAGTCCGAGCGCGACCCCGCCCGCGAACCGCCACCAGCGGAAACCCAGCCACGGGCCGTACGGCGAGTTCGTCACCCAGCCCTCGCGCACCGCCTCGGCCAGCCGCGACCGCACCTGGTCCCGGTCCACCACCAGGCAGGCGAACGCCACCACCACGAAGAACGTCAGGAACGCGTCCAGCATCCCCATCCGCGACTGCACGTGGCTCATGCCGTCCGCGATCAGCAGCACGCCCGCGATCGCCGCGATCAGGTCCGACCGCGTCATCCGCCGCGCGATCCGCACCACCAGCAGGATCGTCAACGTGCCCACGGCGGCCGACGCGAACCGCCAGCCGACGCCGTCGTAGCCGAACAGCCACTCGCCGATCGCGATGAGCTGCTTGCCCAGCGGCGGGTGGACGATCAGCTCGTAGCCGGGGTTGTCCTCGTACCCGCCGTTGCGCAGCACCTGCGCGCCCTGCGGCACGTAGTGCTTCTCGTCGAAGACCGGGGTGCCCTTGTCGGTCGGGAACCCGAGGTTCCAGAACCGCACCACACCGCCGATCAACGCCACGGTCAGCGTGATGAGCCAGCCCCTCAGGGCGTCGCTCATCCTCCCGGGTTCGAGCTGGCGGGCCCGCTGTTCGCGGTCGTTGCCCGGTGGCGGGCTCGTCGGCGGCACGTCGCCGGCGTCGACCACGTCGTCTGCGGACTGCGGTGCGATCAGGCTCACGCGCACGATCGTAGGGTGAGAGGCGTGAGACCTGTATCTGGATCAGGCCGTTTGGTGCTGGCCGCTACTCCGCTCGGCGACGTCCGGGACGCGTCACCACGCCTGGTGGAGGCGTTGGGCGCGGCCGACGTGATCGCGGCGGAGGACACCAGACGGCTGCGGTCGCTCGCTTCGGCCCTCGACGTCACGCCGTCCGGGCGGGTGGTCAGCTTCTACGACCAGGTCGAGACGGCCCGGCTGCCCGGCCTGCTGGAGGCGCTGCGGGACGGTCGGACGGTGCTCCTGGTGACCGACGCCGGCATGCCGAGCGTGTCCGACCCCGGCTACCGGCTCGTGGCCGCGTGCGTCGAGGAGGACATCCGGGTCACGTGCCTGCCCGGCCCGTCCGCGGTGACGACCGCGCTGGCCGTGTCGGGCCTGCCGTCGGACCGCTTCTGCTTCGACGGCTTCCCGCCGCGCAAGCAGGGCGAACGCCGGCGGTGGTTCGCGGCCCTGCTCGAAGAGCCCCGGACGTGCGTCTTCTTCGAATCACCCCATCGGCTGGCGGACACCCTCGCCGACGCCGCCCACGTGCTCGGCCCGGACCGCCGCGCCGCCGTGTGCCGGGAGCTGACCAAGACCTACGAGGAGGTCAGGCGGGGTGGGCTCGGCGAATTGGCCGAGTGGGCGGCCGAGGGCGTGCGCGGCGAGATCACCGTCGTGCTGGCGCCCGCCGAGGTCCGCGAGACCCCGCCGATCGAGGCGCTGGTGGCCGAGGTGAGGCAGCGCGTGGCCGACGGCGAGCGGATGAAGACGGCGGCGGCGGAGGTCGCCGAGGCGGCGGGGGTGAGCAAGAAGGCCCTGTACGACGCCGCGATCAGCAAGAGCTGAGACGGGCGGGCGGTCTGCCGCGCACGGCGCCCCGGGCACTGCCCAACCCGCGGAAACCCGCTGGAAGCGGCTCCGTAGGCTTGGCCCATGAGTGCCTCCGTGCTGACCGCGGTGGCGTGGCCCTACGCCAACGGCCCCCGCCACATCGGTCACGTCTCCGGTTTCGGTGTCCCCTCCGACGTGTTCTCCCGCTACATGCGCATGTCGGGCAACCGGGTGCTGATGGTCTCCGGCTCGGACGAGCACGGCACACCCATCTCGGTGCAGGCCGAGAAGGAGGGCATGTCCACCCGCGAGCTCGTGGACAAGTACCACCGCGTGATCGCGAACGACCTGCACGGCCTCGGCCTGTCCTACGACCTGTTCACCCGGACCACCACCGGCAACCACTACAAGGTGGTCCAGGAGCTGTTCCTGGCCCTCTGGCGCAACGGCTACGTCGTCCCGAAGACCGAGATGGGCGCGATCAGCCCGTCCACCGGCCGCACCCTGCCCGACCGCTACATCGAGGGCACCTGCCCGATCTGCGGCTACGACGGCGCCCGCGGCGACCAGTGCGACAACTGCGGCAACCAGCTCGACCCCGTCGACCTGAAGAACCCGCGCTCGCGCATCAACGGCGAGACGCCGAAGTTCGTCGAGACCGAGCACCTGTTCCTCGACCTGCCGCAGTTCATCGACGCGCTCGGCGGCTGGCTGCAGACCCGCACCGAGTGGCGGCCGAACGTGCTCAAGTTCAGCCAGAACCTCATCGGCGACCTGCGCCCCCGCGCCATCACCCGCGACCTGGACTGGGGCATCCCCATCCCGCTCGACGGCTGGCGCGAGCAGCCGATGAAGCGCTTCTACGTGTGGTTCGACGCCGTCATCGGCTACCTCAGCGCGTCCGTCGAGTGGGCCCGCCGCAGCGGGGACGACGACGCCTGGAAGGAGTTCTGGACCGGCGACGCCCAGGGCTACTACTTCATGGGCAAGGACAACATCGTCTTCCACTCGCTGATCTGGCCCTCCCTGCTGCTCGGGCAGAACGGCCAGGGCGCGAAGGGCGGCGAGCCCGGCTCGTTCGGCACGCTGAACCTGCCCACCGAGGTGGTCTCCAGCGAGTTCCTGACCATGAGCGGCTCGAAGTTCTCCACCTCCCGCGGCACGGTGATCTACGTCACGGACTTCCTCAAGGAGTTCGGGCCGGACGCGCTGCGCTACTTCATCTCCGTGGCCGGCCCCGAGAACCAGGACGCCGACTTCACCTGGGACGAGTTCGTCCGCCGGACGAACTTCGAGCTGGCCAACGAGTGGGGCAACCTGGTCAACCGGTCGATCTCGATGGCGCACAAGAACGTGGGCGCGATCCCGAAGCCGACCAGCCCGACCCAGGCCGACCACGAGCTGCTGGAGCTGTCCCGCAAGGCGTTCGACGTGGTGGGCTCGAACCTGCGCCGCTCCCGCTTCAAGCAGGCGTCCACCGAGGCGATGAAGGTGGTCGGCGCGGCCAACCGCTACCTGTCCGACCAGGAGCCGTGGAAGCTCAAGGACGACCCGGAGCGCCGCGACACCGTGCTGCACACCGCGTTGCAGGTCGTGCAGGACGCCAACACCCTGCTGACGCCGTTCCTGCCGCACTCGGCGCAGAAGGTGCACGAGGCGCTGGGCGGCACGGGCGTGTGGGCGGCCCAGCCCGAGCTGACCGACGTGCCCGACCTGGACGTGCCCGACCGCGAGTACCCGGTGCTGACCGGCGACTACGCGGGCGAGCGGGCGACGTGGGCGTCCACCCCCATCGAGGTGGGCAGGCCGCTGGCCAAGCCCGCGCCGCTGTTCGCGAAGCTCGACCCCGAACTGGGTGAGACCGGCCCCGAGTGGGCCCCGATCGCGAAGTGACGAAACGCCGAGGCGAACGGCCACCGGTCCCGGAAGCCCTTCCGGCGCCGGTGGTCGACGCCCACACCCACCTCGACGCGTGCGGGGCGAAGACGCCCGAGCAGGTGCGCGAGGTGCTCGACCGGGCCGTCCGGGCGGGCGTGGACCGCGTGATCACGGTGGCCGACGACCTCGACGCCGCCCGCTGGGCCGCCGAAGCCGCCACGTGGGACGACCGGGTGTTCGCCGCGGTCGCCCTGCACCCCACGCGCACGTCGACGTTCGGCGAGGTCGAGCAGGCGGAGCTGGAACGGCTCGCCGCCCGGCCCAGGGTCGTCGCGATCGGCGAGACCGGGCTGGACTACTACTGGGACTACGCGCCGAAAGCCGCGCAGCACGAGGCCTTCCGCTGGCACATCGACCTGGCCAAGCGGGTCGGCAAGCCGCTGATGATCCACGACCGGGACGCGCACGACGACATCCTCGAGGTGCTCGACGCCGAGGGCGCGCCGGCCACCGTGGTCTTCCACTGCTTCTCCGGTGACCTCTCCTTCGCGCGCGCGTGCGTGGAGCGCGGGTTCGTGCTCTCGTTCGCGGGCACCACGACGTTCCGCAACGCCCACGCCCTGCGGGAAGCCGCACTGTGGGTGCCGGAGGACCACGTGCTCGTCGAGACGGACGCGCCGTTCCTCACGCCCCACCCGTACCGAGGTCGCCCGAACGAGCCGTATTGCGCGAACTACACGCTCCGGGACATGGCGACGCTGCGTGAGACCGACCTGGGTGAGTTGGCCACGAAGATCACCCGAAACGCCGAACGCGTCTTCGGTCTTCGTGACGCGGTGAGGTCGTAGTCCTCCTTACGACGAATGGCGGACAGACTTGCTCCCCTAACGGAGTGACTGAACTCACAAGGGTTGTCGGGGTGTTGGCACAACCCCCGTGAACCCGTTACGGTCCCGTGACCGTGCCCCGAGTCGTGATTCGGGGCGCACCCGCAGTCGGGGCGGGTCACGTTGACACCAGAAGCGAGAAGCCGAGAACGCACGGGAGTTGCCGGAGATCACCAGCTGACCACCGACATCGACCGTGCGCGTCGCCGGACTTCGCGCCTTCAGGAGGTATGGCAACCCGTGAACTCGTTCAACGAGGACACCGACTGGTTTACGCCCGTGCAGTCGACACCCGCGACCGGTGTCGACGTCCTGGACAGACCCGGGCCGCCGTCCGAATGGGACACCGCGGTGTTCACCATCACCCCGGACGACGTGCTGGAAGTGCTGGGACCGGACGCCGACGCGCTGCTGGAGAGCGCGAACGTCGACGTCGACGAGCTGATCCGGCTGATCAACGCCGAGACCACGCTCCTGCCACCGATCATCATCCCCGACGAGGTCTCCCAGGACCGGGTCGCGGGCAGCCTGGCCGCCGAGCGGCCGAGCGCCCCGCCCGCCGCACTGGTCGAAGCCGCGGGGAAGTGGAAGCGGCGCTTCCTGAAGGCCGCGGTCCTCACCGTGCTGGTCACCATCTCCGGCGGCGGCGCCACCGCGATCGCGATGGACAAGTCCGTCACGGTCGACGTCGACGGCGAGGCCACCACCGTCCGCACGTACGAGTCGACCGTCGGCGAGATCCTCGCCGACGAGGGCATCGCGATCGGCGAGCACGACGCGCTGAGCCCGTCACCCCAGGCCAAGGTGAGCGACGGCGGGAAGATCTCGCTGGACCGCGGCCGCCTGGTGAAGATGACGGTCGACGGCGAGCAGCGCGAGGGCTGGGTCCGCTCGGTCACCGTGGACGAGGCGCTGGACCAGTTGCAGGTGAACGACGAGGGCGCCTGGCTCTCCCACGACCGCAACATGGACGTCCCGCTCGACGGCCTGTCGCTCGAGGTCAAGAGCCTCAAGACCATCACGCTCTACGACGGCGGCAACGCGCCCCGGCAGATTCAGACGACGGCCGTGACCGTCGACGAGCTGCTGAAGAACGAGAACCTCTCGCTCGGCCCCGAGGACAAGCTCGAGACGGCGGTCGACCTGCGCGTCACCAACGGCGCCGAGGTCCACATCACGCGCACCGGCGTGTCGGTGATCAACGCGACGGAGGCCATCCAGCCGCCCGTCGAGGAGGTCAAGGACGACACGATGATGAAGGGCCAGAAAGAGGTCCTGGACCCGGGCGAGGCCGGCGAGCAGATCGTCACCTACCGCGTCACGGTCAAGAACGGCCAGGAGGTCGGCCGGGAGAAGCTGGGCGCGAAGGTCACCAAGGAGCCGAAGCCGAAGAAGGTCAAGGTCGGCACCAAGCTCCCGCCCGACGGTGCGGTGTGGGACGCGCTGGCGCAGTGCGAGGCGACCGGCAACTGGGCCATCAACACCGGCAACGGCTACTACGGCGGCCTGCAGTTCAACAAGGGCACCTGGGACGCCTACGGCGGCAGCCAGTACGCCGCGTACCCGCACCAGGCGACCCGCGAGCAGCAGATCGCCATCGCCACCAAGCTCCGCGACGCGCGCGGCGGCTACTCGGCGTGGCCCCACTGCCAGCAGAAGCTCGGCTTGCCGTAACAATGTGCCGGTGACACAGGACTCGACGTCGGCCGGTTCGGGGAGCCACCTCCTCGGGCCGGCCGACGTGCGTCGGCTGGCCGCCGAACTGGACATCCGCCCCACGAAGAAGCTGGGGCAGAACTTCGTGCACGACCCGAACACGGTGCGGCGCATCGTGGCGGCGGCCGACCTGCGCCCGGACGACGTGGTGCTCGAGGTCGGGCCCGGCCTGGGCTCGCTCACGTTGGCGTTGCTGCCCTCCTGTCGCGCGCTGGTGGCCGTGGAGATCGACGGCGTGCTGGCCGACCGCCTGCCGGTCACGGTGGCGGAGCGGGCCGCTGAGCTGGCCGACCGGCTGTCCGTCGTGCACGCCGACGCGATGCGCGTCACCCCGGAGCAGCTCCCGGTCGCGCCGACCGCCCTGGTGGCGAACCTGCCGTACAACGTGGCCGTGCCCGTGGTGCTGCACCTGCTGGCCGTGCTGCCGTCGTTGCGCACGGGCCTGGTGATGGTGCAGTCGGAGGTGGCCGACCGGATGGCCGCCGGTCCCGGCAGCAAGGTCTACGGCGTGCCCAGCGTGAAGCTCGCCTGGTACGCGGACGCCCGCCGGGCCGGTCCCGTGCCGCGCTCGGTGTTCTGGCCCGTGCCGAACGTGGACTCGGCGCTGGTCGCGTTCGACCGGCACGAGCAGCTGTCCACTGTGGACCAGAAGCGGCTGTTCGCCTTGGTGGACGCGGCCTTCGCGCAACGCCGCAAGATGCTGCGCGGCGCGCTGTCGGGCTGGGCAGGCTCGGCCGCCGAGGCGCACCGGCTGCTCGTCGAGGCGGGCGTGGACCCCTCGGCGCGCGGCGAACAACTGGCCGTCGGCGACTTCATCCGGATAGCCGAGGCCGCGTCCGCCCGCTAGTCGTTGATCTTTCGGCCGAAAGTGTGATTTGCCGGACGATCCTGGTTCGGACTTGCGTCAGCCGGGCCCGGTCGGGTCTACTCGTGGTGCCATCCCGAGCGGCCGAGAGACCTGGCTCCACGACGCCGCAGCAACCACCCCTCCACGGGGGCAGGTGCTTCCGCCAGGAACGATGGAGGAATCACGTGCCCAGGATGCGAATGCTCACCCGCCGGCGGGTGGTCGACCACGGTCGCCGCACGTCGTCCGCCTGTCGCAGCCGCTGAGCAGCCGCAGGCGCCTCGAATCCCCGCGTCCTTCACCCAGGACACCTTTCCGAGCTGAGCCGTCGGTCACGCACGCCCCGGGCGTGCGCTGCCGCATGCCGTCGTGGAGCGAAAACGTGATCACTGTCGAGAACCTCACCAAGACCTTCCCCGGGAGTACCGGGCAGGTTCGCGCGCTGGACGGCGTGAACCTGGACGTCGCCGCGGGCACCGTGCTCGGCGTCGTCGGCCCCAGCGGGGCGGGCAAGTCCACCCTGGCCCGGTGCGTCGCGCTCCTGGAGCGGCCCGACAGCGGCGCGATCCGCGTCGACGGCACCGACCTCGTCTCGCTCGACGGCACCGCGCTGCGCGCCGCCCGCCGGCAGATCGGCGTGGTGCCGCAAGGGGATTCCCTGCTGCGCCAGCGCACCGCCGCGGGCAACGTCGCGCTGCCGCTGGAAGCCGCGGGCGTGGCCGGGCCGCAGCGCCGCACCCGCGTCGCCGAGCTGCTGGACCTGGTGGGGCTGACCGACAAGGCGGGCTCCTACCCCGACCAGCTCTCCGGCGGCCAGCGCCAGCGGATCGCGGTCGCGCGGGCGCTCGCCGCGTCGCCGTCCGTGCTGCTGGCCGACGAGCCGACGTCCGCGCTGGACCCCGAGACCACCGGCTCGGTGCTCGCCGTGCTGGACCGGGCGCGCGCCGAGCTCGGCGTGACGGTCCTCGTGGTCACGCACGACATGGGCGTGGTCCGGAAGATCTGCGACGCCGTCGCGGTGCTGGAGGACGGCCGCGTGGTGGAGCACGGCAAGGTGCTCGACCTGGTGTCGGACGCCGCGAGCCGCACGGCCGCGTCGCTGCTGCCCGCCGTGGACCAGAACCCGGCGGCGGAGTCCGCGTTCGACCGGGTCGCGGACGTCGTGCTGATCGGCTTCGCCGCCGTGGGCGCGCTGCTGCCCGAGGCCACCGGCCGGTTCGGCGTGGAGCTCAACCTGCTCGGCGGCGGCCTGACCAGGCTCGGCGAGACCCCGGTGGCCCGGTTCCGGGTCGGCCTGAAGGGCGAGCGCGCCGACTCGGCGCTGGAGTGGATCTCGGAAGCGGGCGGCTCGGTGCGCCGGACCCTGTCGGGTCCTCAGGGAGTAGCTGCGTGAGGTCCGCAACACCCTGGTCCATCGTGTTCGACGACCTGCTGGTCGCCACCGGCGAGACGTTGTACATGGTGGTCGTCTCCACCCTGATCGCCGTTCTGCTCGGAGCACCTGTCGGCATCTGGCTTCAGCTCACCGCACCCGGTGGGCTGAGGCCCCGGCCGGTGCTGCACAAGGTGCTCGGGTTCGTCGTGGACCTGGGCCGCTCCATGCCGTTCCTGGTCCTGCTGGTGGTGCTCACCTCGCTGACCAGGCTGCTGCTCGGCAGCACCATCGGACCGACGGCGGCCATCGTGCCGCTCGCCGTGGGCGCGATCCCGTTCGTCGGCAGGCTGGTGCAGAACGTGCTGGCCGAGGTGCACGTGTCGGTGGTCGAGGCCGCCGTCACCACCGGGTCGTCCACGGTGCGGATCGTGCGCAGCGTGCTGCTCCGCGAGTCGTTGCCCGCGCTGGTCAACGCCATCGGCGTGACCGCGATCGCGCTGCTGGGCTACTCGGCGATGGCCGGCGTGGTCGGCGGCGGAGGGCTCGGCGACCTCGCCGTGCGCATGGGCTACCAGCGGTTCAACGACCGCTACCTGTGGAGCACGGTCGTCGTGCTGGCGGTCATCGCCACCGCGATCCAGTTCACCACCAACCGCGTGGCCCGCGGCGTCGACCGCCGCCGCACCGCGTCCGTCTGATCGTTTTTCTCCTCACCTAAGGAATGAAATGCGTATTCGTGCTGCCCTGCTGGCCGTGCTGCTGACCGCGGTGGGCTGCGGTAGTGGCGACACCGGCGCCGCGTCCGACCCGAACGCGCCGCTCAAGGTCGGCGTGAGCCCGGTCCCGCACGCCCAGGTCCTGCGGTACGTGGCGGACAACCTCGCCGCGTCGAAGGGCCTGAAGATCGAGGTCGTCGAGTTCACCGACTACGTGCAGCCGAACACGGCGCTGGTGGACGGGTCGCTGGACGCGAACTACTTCCAGACCGTGCCGTACCTGGACACGTTCAAGGCGGAGAGCGGCGCGCCGCTCGAGTGGATCGGGCCGGTCCACCTGGAGCCGCTCGGCGTGTACTCGAAGAAGCACAAGTCGCTGGCCGACCTGCCGTCCGGCGCCCGCGTGGCCGTGGCGAACGACGCGACCAACGAGGCGCGCGGCCTGAAGCTGCTGCAGGACAACGGGCTGATCAAGATCACGCCGGGCGCGGAGAAGACGGCGACCGTCCGGGACGTCGCGGAGAACCCGCGCGGGCTGGAGTTCGTCGAGCTGGAGGCCGCGCAGCTGCCGCGTTCGCTGGACGACACCGACGCGTCCGTGGTGAACGGCAACTACGCCATCGACGCCGGCCTGAACCCCGCGTCCGACGCGCTGGCGCTGGAGAAGGCCGAGGGCAACCCCAACGCGAACGGCCTGGTCACCCGAACCGACCTCAAGGACGACCCGCGCGTGAAGGACCTGCTCGCCCTGCTCCAGTCGCAGCAGGTCAAGGACTACATCAAGGAGACGTTCTCGGGCTCGGTCCTCGCGGTCTGAGGGTCCTGCCGTCTGAGCGGAGAGTCCTGAAGGACGAAAAGAGTGTCCTCGCCGGACGGGCGGAGAGTCCTGGAGGACGGCCGGAGAGTCCTGGAGGACGAAAAGAGTGTCCTCGCCGGACGGGCAGATCAGCAGGATGACGGCGGTGGGTGGTTTTGTGCCGGGTCCGTTGTTGGTCCGGGTTTCGTGTCATCCCACCGACCTCCCGAAGGGCTACCACACGTGTCAAGGGGGGCGGCATCGGTTCAGGCCGTGGGTATCGCTGGACGGTGCCCCCCTTGACACGTGCGGTAGGGCTGCGCCAGGTCGGCGGGATGACACGAAGCCCTTCCTTTGTGTAGGCAAGCGGGTGCGTGAGCGGGAGTGCGTGACGGTTGGGTGGGCGTGCGGCTGCGTGAGGGGGAGTTGGTGGGCACGCGGGTGCGTGAGCGGGAGGCGAGTGTTCCGTCGCAGGTCAGAGGTTGGTAGGAGCGGGCAACCCGGAAACGCCCGTACGCTTCATGGCGTGCTCGCTGTCGTCCCACCCCCGGTCACCGTCCGCGTCCCGGCCAAGGTCAACCTGCACCTGGCCGTAGGCGACTCCCGCGAGGACGGCTACCACGACCTGGTGACGATCTTCCAGGCCTTGTCGCTGACCGACGAGGTGACCGTCGCCATCGCCGAGGACCCCGGTGTCGAGGTGCACGGCGAAGGCGCCGACTCGGTGCCCACCGGCGCGTCCAACCTGGCGTGGCGGGCGGTGCGGGTGCTGGCCGAGCACGTCGGCCGCGACCCCGACGACCCGAAGGTCCGCGTCGTCATCCGCAAGTCCATCCCGGTCGCCGGCGGCATGGCGGGCGGCAGCGCGGACGCGGCGGCGACGCTCGTCGGGCTGGCCTCGCTGTGGCGGCTGGAGATCAGCCGGGACGAGCTGGCCGGCCTCGCGGGCAAGATCGGCGCGGACGTCCCGTTCGCCATCTACGGCGGCACGGCCCTCGGCACGGACCGCGGCGACCGGATCGTGCCCGTGCTGTCCCGCCACACGTTCCACTGGGTGCTGGCGTTCGACCGGCGGGGCCTGTCCACGCCCGAGGTGTTCGACGAGCTGGACCGGCTGCGCGCGGACGGCGACCCGCCCCGCGTAGGCGAGGCGGAAGCCGTGCTCGAAGGCCTGTCCTCCGGCGACCCGCGCCAGCTCGCGCTCCTGCTCGGCAACGACCTGCAGGCCGCCGCCGTGTCGCTGCGCCCCAACCTGCGCCGCACGCTGCGCGCGGGCGTGAACGCGGGCGCGTTGGCCGGCATGGTGTCCGGCTCGGGCCCGACCTGCGCGTTCCTCTGCACGGACGGCGACTCGGCGGTGCGGGTGGCGGCCGAGCTGGCGGGCGCGGGGGTCTGCCGGACGGTGCGCGTGGCGCAAGGGCCGGTGCACGGCGCGCGCGTCATCGGCACCGAGGAAGCGCCCCGGCCGATCCCGCCCGAAGTGCACGCGTGACCTACTCGCCCGCCTTCTTCGCCGACAGCGTGACCTCGGTGTCGCAGTCGACCACCTGACCGGCGGCGACGCTCTGCGCGGTGGTGGTCCAGTTGCGGTCCACCACCAGCAGGCGCCCCTGACCGGTCGCGTCCTGCTCGCGCAGCCGGTACAGGCCGGCGGACTGCATGGTGTCCTGGGCGGTCTGGTGGACCATGCCGACCACGTCCGGCACCGTGCACATCCTCGCGGCCTGTGTCACGGTCGGAGGTGGCTCGGTCACCGCGGTGGAGGTCGAGGTGGTGGTCACCGAGGTCGAGGTCGAGGTCGTGGTGGTGGTCGTCGCAGGTGGAGTGGCCGCGGTGCCGCATCCTGCGGCTGACAGGACGGCGAACGCGCCGACGACCCTGCTGAGCTGTGACATCGGACTCCCTGGTTCGGTCGTGGCCGGTGCGTCGAGCCGGGGCGGGCCGTCGTCACCGGCGCGATAGCTAGGCTGGCGTACTGCGTTGTCACCCCGTTCTCGATGAAGGTGCTGGTACATGGCCAACTTGGTCAACTTGGAGAACGTCTCCAAGTCGTTCGGCGTGCGTCCGTTGCTCGACGGCGTGTCCCTCGGCGTCGGCGAAGGCGACCGCATCGGGGTCGTCGGCCTCAACGGCGGCGGCAAGACGACGCTGCTGGAGGTGCTGGCCGGGCTCGCCCCGCCGGACGAGGGACGGGTCAGCCAGAACCGCGGGCTGCGGATGGCGGTGGTCACGCAGCGCACCGAGCTGCCCGAGGGGTCGACGGTGCGCAACGCCGTGATCGACCCGCTCGGGTTCGACTCCGAGCACGAGTGGGCCTCCGACGCGCGCGTGCGGTCGATCCTCGACGGGATCGGCATCACCGGGTTCGGGCTGGACTCGCCGGTCGCCACGATGTCCGGTGGCGAGCGACGCCGGGTGGCGCTGGCGGCGGCCCTCGTGCAGGACCTCGACCTGGTCGTGCTGGACGAGCCGACCAACCACCTCGACGTCGAGGGCGTGCGGTGGCTGGCGGAGCACCTGCTGGCCCGGCGCACGGCACTCGTCGTGGTGACCCACGACCGGTGGTTCCTGGACACGGTGTGCAGCCGCACGTGGGAGGTCGTGAACGGGAAGGTCGAGCAGTACGAGGGCGGCTACGCGGACTGGATCTTCGCCCGTGCCGAACGCGCCCGACTGGCCGACACGATCGAGGAGAAGCGCCGCAACCTGGCCCGCAAGGAGCTGGCGTGGCTGCGCCGCGGCGCGCCCGCCCGCACGTCCAAGCCCCGCTACCGCATCGACGCCGCCGAGGCGTTGATCTCCGACGTGCCGCCGCCGCGCGACTCGGTGGAGCTGCTCGCGTTCGCCAAGCGGCGGCTCGGGCGCACCGTGCTGGAGCTGGAGGACGCGACGCTGACCGTGCCCGACCGGGTGCTGGTGCGCGACCTGACGTGGCGGATCGGGCCGGGCGACCGGGTCGGGATCGTCGGGGTGAACGGGTCGGGCAAGACGACGTTGCTGCGGGCGTTGGCCGGTGAGCGCGAGCTGGAGGGCGGCAAGCGCGTCCAGGGGCAGACGGTGAAGCTCGCGCACCTCAGCCAGGAGCTGCACGACCTGGACGGGTCGATGCGGGTGCTGGAGGCCGTGGAGGAGGTCGCGCGGCGGGTCGTGCTGGGCAAGCAGGAGATGTCGGCGTCGCAGCTGGCGGAGCGGTTCGGGTTCTCGTCGCAGAAGCAGTGGACGCCGGTGGGCGACCTGTCCGGCGGTGAGCGGCGGCGGTTGCAGCTGTGCCGGCTGCTGATGGCCGAGCCGAACGTGCTGCTGCTCGACGAGCCGACCAACGACCTGGACATCGACACGCTGCAGCAGCTCGAGGACCTGCTGGACTCGTGGCCGGGCACGCTGGTGGTGATCTCGCACGACCGCTACCTGGTGGAACGGGTGTGCGACCAGGTGGTGGCGCTGTTCGGCGACGGCGGGCTGACCGACCTGCCGGGCGGGATCGAGGAGTACCTGCGGCGGCGGGACAAGCAGAAGGAAGCCGCCGTCGTGCCGAGCGCGAAGCCCGCGTCCGCGCCGTCGTCGGCGGCGGACCAGCGCGCGGCGCGCAAGGAGCTGTCCCGCCTGGAACGGCGGCTGGAGGCGTTGCAGAAGAAGGAGACCCAGCTGCACGCGGCGCTGGCCGAGGCGGCCACCGACCCCGAACGCCTGCTGGCCCTGGACGCCGAGCTGAAGGCCGTCCTGGCCGAGGCGGAGGACGTCGAAGCCCAGTGGCTGTCCGCCGCCGAGTCCGCCGAAGCCTGACCCGCGAGTCCTGAAACTCCAGGACCCCCGAGTTCAACGCTCAGGACCACCCTGAACGGCGAACTCGGGGGTCCTGAGCGTTCGACACGCGAGGGTCAGCGGCCGCGGCGGCGGAGCTCGGTGACGAGCAGCGGCATCAGCTCGTCCACGTAAGCGCAGTCGTAGCCCTGACCCGCGATCAACGCGGTGGCGAACTTCGTCGTCGCCACCTCCGCCGACGACGCGCCGAGCATGCCGTCGAGCGCGATGCCGACCTCCTCCAGCACCCGGTCCACCTGGGACGTCCGGTACCCGCGCTGCGCCGGCCCCGCCAACGGGATCTTGATCGACCGCAGCTGCTTCCACGACGTGATCGGCGGGATGGCGCTCGGGCGCGGCGGTCCCTCGCCCAGCTGCTTCTCCACCCGGGCCAGGAACGCGTCCACCTCGGTCTCGTCGTACCCGCGCCGGCCGAACATGGGCCGGCTGAAGCGGACCTCGCGGACCTCGCGCGCGGTCAGGTCGTCCTGCCCGAGCAGGGTGTTCTCGATCCGGTCGAGGAACTTGTCGACCTGCGACTCCTGGTAACCACGCCGGCCGCGCGGCGGCTTGCCGAAGGCGGCGGTGCGGACGTCACGAGCGGTCAACGGGCGCGTGCCGGGGCCGGGACGGGGTCGCACCGGGGGCGCGGGAGGGGGCAGGGGTGAGGAGGGTGGCGCGAGGGCGGCGGGGGAGGTGAGGGGAGAAGGAGGTACGGGGAAAAGTGGTGCGGGCATTCGCTCCAAGGTCACCACGACGAGGTCGAGGAACGTGTCCACGTCGTCCTCGTCGTACCCCACCTGACCTGGAGGGGCGTAGCTGAACTCGAAGTCCTGCACCTCCCGGGCGGTCAGGTGGTCGCGACCCGCCAGGGTGTTCTCGATCCGGTCGAGGAACGCGTCGATCTCGCCCTCGTGGTAGCCCCGGTTCCCCGGTCTGGGCTTGTGGAACCGCACGCCGCGCACGTCCTGCGGCGTCAGCCGGGCCGCCGGGCGCATCCCGGTCGACGTGGCGTGCGCGCCCTGCGCGGGAGCGGTGGCCTGGCGCCGCTGCGGCGTCGAGCCGAGCGTCTCGGCCGCCAGGTCCATGAACGCGTCGACCTCGGCCGCGTAGTAGCCGGGCCGCGAGGGTCTGAACCGCACCTCGCGCACGTCCTGCTCGGTCACGTCGTCCCGACCGAGCAGCGTTGCCTCGATGCGGTCCAGGAAGGCGTCCACCTGACCCTCGTCGTACCCGGGCTGACCGGGCGGGGGGCGGTGGAAGGCGACCTGCCGCAGATCCCGCGCGCCCAACAGCGGCGCCGGATGTGCCGGCATGTGCTGGCGAGCGTCGAACCCGGCCACCCCATTACCTCCTTCGTGTGGTGTACCGGGGAGTATCGCCGGACGACGCACCCGATGTTTCGCCCTATCGGCTCAATGCGCCGGAAGATCGCTCTACCCTGACGGGCATGAGCCGGTTCGTGGACACGATGGTGGCAACCGCTACGGGCGCCGGAGGACGGGCGCGGGGCATGACCACGGGGGAGCCGAACGCTCCGGTCCGCAGGTCGTGGGCGGAGGTGCACCAGCAGGCGACCCGCATGGCCGGCGCGCTCGTGGCGGAGGGGGTCGCGCGCGGCGAGTCCATCGCCGTCCTGGCGGGCGACCCGGCCGAGATCGCGCCCGCCGTGCAGGCGGTGTGGCTGGCCGGCGGCAGCACGACCATGCTGCACCAGCCGACGGCGCGCACCGACCTCGCCGAGTGGGCCGGTGACACGTTGCGCGTGCTCACCATGATCGGCGCGAAGCTGGTGCTGCTCGGCGCGCCGTTCGACGCGCTGTCGGGCGTGCTGGACGAGCACGGCGTCTCCTACCGCAGGCTGGCCGAGCTGGACGGCGAGCCGCTGGCCGCGCCCGTCGAGGTCGACGAGGACCTGCCCGCGCTGCTCCAGCTGACCAGCGGCTCCACGGCCGACCCGAAGGCCGTCCGCATCACGCACGGCAACCTGTGGTCCAACGCCAAGGCGATGGAGGTCGCCGCCGAGCTCGACCCGGAGACCGACCGGATGGTCTCCTGGCTGCCGCTGTTCCACGACATGGGGATGGTCGGCTTCCTGACCGTGCCCATGCTGTTCGGCATCGACCTGGTCAAGGTCACGCCGGTCGACTTCCTCGGCCGGCCCACCCTGTGGCCGGACCTGATCAGCCGCTACCAGGGCACCATCACGGCCGCCCCGAACTTCGCCTACGCCATCGCCGCCCGCCGAATGAGGGGCGTGGACGACGGTGCGTTCGACCTGTCCAGGCTGCGGATCGCGCTCAACGGCGCCGAGCCCATCGACCCGGCCGCGGTGAAGATGTTCACCGACGAGGGCGCGCGGTTCGGGCTGCGGCCCGAGTGCGTGCTGTGCGCGTACGGCATGGCGGAGACGACGCTGGGCGTGGCGTTCGCGCCGGTGTTCACCGGGCTCTCGGTCGACGTGGTCGACCCGGAGGAGCTGGAGGCGGGCCACCGCGCCGTGCCGGTGCCGCCGGACAGCCCCAACGCGCGGGCGTTCCCGCTGCTCGGGCCGCCGCTGCCGGGCCTGGAGGTGCAGGTCGTGGACGAGCAGGGCAAGCTGCTCGGCGAGCGCGAGGTCGGTCAGCTGCGGGTGCGCGGCGAGGCCGTGACGCCCGGCTACCTCACCGTGGACGGCCCGAGGGACACCCAGGACGCCGAGGGCTGGCTGGACACCGGCGACGAGGGGTACGTGGTGGACGGCCAGGTCGTCGTCTGCGGGCGGCGCAAGGACGTGATCATCATGGGTGGGCGCAACATCTACCCCACGGACATCGAGCGCGCCGCGACCGCCGTGGAGGGCGTGCGCGCGGGCAACGCGGTGGCCGTGCGGCTGGACGCGGGCACGCGGCGGGAGCGGTTCGCCGTGGTGGTCGAGTCGAAGCTGGCCGGTGAGGACGACGCGGTGCGGGCGTTGAGCAAGGAGATCAGCGCGCGGGTCGTGGACGCGGTCGGGCTGCGGCCGTTCTCGGTGGTCGTGCTCAAGCCCGGCAGCCTGCCCAAGACGCCGTCCGGCAAGCTGCGCCGTTCCGCCGCCGCGGGCCTGGTGCCCACCGTGTGATGTCGCCGGCGGAGCGCGCTCTGAGGCACGTGAGGGCGCGGTCGACCGGCACACCGCTCGACCGCGCCCTGCGCGTCACCCTCAACTTCCACCCCGAACGAGTGGTCGCCGCCCTCGCGGACACGGGGCGTTACGTCTCGCAGTTCGTCACGGGCACCGGCAACGGCGGCCTGACCGCGTTCGCCGGTGGTGACCGGTGGCGGTGGGAGAGCCGGATGTTCGGCGGCGCCTACGACGACGCGTCGCCGCACGAGAGGCCGGTGTACGGCGGGCTGAACTTCCGCCTCAGCCCGTACGGCGCGTCACCGCGGTTCGGGTCGTCGCACTTGCGGCTGACCCGGGACGTGGTGGACCGGACCACGTTCTGCTACCCGGACAGCGTGCTGGAGCCGGAGACGTTCGGCACGGCCGACCGGATGGCGTTGATCGAGCTCGCGCGGGCCGACCGCCGCGACCCGCTGGACGACTACGTCGAGGCCCACGTGCACGGTCCCGTGTCGCTGGAGGCCGACGCGGAGGCGCTCGTGCTCGACCCGAGCTACCGGGGCACGGAGGTGGAGGAGGCGGCCTACCGCCTGCCGTGCGCGGTCGAGTGGCACACCGGGTTCCGGCTGCCCGTGGACGAACTGCGCCGCCACCCGGACTTCCGGGGCCCCGAGTACGTCGAGTTGGGCGTGGCGGTCGCGGTGGACGGCGTGCTGACGCCGAAGGTCATCGGCGACGCCCGCGACCGCTACGACCAGCAGGACCTGAAGAAGGTCTGGCACCTGCTCGCCCGCTTCGGCCGCGCCTGACCTCGTTCCCGGCGGAACTTGTGCTCAGTGGAATTTATTCTGGGCGGCTTCCAGCCCCAGCTCCAGCAGCGCCTCCACGGCGTCCGCCGCCCGGTCCAGCTCCAGCGCCAGCTGCTTGCGCTCCACCAGCGAGAAGTCGCGCAGCACGTAGTCGGCGGGGTCCATCCGGCCCGGCGGCCGGTCCACCCCGAACCGCACCCGGTGGTAGTCCTTGGTGCCCAACGACTTCGTGATCGACCGCAGCCCGTTGTGCCCGTTCTCGCCGCCGCCGAGCTTGAGCCGCACCACGCCGAACGGCAGGTCCAGCTCGTCGTGCACGACGATGATCGACGACGGCGGCGCCTTGTAGAAGTTCGCCGTGCCCGCCACCGGACCGCCGGAGGTGTTCATGTAGCCGCGCGGCTTCGCCAGCACGACCCGGCGGCCGGCCAACCGGCCCTCGAGGACCTCGGCGCCGCCCTTGTGGGCCTTGAACTTCCCGCCCACGCGCGCGGCCAGCTCGTCCAGCACGAGGAAGCCGACGTTGTGCCGGTTGCCCTCGTACTTGGGGCCGGAGTTGCCCAGCCCGACGACCAGGGCGACGTCATCGACCACGGAACCGCAACTCCTGCTCAAGCTCGTCCAACAGGGCGTCCACCGCGCGGACCTGGTAGCCCCGCCGCAGCCCGGACGTGGTGGTGAACCTGGTGTGGCGCACCTCGCTGGAGGTCATCCGCCCCCGCCCGTCCAGCGCCGCGGCGGCCCGGCCGAGGAACGCGTCGACTTCGCCGCGATCGTAGCCGTTCGGCGCGCGCGGCAGCTTCACCGCCAGCACCGCCTCGCCGGTCTGCAACGTGGTCGGCGGCACGTGGCCGGACCGGAGCTGGTGCTCGCACGCGGCCAGGAAGTCGTCCACGGTCCGCTGGTCGTACCCGCCGGCGATCTCGGTGAACGCGATCGTGCGCACCTGGTCGGGGTGCAGCGGCACGCGTCCGGCCAGCGCGTCGGCGATGCGCAGCACGAACGCGTCGACCTGCGCCGGGTCGTAGCCCTTGCCCCTCTTGCGGGGGAACCGGGTGGCGCGCACCTGCGCCGGGCTCAGAAACGGGAACGGCACGCCGCCCCAGCCGTGCGGCGGGGGAGGCGTGCCGTTCGAGTTGCCCGACGTGATGGGCTCAGCCTTCTTCGGTGGCCTCGGGCTCGGTGCCCTCACCGGTGTCGCCGTCCAGCTCGGCGGCGGTCGGCGCGGCGTTCACCGCGAGGACCATCGCCTCGCCGTCGGTCACCAGCGTGGTGCCGGCCGGCAGGACCAGGTCGGAGGCGTGCACCTGGGTGCCCGCGGCCAGGCCCGCGATGGAGTACTCGACCTGCTCGGGGATGTTGAGCGCGTCGGCCTCCACCTGGATGGTGGTGAGGTCCTGCGTGAGCAGGGTCGCCGCGGCGGCGTCGCCCGTGAGGACGATCGGCACCTCGACGGTGACCTTCTCGCCCCGCTGCACGAGCAGCAGGTCGACGTGCTCGATGTAGTTCTTGATGGGGTGCGTGGTGACGGTCTTGGTCAGCGCCAGCTCGGTGGAGGACTCGATGTCCAGCGTGAGAACTGCGTTGTGACCGTGCTCGCGGACAACACGGGCGAACTCGAGCGCCGGCAGGGCCAGGTGCTTCGGGTCGGAACCGTGGCCGTAGAGCACCGCGGGGATCTTGCCGGCGCGGCGGGTGCGGCGGGCGGCGCCCTTGCCGAACTCGGTGCGCTGCTCTGCGGCGAGACGGACCTCGGACACGGTGGGGCTCTCCTAACGGTCTGGCCTGGTAAACGTCGGCGGGTACGTCGGGCGGGGCGAAGCGGGGGTTGGCCTGCGGCGGCGGGCGGCGCGGAGGGTGAACACGCGCGGCATCACAACCGCCGCGTCGATCACGCCGAGCGTGATGCTCGCCCTCGCCGAGGCAACCTGGCCAGTGTAGGCCGACTCTCGGGACGGGGCCTAATCGGGGTTGCCAACGCGCCGATCCGGCACTAGGCCGGGCCACTCGCCCGCTCGATGACGGCGAGTTCGCCCAGGATCGCCGGGAGCGCTTCCGGGACCATCCGGCAGAGGGCGCGGATGCTCGACGTCCAGTCCAACACCCGTCCCTCGGACGCGAGGACGCGGGCCAGCAGGCGTCGCCCTGGCCCTGGTTCGACGGCGTCGACCAGGTGCAACGCCCTGGTCGGCTCGTCGGCTGTGGTAATCGAGTCGACGAGGGCACCCGCGCGGTCCGGGTCGCCCGACTTGAGCAACGCCGAGGCGACGGCGGCGAGTGCGTCGCCACGCCACCACGGATCCGCGATCGACCAGGCGAGTTGGTGCGCCCGGTCGTGGTCGCCGAACGCTATGACGGCTTCGGTCACCGCCACGAGCGCTGTCGCTTCGGCATGCGCCTCGCTCGCCGAACGGGCCGCGGCCTCGGCACGGTCCAGCAACAGCTCCGCCCGGTCGAGGTTGCCTGCGGCCACCATCGCGGTGATCACCTTTGTGATCTGCCGGCTGGAGCGCCCAGACTCGATCAGCGAGAGGACGATCGCCTCGGCCCGGTCGAGGTCACCGGCTCTGATGGCGGCATCCGCCACCCGGCCGGTCATGTCGTCGCGGGAGTAGCGCGTGGTGATGGAGCCGGCCAGCGTCTCGGCCCGGTCGAGGTCGCCGGACGCGATCGCGATCTCGACGGTCAACTCGGCCGCTGTCTCCCGGTGGTCGGCCTCCCAACCGGCGACGAGTTCCGCCGCCCGGTCGAGGTCCCCGGTGGCGATCGCCGCGCGGACCACGTTGGCGACCGCGAACCGCTGACGTGCCGGCTGGGGGATTCGGGCGACAAGGCCCGCCGCCCGCTCCAGGTCACCGTCGAGGATCACGTCCCGCACGAGCGACTCCAGCAGGTGGCTGCGGTAGTCCGGGTCCGGGATGGAGAGGGCCAGTTCCTCGGCGCGTTCGAAGTCGCCGTCGGCCGCCGCAGCGTGGACCCGTGACGCGGCCGTCTGGTTGTCCTGCTCCGGCTCCGCCGAACCGTGTCGTCGAGTTCGCAGGCGGTACGTGTCCGATGTTCGCCCGAGTGCCCCGCTGCGGAAGATGGGCTCGATCACCGAGTAGGCGAGCGCTTCCGCTTCGGCGCCCCGACCCGCCGCGCCGAGGTGCCGGACGAGAGCGGAAATCGCGTCGTCGCGTCCGAAGAGGTTCGTGATGCCCAACGCGGCGGCCTTGGCCTTGTCGAGCAGCACGTCGGCGCGTTCGGGATCGTTTTGACGCGTGGCGGTGGACAGGGTGGCCAGCACTTTGCTGCGGCTGCCCGGCTCAGCGATGGAGTCCGCCATGGCCTCGGCCTGCCCGATGTCGCCGGTTCGGACCACTTCGTCGATCAACGCGGCCAGCACCCGGCTCTGACGGGTGGCGTCGGCGGCGCGTCGCGCGACGGCGGTGGCCTGGTGAAGCGCCCGCCGCGCCGTCTTCACGTCGCCGCGCCCGGTCGCTGCCCTGATGACGGCGGCGAGCGCCCAGCCCCGGTACCCGGGTGTCGAGATCGACTCGGCGAGCGCCTCGGCCTGGTCGAGGTCGCTGTCGACCAGGGCCCGCGTCACCAGGACGAACGCTCGGTCCCGGGAGTCGGCGTCGATGATCGAACCGGCCAGGCGCCGTACCCGGTCGACCTCACCGACCGCGATCCCGGCCTGGACCACCGCGTGCAGCGCCCAGCTCTGTGCGCTCGCGTCCGGCAGGGCGCGGGCGGCGGTCTCGGCCCGCGCGAAGAGCCGTTCGACCCGATCCCGGTCGTCGGCGGCGATCGCTGCGCGCAGCGCCCACGCCAACGCCTGGCTGTAGCGGATCGGGTGACCGGTGAACTCGACGAGCGCCTCGACCCGGTCGAGGTACCCGGCGGCCCGGTCGGCGGCCCCGAGGCCGAGCGTCGCTTCAGTCAGGGCGTGCAACGCCCGGCTGCGGTGCCGAACCTCGGTGATGCTGTCGGCCAGCGCGTCGGCGCGGTCGAGGTCGCCGGCTGTGATGGCCGCGTAGACCGCTGCGAGCAGCACGCGGCCCTGGTGCATGGCGGCCACCTCGGTGCCCAGGCTGCCCGTGCGGGTGAGGAAGTCGGCCTCTTCTTCCGGGTCATCGGTGCGGATCACCTCGCGCACCGCGGTGGTGAGCGACTGACCCGGGGCGGTGGCGTCGGTGGTCGACCGCGCGGTCGACAGGACCAAGTCGAACACCTGACCGGCCAAGACGTGCCCGGACACCGCCCCGGCCACGCGGACCAGGGAGTAGCCGCGTCGCGCGGTGTCCACGATCTGGTGCGCCGCGGCTGAAGCACGCTGGAGTTCGCCACGCTCGACCAGGCGGCGGACCACCGTGTCCAGCACCCGCCCTTGAGCCGCAGAGTCGGTGATCGACAACGCCAGGGCCTGCGCACGATCGAGGTCGTCGACCTCGACCTCGACCACGGCTTGCAGAGCTTGACCACGGCTGCGGGTGTCCTCGATCGAGCGGGCCAGGTCGGTCGCCCGCGCCAGGTCACCCCGCTCGGACTCGACCACGGCACGGAGCGCTTCGCCGCGGAACCGGCGGTCCGCGATCGACGCGGCCAGCCGTTCGGCGCCGAGGTGATCTCCGAGACGGATCATCGACCGGGACAGAGCCGCCATCGCCCTGCCTTGCCGATAGGCGTCCTTCACCAGCCGGAAGGTCCCTTCGGCCCGTGCGACCAGCGTTCGGGCCTGATCGAGGTCGCCACCTTCCACGGCCGCCTTGATGATCGACTCCAAAGCGTCACCGTAGTAGTCGATCCCACTGATGGCCGAGGCCAGGTCGACGGCGCGGTCCAGATCACCGAGTCGGATCACCGCTTCGACGGTCGTCCGCAACGCGCGGTCACGTTGGTTGCCTTCGCTGAACGAGGTCGCGAGCGCCTCGGCCCGGTCGACGTGACCGATGCCTGCCCAGAGCGAGGGCAGGTCGCGGGGAAGCCACTTGTTGCGGCCGGTGAGGTGGTCGCGGTGCACGGCCAGCTTGCTCATCGTGACCAGGTCCGGCTCCTCGGCGGCCAGCACGACCTGCTGCGTGGCGGCGAGCTCGGCCAGCGCCGCACCGTCGCCACCGGACAGCTCCAGCATGCGGTCGTGCCGGTTGGGGTCTGTGCAGCACCGAATCATCGAGTCCAGGTCACCGGCGGCGGTCAGCATCGCGAAGTAGCCCCGGAGCAGGTACTCCGGTGTCTCGGCGGGCCACTGCCGGTCGCGGTAGGTCCGGACCCAGTCGTGGATGCGGTCGCGGTACTCGCGCATGCGGCCGGGGCCGAGCATGTCGATGGCTTTCACGTGCAGGTCCTCATGGCCGAGGAGGTAGACGTCCGGTGACCGGTCCGGCGCGTAGTGGGCGTTGCGCCTGCTGAAGCTGCGGCCCGTCACCGCCCGCAAGTGGTCGTCCACGTCCCACTCCGACCAGCCCGTCAGCTCCGCCAGGTCGGCCGCGGTGAGGCCGCCGCCCGCCGCGGTGAGCAGGCCGAGCAGGTCCTGCTCGGTCGGCGAGCCGTGCAGCAGGCGCTTGAGCTCGCGTTCCATGTCGGCGCGTTCGGCCTGCGCGGCCGGTGACGTGGTCAGCGGCCGGACGACGTCCGGGTCGCGCAGCGGGTGGTGGTCGGGGACGTCGCTCGGGATCGGCGGGTTCGGGCGGCCGGCGACGACCACCCGCAGGCCCGCCGGCGGGGCGACCGGCAGCAGCGCCGCGATGCTGTGGGCGTCCGGGCCGGTCGTCACGCCGCGGTCCTCGTCGAGGCCGTCCACCAGCAGCACGAGGTGCTCGCCGCGGTCACGGCACGCCTCGGCGGCCTCGGTCAGCAGGCCGAGCAGGTGGGCCTCGCGGGTCGACTCGGTCAGCAGCGGCGGCAGGTCCTGCCCGAGGATCGTGACCAGCTGCTCCAACACGTTGTCGATGAACGCGTTGCGGTCGTTCTGGGCGGCCAGGCGGGCGGTGATGAAGAACGACACCACGCGGACGCCTGGCGGTGGGCTCAGCACGAACGTCGACATCAGCGCCGACTTGCCCGACCACGCCGGCGCACGCCACCAGCGGTAGGGAGTGGGAGAGGACGTGCTGAACGAGGCCAGGTCGGCCAGCTCGGCCTCACGACCGATCAACTTCGGCGGCGCGATCCGCCGCACCTGCTCCCGGTACCTGGTCTTCACCGGGGCGCCGGTCACCAGGTTCACGTCGCCGTGCACGACGCCGATCTGTGCGACCGGGCCGTGCACGGTTCCCGACACCGAGTTGGACGTCGAAGGGCCCGGCACGTCGCGCGTGCCGGGCCCTTCGCGTTCGAGCGCCATCCGGGGATCATCCCGCAGGGCGCGCGGGGTGTCAGGCGTTGCCGTCGAACAGCGAGGTCACCGAGCCGTCCTCGAAGACCTCCTGGATCACGCGCGCCAGCAGCGGCGCGATCGGGAGGACGGTCATGGCGTCGAAGCGCTTCTCCGCCGGGATCGGGAGGGTGTCGGTGAACACCACTTCACGGGCGCCGCAGTCGCGCAGCCGCTCGATGGCCGGGCCGGACAGGACCGGGTGGGTGGCGGCGATGACGACGTCCGACGCGCCCTCGGACAGGAGCTGGTCCACCGCCTTGGTGATCGTGCCGCCGGTGTCGATCATGTCGTCGATCACGACGCACAGCCGGCCCTCGACCTGGCCGACGACCCGGTTGGCGACGACCTCGTTCGGCCGCAGCGGGTCGCGGGTCTTGTGGATGAACGCGATCGGAGTGCCGCCGAGGGTGTCCGCCCACTTCTCGGCCAGCTTGGTGCGGCCGGCGTCGGGCGAGACGACGGTGATCTCGCGGCCCGCGTACTTGGCCTTGATGTGCTCGGCCAGCAACGGCATGGCCCACAGGTGGTCCACCGGGCCGTCGAAGAAGCCCTGGATCTGCGCGGTGTGCAGGTCCACGGCCACCAGGCGGTCCGCGCCCGCGGTCTTGAACAGGTCCGCGACCAGGCGGGCCGAGATCGGCTCGCGGCCGCGGTGCTTCTTGTCCTGCCGCGCGTAGGGGTAGAACGGCATGATCACGGTGATGCGCTTCGCGGACGCGCGCTTCAGCGCGTCCACCATGATCAGCTGCTCCATCAGCCACTGGTTGATGGGCGCGCAGTGGGACTGGATCACGAACGCGTCGCAGCCGCGCACGCTCTCCTCGAACCTCACGAAGATCTCGCCGTTGGCGAAGTCGTACGCCGACTGCGGGGTCACCGACACGTTCAGGTGCTTGGCCACCTGCTCGGTCAGCTCGGGGTAGGCCCGCCCGCCGAAGAGCATCAGGTTCTTCTTGGGTGTCCCGGCCATCGTGGGGTTCACGTCAGCGCCCTTCATCGGTTGTGCCTGCATTCTCGGGCGTCAGAGCGCGCTCCGCCGCTTCGGCCGAAGGCGTGCCCGCACGGCGGGACACCACCCATCCGTCCAGGTTGCGCTGGGGTCCGCCGGACACGGCCAGCGCGCCGGGCGGCACGTCGCGCCGCACCACGGTCCCCGCGCCGGTGTACGCGCCGTCGCCGACGGTGACCGGCGCGACGAACATGTTGTCCGAGCCGGTGCGGCAGTAGGACCCGATCGTGGTCCGGTGCTTGTGCACGCCGTCGTAGTTCACCGTGACGCTGGCCGCGCCGATGTTGGAGTGCTCGCCGATGGTCGTGTCACCGATGTAGCTCAGGTGCGGCACCTTGCTGCCGGCGCCGATGTCGGAGTTCTTCGTCTCCACGAAGGTGCCGATCTTGCCGCGCTCGCCGAGCCGGGTGCCCGGCCGCAGGTAGGCGAACGGGCCCACGGACGCGCCCGCGCCGATCTCCGCGCCGGAGCCGTGCGTGCGCACCACGGTCGCGCCCGCGCCGATCACGCACGCCGACAGCGTGGTGTCCGGGCCGACGACCGCGCCCTCGCCGACGGTGGTGCCGGCCCGCAGCTGCACGTTCGGCTCGATCAGCACGTCCCGCTCCAGCCGCACGTCGGCGTCCAGCCACGTGGTGGCCGGGTCGACGACGGTCACGCCCGAGCGCATCGCGGCCTCCACCAGCCTGCGGTTCAGCTCGGCGCCCAGCCTGGCCAGCTGCACGCGGTCGTTCACGCCCTCGACCAGCCAGGCGTCCGACGTCACCAGCGCGCCCACGCGCCGGCCGTCGCCGCGCGCGATGGTCAGCACGTCGGTCAGGTACAGCTCGCCCTGCGCGTTGTCGGTGGACAGCCGGGACAGCCCGTCGCGCAGCACGGCCGCGTCGAACGCGTACACCCCGGAGTTGATCTCGGTGATCTCCCGCTGCTCGGGCGTGGCGTCCTTCTGCTCCACGATGCCCTCGACCGAGCCGTCCGCGGACCGAACGATCCGCCCGTACCCGGCGGGGTCGGCCACCACGGCGGTCAGCACGGTGACGGCGTTGCCGCGCGCGCCGTGCTCGGCGAGCAGGCCGCGCAACGTGTCGGAGTCCAGCAGCGGCACGTCGCCGTAGGTCACCACGACCGTGCCGCCGAGGTCGGCGGGCAGCTCGGCGAGCCCGCAGCCGACCGCGTGCCCGGTGCCCTTCTGCTGCTCCTGCACCGCCACGGTGACCTTGCGGTCCAGCGCGGTGGACAGGCTGTCGAGGTGGTCGGCGACCGCGGCGCGGCCGTGGCCGACCACGACGGCGAGGTGGTCCGGGTCCGTCCCGGCGGCGGCGCGCACGGCGTGCTCCACCAGGGAACGACCCGCGACGCGGTGCAAGACCTTCGGGGTGGCTGAGCGCATGCGGGTGCCTTCACCCGCTGCGAGGACGATCGTGCTGACTGGGGTGGGGACACCCTCGAGCATCAGCGCTCTCCCTAGCTGAGTGCGTGCCTTCAGCGGGAGGGGCCTGGCTTCCCGCCAGGTGCCGATACTAAGCCTCCGAGGAGGGCTCTACTTCCACGGCCGCAACCTGGCAGCCACCTCGGCGCTTCGCGGCGTACATCGCCGAGTCGGCTCGGGCGAGGGCCGCGTGGGCCGCCTCGCGCGGGCGCACGGAGATCACGCCCACCGACAGCGTGACCCCCCTGGACAGGTCGGAAGGCAGTGCGGCGACGGCATCCACGGCTCGGGCGAGGGCCGCTTCGGCGGCGTGCAGGGGCGCGCCGGGCAGCAGCACGACGAACTCGTCGCCGCCGTAGCGGGCCACCAGGTCGTCACCCCGCAACGCCTGGCGCAGTGTGCTCGCAATCACGCGGAGGACGTCGTCACCCTCGGCGTGCGAGTGCTTGTCGTTGACGACCTTGAACCCGTCGAGGTCGACCAGCGCGATGGCCATCGGGTGGGTCTGGGCGTTGATCAGCGCGGCCAGCCGGTCGTCGAGCGCGCGGCGGTTCGGCAGCCCGGTCAGCGGGTCCTGCAACGCCTGCTGCGCGATCGCGCCGTGCGCCCGCGTCAGCCGTTCGTGGTCGCGCCGGGTGAGCAGGGTGGCGGTGCGCGCCTCCTGCATCAGCCACAGCTCCACCTCCAGCGCGTTGGCGTAGGTCTGCAACGCCGAGATGGTGCGCTCGCCGTGCGGGCCGGACATCCGGGCGTACTCCCGGGTCAGGCACAGCATCAGGGTCGGCTCGGACGTGTCGTGCTCCAGCCGGTCCTGCGCGTCGTGCAGCACCTGCAACGCCTGCTGCGGCAGCTCCTCCATCTCCAGGCAGCGGGCCAGCGCGATCGACACGATGATCAGCTCGCGGGCGTACATGGCCAGCTCGCGCAACGCCCACAGCCGCGCGATGTGCTCCGCGCCGGGCTTGGCCAGCGCGTGCGCCGCGCCGATCACCGGCACCTGCTCGGCGGCGGTGCGGTCGCGCCTGCCGGGGTGCAGCGACTCGCGGAACGGACCCTCGACGGCGGTGGCGATGGCCGACGCGGTGGCGAACCGCTCGGCGGCCTCCTCGAAGTTGTCCACCCGCTCCAGCCGCAGGCCCCAGCCGATCAGCAGCCGGGCCCGGTTGACCAGGTGGACGTAGATCTGGTGCGGGTTGGCGCTGTCCCGGATCGCGTTGTGCGCCCGCGCCAGCACCTCGTCGGCCATCTCGTAGACGCCGAGCTGGGTGAGCACGAGCCCGGTCGACTGCAACGCCGAGGCGAGCAGCCGGTCCCAGGTGCGCTTGTCGATCATCGGGTCGGGGCTGAGGTCCTCCTCCAGCATCGCGAGGCCCGCGGCGACCTCGGTCAGCGCCTTGTCCTCGAACCCGCCGAGCAGGTAGCGCCGCCCGCGCAGGGCGTGCGCCTCCGCCTCCAGCACCAGCAGGCCGTGCCGGCGGCAGTGCGCCAGCATCTCGTCCAGGACGGAGTCGGAGAGGTCGACCAGGCCGGGGGTGACGATCCGGACCACCGCGGCCGCGCGCAGCAGCTGGCCGACGATCCGCGGCTCGCCGCGGCCCTGCGCCTCGGCCAGGATCTCGTCGACCTCGTGCGCCGCGTCGAGCTGGTCGGACAGGTGGCTGCTCTGGGCCACGGCCACGAGCTCACTCGCGCGGCCGACCAGCCACGCGTCGGACATCTCGTGGAGCGCCGGCGCCACGTTGTCCTGCTCGTCGACCGCTTCCTCGTGCAGCGACTCACACCCCCATGCAGACGCAGGGCGGCCGGGGCCCTCGTGGCCCGGCCCCTCGCTCCGCCACCAGGATTCGAACCTGGACCATCGGAACCAAAATCCGAGGTGCTGCCTTTACACCATGGCGGAACGGTCGAGGCTCGCCCCGACCGCGCGAACACATGTTGTCACGAGTCTCCCTCGAAGGTCAGCACCACCACTCAAGTGGCGGCAAGCCCACCGTGACTCGATCATGACACTGCGTGTTTATGCACGTCAGAGCGGCGGACGACGTGGCCTACATCACGGCTGGGTGAACTTCTCGCCGCTTCGGGTCGACGCTCGGCGGCCTCGCCGGGAGGTCTTCCGGCCCCTGTTCGCCACGATTTCGGGCGAAACAATCACCCGCTTAACTACCTTGTGTAGTCGTACGGGCACAAGCAGATGCCCGTCGCGCTACCGAATCGCGTCGACCGAGTCGAGGAACTCCGTCAGCGCGCGGTCGTAGGCCTCCGGGTCGACGTTCCACGCCGCCGTGTGCTCGGCCGCGGGCACCTCCACGTACCGCATCGGCCAGTCGAGCCGGTCCGCCGCCGCGGCCAGGTCGCGCGAGGCCTGCACGGGCACGGTGCCGTCCGCGCCGCCGTGGAACAGCAGCGTCGGCGGCCTGCGCGCGGGCGGGTGGTCGAGCAGGTCGAAGCGGGTGAACTCCAGGTCGACCCGCCAGTCCGAGACCAGCTCCGCGATCGGCGCCAGCTGCACCGGCACGCCCCGGTTGCGCGACTGCAGCTCCAGCGTCTTCGTCCAGCTCACGACGGGTGCGTCGAGCACGACCGCGGCCACGTCGCCCGCCTCCGCCGAGCGGCCGAGGAACTGGCCGACGATCGCGCCGCCCATCGACCACCCGTACAGCACGACGCTGCGCGCGCCGTGCTCGCGGGCGTACCGGACGGCCGCCTCCACGTCGCGCCACTCCGTGTCGCCGAGGTGGTAGAGGCCGTCGGGCGAGCGAGGCGCGCCCTCGTCATTGCGGTAGGTCACGGCGAGAACGGGTAGTCCCAGTTGGTGCAACGCAGGCATCACCCGCAGCGCCTCGGCCCTCGTGCCACCCCGACCGTGCACCGCGACGACCCACGTGTCCGACGTCGCGGGGACCAACCACGCGGGCGCGTCACCCAGTTCGGTCGGAATTCGCACATCCGTGTACTCCAGGTCGAGCGCGGTGGCGGGGTCCGTGCTCCAGACCGACGTCTCCAGCCGCACCTGCGTGCCGTCCGCCGGGGCCTCGCCCTGCAACTCGCGCACCACCGTGCCCTCGGACCGGTGGGTCACCGGCCCGACCTTCGCGCCGCCGCCCGGCCACACGAGACCCCACGTGCCGGGGAGCACGGTGACCCTGGACTCCGCCAGCGCGACGGTCCCCGAAGCCGACGACGTGACCGTGTCGCGGTAGCCGGGGCGGGCGTTCTCCGGGTCGAGCAGCTGGCCGCTGTAGTACCAGCCGAACCCCAGCAGACCCCCGATGACCAGCAGGAACACCACCGCGAACGTGACCAGTGCGAGGCGGAGGCGGCGGCGGGCGCGGACGTTCGGTGACCCCATCACCGAATGATGCCCCCACCGTGATCGACACGCCCGACTTCCTGAGAACACGCCGTGACTTTGGCCCCGCCTATGGCGGCACGAGGTTGGCCTAACTTACGCTGCCGTAAGTTACGGTTCCGTAGGTAGCCCCGAGCACACAACGAGGTACATGTATGACCAGCACCCTGGAGAGCAGGTCCACGCCGCAAGGTCCCGAGGATCGTGGACCCAAGCCGATGATCGAAGGGCGACGGGGACACGTCGAGCAGTTCGGCGTGTACGTGTTCGTCATCGTGCCGTTCCTGGCTCTGCTCGCGGCCGTTCCGCTCGCTTGGGGTTGGGGCCTGGGCTGGGTGGACGTCGCGCTGTTCGTGGCCTTCTACTACCTGGCCGGCCTCGGCGTGACGATCGGGTTCCACCGGTACTTCACGCACGGCTCGTTCAAGGCGAACCGCGCGCTCAAGATCGGCTTGGCGATCGCGGGCATGATGGCGCTGCAGGGCCCGGTGATCGTCTGGGTCGCCGACCACCGCCGCCACCACGCGTTCTCCGACCGCGAGGGCGACCCGCACTCGCCGTGGCTGTTCGGCCGCGGGCCGGTCGCGCTGGCCAAGGGCTTCTGGCACGCCCACATGGGCTGGCTGTTCGACCGCGACAAGACCAACGCGGAGCGCTTCGCGCCGGACCTGCTGGCCGACAAGGACCTGGTCCGGATCGACAAGCTGTTCCCGCTGTGGACCGCGATCAGCCTGCTCGCGCCCGCCGTGCTCGGCGGTCTGATCACCATGTCGTGGGCCGGCGCGCTCTCGGCGTTCTTCTGGGCCGGTCTGGTCCGGGTCGCGTTCCTGCACCACGTGACGTGGTCGGTCAACTCGATCTGCCACATGGTGGGCGACCGCCCGTTCGCCGCGCGCGACCGCTCCGCGAACGTGTGGGCGCTGGCGATCCTGAGCTTCGGCGAGTCGTGGCACAACCTGCACCACGCCGACCCGACGTGCGCGCGGCACGGCGTCAAGCGCGGTCAGATCGACACCTCCGCGCGGCTGATCTGGCTGTTCGAGAAGTTCGGCTGGGCGACCAACGTGCGCTGGCCGAACCAGCAGCGGTTGGCCCGCATCAGCGCCAAGAAGTAGAAGCGGTCGGGCAAGCGACCACCTGCCCCTCGCGACTCACGCGGGGGGCAGGTGTTTAGGGTGGTCTGGGTGGCGGGGAGACGGCGCGGCGACGGGGCACCGGTGCCGCGCGTGCGGATGACGGGCAAGGAGCGGCGCGAGCAACTGCTCGACGTGGCCCGGGCGTTGTTCGCCGAGAAGGGCTTCGAGGTCACCTCCATCGAGGAGATCGCGCACCGGGCGGGCGTGTCCAAGCCCGTGGTGTACGAGCACTTCGGTGGCAAGGAAGGCATCTACGCGGTCGTGGTGGACCGCGAGATGCAGTACCTCATGGACCACATCGTCAACGCCCTGTCCGGCGGGCACCCGCGTGAGCTGCTGGAACAGGCGGCGTGCGCGTTGCTGGACTACATCGAGGGCTCGACGGACGGCTTCCGGATCCTGGTGCGCGACTCGCCCGTGGCGTCCTCCACCGGCACGTTCTCGTCGTTGCTGAACGACATCGCGTCCCAGGTGGAGTCGATCCTGGGCCTGCACTTCTCCCGCCAGGGCTACGACCGCAAGCTGGCCGCGCTCTACTCGCAGGCGCTGGTGGGCATGGTGGCGCTGACCGGCCAGTGGTGGCTCGAGGTCCGCAAGCCGAAGAAGGACGAAGTGGCCGCCCACCTGGTCAACCTGGCCTGGAAGGGCCTGTCCCACATGGACCACAAACCCCGCCTGCGCACCCGCTGACCCCCGCGTGTCGAACGCGCGGAGGTCAGGGGTTGGGGTTGGTGATGCGGAGGAGCTTGTCGTCGGTGCCGTTCGAGGTGGTGACGTAGAGGGCGCCGTCGGGGGACAGTTCGGCGCCGCGCAGTCGGCCGTGGGTGCCGTCCAGCTCCGGCGGGATGGAGACGGAGTGGACGCCGCCCTCCTGGGTGACGGTGAACAGCAGGAGCTTCGAGCCCTTCAGGGCGGTGACGGCCAGCACGCCGTTCAGCGAGCCCCACTGGTCGCCGGAGAGGAACGCGGCGTCGCAGATCGCCTCCGTCGGACGGCCGGAGGACCACACGGCGGGCACGGCGTCCGGGAAGCGCTCCAGGTCCGTCATCGGCACGTCCTCGTCGTACCCGCCGACCGTGCCGCCCTGCGACGGGTCCCAGCCGTAGTTCGCACCCGGCTTGAGCACGTTCACCTCGTCGTCCACCGACGGCCCGTGCTCGGCGGTGAACACCATCCCGTCCTGCCGCACGGCCACGCCCTGCACGTTGCGGTGCCCATAGGTGTAGATCCGGTCGCCGAACGGGTTGCCCGCCACGCCCTCGCCGGTCGCGAGGTCGACCCGCAGCACCTTGCCGCCGAGGCTGGACCGGTCCTGCGCCACGTCGCCGCGCGCGGTGTCCCCGGTGCCGACGAGCAGGTTGCCGTCGCGGTCCAGCGCCATCCGGCACCCCGAGTGGCGTCCGCTCGACGCCGTCGGCAGCCCCGAGAGCAAAGGGTCCTTCACCCTCGTCGCCCTCGTGCCGTCCAGCTCCCACGTCACCAGCCGCACGTCCGAGGACGTGTTGAAGCACGTGGTGAACCGACGGCTGGTCGCGAAGTCCGGGTGCACGACCAGGCTCATCAGCCCGCCCTCGCCCCGCGCCTCCACGTCACCGAGTTCGGCCTCCACGTCGCTCACCCGACCGTCCGCGACCAGCGCGATCCGCCCCGGCCGCTGCGGCACGAGCATCCGCCCGTCGGGCAGGAACCCCACGTCCCACGGGTGGCTCAGCCCGGAGGCGACCACCTCGACCTTCAGCCCTTCGGGAGTGGTCGTCGAGGGCGCGCTGCCACCGGAGCCCTCCGCCGAACACGCCGCGCACGCGGCCAGCACCGCGGCGAACCCGACAAACCGACGCATGACGCCCAGCATGGCAACCCCCGTGTGTGCTCCCCGTTCACGCGACCCGGTCACGCGCCCCTCGAAGCGTCCCCTCGAAGCGACCCGTCGACGGCCCGTCACTGACCCGTCACCCGCCGGGCATCGGGTAAGGCCGTTCCACCGGCAGCAACGCCCGCGCCCCGTCCAGGTCGCCGGCACGCACCAGCGCGTGCACCTCGTGCGCCAGCGGCGTCACGTCCGTCAGCCCCACGACCCACTCGTCCACGTACCGCCGCGACGCCTCACCGGCCAGCCCCAGCTGCAACGACCGGTGCGGCAGCGCGCCCAGCCGCAGGCTCCGCTCCGGGTCCCACTGCACCCGCACGTCCGGCTTCCGCCCGATCCCCTCGTCGCTCGGCACGGCCGACCGCACCGCCCAGTCGAACCCCGATCGGGTGATTCGCACGGCCAGCACGCACTCCTGGTCCGGCTTCGTCCCCCACCCGGACCGGTACATCATCCAGAGGAAAGACGGCTTGATCCACGTCATCCGCCCCGGTTTGAACGGCGGCACGAACCGCCCCGCCGCCAGTGCGGGAACGGCGATGGCGGGGGAGTACGCCTGGTACACGGTGATGTGCCGATCGTCGTAGTCGGCCCTGATCTCTCTTTGCTCCACGTACCCAGCGTCACCTCGCCGTCAACCGAAATGACGGGGCACCCCGCCCGGAAGGGCCGTAGGCTGGCAGTCGAGCACCCCTCCGGTGGACGCGCGTCCTCGTCCAGTCCCGGGCAGGGGTCTGTCCGCGTTTGATCCCCCGGGGAGCCACCGCAATGCCCCAGCCCGGCCCGCTGTCCGGCCTGCTGACCGCTGTCCTGCCCGACAAGGCGCTGCGCGCCCTCGCCGACTCGGTCGGCGTGCCCGACCTCGAACTCGAAGGACCACCGGCGGCCCGGCCGCTGGTCGCGGCGGCCCTGTCCCAGCACGCGCCCGTCCTCGCGGTCACCGCGACCGGCCGTGAGGCCGACGACCTCAAGGCCGTGCTCTGCGACCTCATCGGGCACGAGCAGGTCGCCCTGTTCCCGTCCTGGGAGACGCTGCCGCACGAACGGCTGTCGCCGCGGGCCGACACGGTCGGCGCCCGGCTGGAGGTGCTGCGCCGCCTCGCCCACCCCGGCGAGCACCCGCTCAAGGTCGTCATCACCACGGTCCGCAGCCTCATCCAGCCGATGGCGCCCGGCCTCGGCGACCTCGAACCGGTGCACCTGGCCGTCGGCTCGGAGCACGACTTCGACGCGCTGCCGGCCAACCTGACCGAGATCGCCTACACCCGCGTCGACATGGTCGAGAAGCGCGGCGAGTTCGCGGTCCGCGGCGGCATCCTGGACATCTTCCCGCCGACCGCCGAGCACCCCCTGCGGGTCGAGTTCTGGGGCGACGAGGTCAGCGAGATCCGCCCCTTCGCGGTCGCCGACCAGCGGTCGCTGCCGGAGGAGGTCGCGGGCTTCATCGCGCCACCGTGCCGCGAGCTGCTGCTGACCCCGCAGGTGAAGGCCAAGGCCGCCGCGCTGGCCGAGGAGCACACGGCCGACGCCCACCTGCACGAGCTGCTGACCAAGATCGCCGAGGGCATCCCGTCGGAAGGCATGGAAGCCCTCATCCCCGCCCTGTGCGAAGGCGAGCTGCAGCTGCTCACCGACGTCGTCCCCGACGGCACGCACGTCGTGCTCAACGACCCGGAGAAGATCCGCGCCCGCGCCGCCGACCTCGTGCGCACCGGCCAGGAGTTCCTGGAGGCCTCCTGGATGGCCGCGGCGGGCGGCGGGCAGAGCCCCATCGACCTCGACTCCAGCGCCTACCACAGCCTCGCCGACGTGGCCGGGTCCGCGCGGGCCCAGGGCAGGCCCTGGTGGACGCTCAGCCAGCTCACCACCGAGGGCGAGGACGTCGTCCGGCTCGAGCTCAAGCAGGTCGAGGCCTACCAGGGCGACATCGACCGGGCGTTCGCCGACCTGCGCGCCCACACCGCCTCCGGCGGCACGGCGGTCCTCGTCGTCCCCGGCGCGGGCACGGCCCAGCGCGCCACCGAGCAGCTGCGCGAAGCCGACGTCGCCGTCGTGCTCCGGGACACCCTCGACACCCGGCCCAAGAAGGGCGCCGTCACCGTCGTGCGCGGCGCGCTGGAAGACGGCTTCTCGCTGCCCGAACTGGCCCTGGTCGTGCTCACCGAGACCGACCTCACCGGCGGCCGGCACGGCACGTCCACCAAGGACATGCGCCGCATGCCCAGCCGCCGCCGCAACGCGGTCGACCCGCTGGCCCTGCGGCCCGGCGACTACGTGGTGCACGAGCAGCACGGCATCGGCAAGTACGTCGAGATGGTGCAGCGCACCGTGGCCGGCGCGACCCGCGAGTACCTGGTCCTGGAGTACGGCTCCAGCAAGCGCGGCCAGCCCGGCGACCGGCTGTTCGTGCCCACCGACCAGCTCGACGAGATCTCCCGCTACGTCGGCGGCGAGCTGCCCACGCTGAACAAGCTCGGCGGCAGCGACTGGAAGAACACCAAGGCCAAGGCGAAGAAGGCGGTCAAGCAGATCGCCGCCGAGCTGGTCCAGCTCTACGCCGCCCGCCAGGCCGCGCCCGGGCACGCGTTCGCGCCCGACACGCCGTGGCAGCGCGAGCTGGAGGACGCCTTCCCGTTCACCGAGACCCTCGACCAGATGGCCGCGATCGACGAGGTCAAGGCCGACATGCAGCGCACCGTGCCGATGGACCGGGTGATCTGCGGCGACGTCGGCTACGGCAAGACCGAGATCGCGGTGCGGGCGGCGTTCAAGGCGGTGCAGGACGGCAAGCAGGTCGTGGTGCTCGTGCCGACCACGCTGCTCGCCCAGCAACACCTGAACACGTTCACCGAGCGGATGCGCGCGTTCCCGGTGACCATCAAGGGCCTGTCCCGGTTCACCGACGCCCAGGAAGCCGAGCAGACGATCACCGGCCTGGCCGAGGGCGAGGTCGACATCGTCATCGGCACGCACCGGCTGCTGCAGAAGAGCCTGCGCTACAAGGACCTCGGCCTCGTGATCGTCGACGAGGAGCAGCGGTTCGGCGTCGAGCACAAGGAGCACATCAAGGCCCTGCGCACGCACGTCGACGTGCTCACGATGTCCGCCACGCCGATCCCGCGCACCCTGGAGATGTCGCTGGCCGGCATCCGCGAGATGTCGACCATCCTCACCCCGCCCGAGGAGCGGCACCCGATCCTGACCTACGTCGGCTCCTACGACGACAAGCAGGTCGCCGCCGCCATCCGCCGCGAGCTGCTGCGCGACGGCCAGGTGTTCTTCGTGCACAACCGCGTGTCCTCGATCGAGCGCGCCGCCCGGCACATCCGCGAGCTGGTCCCCGAGGCCCGCGTGATCACCGCGCACGGCCAGATGAACGAGGACAAGCTCGAGAAGATCATCCAGGGCTTCTGGGAGAACGAGTACGACGTGCTCGTCTGCACCACCATCGTCGAGACCGGCCTGGACATCTCCAACGCCAACACCCTCATCGTCGAGCGCGGCGACCTGCTGGGCCTCGCCCAGCTGCACCAGCTTCGCGGACGCGTCGGCCGCGGCCGGGAACGCGGCTACGCCTACTTCCTCTACCCGCCCGAGGCGCCGCTGACCGAGACCGCGCACGACCGGCTCGCCACCATCGCCCAGAACACCGAGCTCGGCGCGGGCATGGCCGTGGCCATGAAGGACCTGGAGATCCGCGGCGCCGGCAACATCCTCGGCGCCGAGCAGTCCGGCCACATCGCGGGCGTCGGCTTCGACCTGTACGTGCGGCTGGTCGGCGAGGCCGTCGAGGCGTTCCGCAAGCACGCGGGCGCCGACGGCGAGGCCGAGGAGGAGCTGGCCGAGGTCCGCGTCGACCTGCCCGTCGACGCGCACATCCCGCACGACTACGTGCCCGGCGAGCGGCTCCGGCTGGAGGCCTACCGCAAGATCGCCGCCGCGAGCGACGCCGAGGCGCTGCAGAGCGTGTGGGACGAGCTGAAGGACCGCTACGGCACCCCGCCGCTGCCCGTCGAACGGCTGCTCGCGGTGGCCCGGTTCCGGCAGACGTGCCGCGCCCACGGCGTCACCGAGGTCGCCACCCAGGGCCAGACGATCCGCTTCGCGCCGCTGGAGCTCAAGGACAGCCAGCTCGTGCGGCTGCGCCGGCTGTTCCCGAAGGCGGTCTACAAGCAGGCCGCGCACACCGTCAGCGTGCCCCGGCCGACGGAGGGCGCGGCCGGCGGCCGGATGGGCGCACCGCAGTTGCGTGATCAGGAATTGCTGGATTGGTGCGCGCACTTCCTGGAGTCTTTGGCGGGGACTCCCGTGAGCGGCGTCACGAGGACGTGAGAAGGTACTGGTCGTGAGGACTGTGCAGAGGCGCTTCACCCTGATCGGCGCGGCGGTGGCACTCCTGGTCGCGGGCTGCGGCACGGGGCCCGGCCACGTCGGCTCGGCCGCGATCGTCGGCGACACCGTGCTGCCGTTGCAGCAGGTGCAGCAGCGGCTGGACGTCGTGCTCAAGAAGGAGCCCGAGGCCCAGAAGCTGCACGACCAGCGCAAGCTCGACCAGGTCGCCCGGCAGCTGGTGACCCTGGGCGTGCAGCACGAGCTGATCGAGCAGGCGGCCCGGCGCGAGGGCGTTTCGGTGTCCGAGGAGGCCGTGACCGAGTCGGTCGAGCAGGCCGGCGGCGCGGAACTGGCCTCGCAGAACACCGTGTACGACGCGGCGACGTTCCGCGAGCGGGCCAGGGACCAGCTGCTGCTGGTCGAGCTGGCGCGCAAGTACGTGGACCGGATGGAAGTCACGTTCGACTACTTCTTCACCAAGGACAACGCGGACGCGATCGCGAAGGCCAAGCAGGTCGCGGCCGACCCGGCGAAGATGGCCGAGTTCGTGGCCGACGCGCCTTCCGGCACCCAGGGCCAGACCCTGTCCAAGGAGGGCCAGCGGGTGCGGTCGGCCGAGTCGCCGCAGGCCGCCCAGTCGCCGTTGTTCGGCGTGCCGGCGGGCACCGTGGTGGCGTTCGCGCCGGACCCGAGCAGCGCGCAGTGGATCGTGGCCTACGTGACCGACCGCAAGACCGACGTGCGGCCGTCCGGCGAGTCGTCCACCGAGCAGTTGACGCCGCAGCTGCTGGAGCAGATCGGCCTGCGGCTCGTGCAGACGCTGGCCGGCGACCCCGAGATCGAGGTCAACCCGCGCTACGGCCTGTGGGACGGCACCGCCATCTCGCTGGCGGCGAGCGAGGGTGAGATGAGCGGCTACCAGGCGCCGGTGCGGCAGAAGTCGCCGTGACCGTTGTCGTCGTAGGCACCGCCCCGGTTCTGCCCGCCGCCGCGCTACCCGCTCTGCGGGGCGCGGCGGCGGTGTACGCGGGGGAGGGCGTGGACGCGGCGCTGTGGTCGGCCGAGCCGGTGTCGGAGCTGGTCGCGGGTCCGTCGCTGGTGCTGATCACCACGAACCCGGACGAGCCCGCCGCGCTGGAGCTGATCTCGGCCGGGTCCGCCGTGATCCGCACCCCGGCCGTGCCGCTGCTGGACGCGGCGGCCGTGATGGACCGCCTGCGCTCGCCCGGCGGCTGCCCGTGGGACGCCGAGCAGGACCACAAGTCGCTGCGCCAGTACCTGGTCGAGGAGACCTACGAGCTGCTGGAGGCGATCGAGGACGGCGACCGGGCGTCGTTGCGCGAGGAGCTGGGCGACGTGCTGCTCCAGGTGCTGTTCCACGCTCGGATCGCGGCGGAGGACGCCGAGGAGCCGTTCGGGATCGACGAGGTGGCGGGCGACCTGGTGGCCAAGCTGGTCGGACGGCACCCGCACGTGTTCGCCGACCACGACCCGGCCGTGCACGACGCGACGTCCCAGCAGCACCGGTGGGAAGAGCTCAAGCAGGTCGAGAAGCAGCGCCAGTCCAGTGTGGACGGCGTGGCGAGCGGGCAGCCCGCGGTGGCGCTGGCGGGGAAGCTGGCGCAGCGGGTGGCGCGGGCCGGGTTCCCGGTGGACCTGCTGCCGGAGGGTGACGACGCGGGCACGACGCTGTTCGCGGTGGCGGCGCTGGCGAAGCTGGCCGGTGAGGACCCGGAGACGGAGCTGCGCGCGGTGGCGCGGCGGTTCGAGGTGAACGTGCGTGCGGCCGAGCGGTCGGCTCGCGCGGCGGGGCTCACCACCCTGACCGCCGCGGACTGGCGAGCCCACTGGCCCTCCTGAGCCCACCGGCCTGCCCGAGCCCGGCCCGAGCCCTGCTTGAGCCCGCCCGAGCCGCGCTTGAGCCCGCCTGCCCGAGCCCGCAAGGCCCAGGCCCCTGGGTGCTCCAGCGCTACCGCCTGCACCCTCCGCTGCCGCTCGGCTCCTCCCGCAACTCGCCCGCCAGTCCTCCCCGCCGCCGTGGCCGCCGTTTTTCCCGGCTAACGGGAGAAATGCGGTTCGGGTTGTCCCGGGTTGCAGGATTCGCCTGTCCGAGTGATCCGGTTGGCCCGCGCGCCGGTCGTTGATCTCGATGCCGCAGCGACCTGGCCGGGGCGGGTCGGGTGGGGATCACCGGAGCGCTAACGTCGAAGAGGTGACCGAGGCCTACCTCCGCTTCCCGCACCTGCACGGCAACCTCGTGACCTTCGTGGCCGAGGACGACGTGTGGCTGGCCCCCCTCGACGGCGGCCGGGCCTGGCGGGTGACCGCCGACCAGGTGCCCGTCTCCTTCCCGCGCTTCGACCCGACCGGAACCCGGTTGGCCTGGACCAGCCGCCGCGACGGCGCGCCCGAGGTCCACCTGGCCCCGGTGGACGGCGGCGAGGCCACCCGGCTCACCTACTGGGGCGACTACTCCACCGGCGTGCGCGGCTGGACGTCCGACGGCGAGGTCGTCGCCGTCACGTCCACCGGCCAGGCGACCACGAACCGGCAGTGGGCGCACGCCGTCCCCACCGACGGCGGCCCGCCCCGGCGGCTGCCCTTCGGCTGGGTGGACGACGTCGCGTTCGGCCCGTCCGGCCAGGTGGTCGTCACCTCCGTGTACGGCCGCGACCCGGCCTGGTGGAAGCGCTACCGGGGCGGCGCGGCGGGCAAGCTGTGGGTCGACGTGGACGGTGACGGCGAGTTCGCGCGCATCCTGCCCGAGCTGACCTCGTCGTTGACCTCGCCGATGTGGATCGGCGACCGGATCGCGTTCCTGTCCGACCACGACGGCGTCGGCAGCCTGTACTCCGTGCTGCCCGACGGCTCCGACCTGCGGCGGCACACCGAGCAGGAGTTCTACGCCCGGGTCGCGTCCAGCGACGGCGAGCGGATCGTCTGGCAGCACGCGGGCGAGTTGTGGGTCCTGGACGGTCTGGAGGCCGAGCCGCGGCGGTTGGAGGTCGCGCTCGGCGGACCGCGCACGGCGCGCAGGCCGCGGCCGGTGCCGTCGCGGCCCGACGACTTCCACCCCGACAAGACCGGCCGCGGCAGCGTGGTCGAGGTGCGCGGCACCGTGCACTGGGTGACCCACCGGGACGGCCCGGTGCGCGCGTTGGCCGAGCAGCCCGGCGTCCGGGCCAGGCTGCCGCGCGTGGTCGGCGACAACGTGGTGTGGGTGACCGACGCGGACGGCGAGGAGGCCCTGGAGTTCTCGCCGGTCGGCGGCGTGGAGCCCGGCAACGAGCCCCGCCGGGTCGCGGTCGGCAAGCTCGGGCGGGTGCTGGAGCTGGCCGTCTCGCCGGACGGGCGCAGGCTCGCCGTGGCCACGCACGACGGGCGGCTGCTGCTGGTCGACGTGGAGTCCGGCGAGGTGCGCGAGGTGCTGAAGGGCGCGAACCCGCACGTCAGCGACCTGGCGTTCTCCCCGGACTCGAACTGGCTCGCGTGGTCGCACCCCGGGCCGCGCCCGTTGCAGCACATCCGGATGACCAACACCACCGACCTGTCCGTGGTGGACGTGACGCCGCTGCGGTTCTCCGACTTCTCGCCGACGTTCACCGAGGACGGCCGCTACCTGGCGTTCCTGTCGGTGCGCAGCTTCGACCCGGTCTACGACGCGCACGTGTTCGACCTGTCGTTCCCGACCGGCTGCCGGCCCTACCTGCTGCCGCTGGCCGCGACCACGCCGTCGCCGTTCGACCCGCTGCGCCTCGGCCGGCCCGTGGGCGACGACTCGTCGGAGAAGGACAAGGACAAGGACGACGAGAACCCGATCACGGTCGTCGACCTGGACGGGCTGGCCGACCGGGTGGTGACGGTGCCGGTCGCCGCCGCCCGCTACTCCGGCCTGACCGCCGCCAAGGGCGGGCTGCTGTGGCTGCGGTCGCCGTTGCGCGGTGTGCTCGGCGACAACCTCGCCTCCCCGACGGCCCGGCCGCCGAGGTCCGTGCTGGAGCGGTTCGACCTGGCCAAGTCGCGCACCGACGTGCTGGTGGACGGCGTCGACGCGTTCGACGTGACCGGCGACGGGCAGCGGATGGTCGTGCAGGACGGCGGCGACCTGCGGGTCGTGCCGACCGACCGGAAGGTCGACTCCGACGACCACGACTCGGTGGACGTCGACCTGTCGCGGGTGCGGGTGGTGGTGGACCGGGCGGCCGAGTGGCGGCAGGCGTACGCCGAGGCCGGGCGGCTGATGCGGGACCACTTCTGGCGCACCGACATGGGCGGCGTCGACTGGGCGGGCGTGCTGGAGCGCTACCGGCCGCTGGTGGACCGGCTGGGCAGCTACAACGACCTGGTCGACCTGCTGTGGGAGGTGCAGGGCGAGCTGGGCACGTCGCACGCCTACGTCATCCCGGCGCACGGGTCGCGCGGGCGTGCCGTGGGGCTGCTCGGCGCCGACCTGGAGCGGGACGAGGCGGGCGCGTGGCGGATCGCGCGGGTGATCCCGGGCGAGACGTCGGACCCGGCGGCGCGGTCGCCGCTGGCGGCTCCCGGGGTCGCGGTGCGGGCCGGTGACGCGATCGTGGCGGTCGACGGGCGGCAGGTGGACCCGTTGACCGGGCCCGCGCCGCTGCTCGTCGGCACGGCGGGCAAGCCGGTGGAGCTGACCGTGCGGCCCGGCGGCGGTGGCGAGCCGCGCCGGGTCGTGGTCGTGCCGCTGGAGGACGACGAGCCGTTGCGCTACCACGCGTGGGTGGCCGACCGGCGGGCGCGCGTGCACTCGCTGACCGACGGGCGGGTCGGGTACCTGCACGTGCCGGACATGATGGGCGCGGGCTGGGCGCAGCTGCACCGCGACCTGCGGGTGGAGCTGGGGCGCGAGGCCGTGGTGCTGGACGTGCGGGAGAACGGCGGCGGGCACACGTCCGAGCTGGTGGTGGAGAAGCTGGGCAGGCGGATCATCGGCTGGTCGGTGGCGCGCGGGTACACCACGGCGGACAGCTACCCCGGCGACGCGCCGCGCGGGCCGGTGATCGCGATCGCGGACGAGTTCGCCGGGTCCGACGGCGACATCGTGAACGTGGCGATCAAGGAGATGGGCATCGGGCCGGTCGTCGGCACCCGCACGTGGGGCGGGGTGATCGGCATCGACATGCAGTACCACCTGGTCGACGGGACGTTGGTGACGCAGCCCCGGTACGCGACGTGGTTCGCCGGGCCGGGGTGGGGCGTGGAGAACCACGGCGTCGACCCGGACGTCGAGGTGGTGGTCACGCCGCAGGACCGGGTGGCCGGGCGCGACCCGCAGCTGGACACGGCGGTGCGGCTGGCTCTGGAGGCGTTGGAGGCGCGGCCGGCGGCCGTTCCGCCGCAGCTACCGCCCCTCGCCTGATCGAGTTCACCCGGGCGTGTGACGGCGTGGTGGTTGCGGCCGGTGGTCCGAAACCGACCAATGGGTACCACGCAAGATCGGGTTCGGGGGGCGGGGTAACGGGTGAGTCATCGTGAGTCGCCGCGCAGTGGGCGCGGGTGCATGGCGGCGGTCGTGGTGCTGCCGCTGGCGGCGGTGGGCGGGGTGGCGGCGCTGGTGCTGACGTTCGGTCAGCCGGCGCCGCCACCGTCGGGCCAGGCGCCACCGTCCGGCCGCCAGACCCTGGTCAGCGCCCGCACCCAGGTCCCGCCCGTCCCGCTGACGCACCGGACCGGAGCCGCCACGACCACCCCGCCGCCCCCGTCCGTGCCGGCCCCGTCACCGAGCCCCGCCCCGTCCACGGACCGCCGGGCCCTGCACCACCCGCCGCTCCCACCGCCCACCTCGACGCACGCCGTCACCGCCCGCGCCCGAACCGGCGCCGAACCCCTCCCACACCCCACTCCGACACCATCCACCTCCCCATCACCTTCGGCCACCGCCAGCACCCCGACCCCCACCTCTCCCACGTCCACCTCACCTTCACCTTCACCCGACCCCACCACCTCACCCTCACCAGCCCCGACAACCCCCACCGACCCGACCGCCACCTCGCGCCTGTCCTACGTCCTGACCGCGCGCGTCCTACGCCCAGGACCCCCGCGTTGAACGCCCGGAACACGGTGAACCGGCCCCCTCGGCTGGAATCCCGGCGGTCTCCGGGCGTCTGATCGGGGGTTTCGGGCGGCGACGGCGCCGAGCACGCCCGGGCACCCGGGTTCAGCACGTAGCCTGGGGCGGTGGTCGTTCCGCCGCCGTCCAAGACCGAGTCGCGCCCGCCGTCGCGCGGCCGCGCCGGCGACCTCGCCGGACGCCTGGCGCTGGTGTTGTTGCTGCTGGCGTTCGTGGCCGGGGGCGCCTGGGCCCTGAGCACGCTCAACCGGTCCGGGCCCAGGCCCGCCGCCGACCCGCCGTTCCCGGTGCCGTTCCTCGAGGTCCAACCGGGCGCCGCCGCGCCGGGCTCCGCGGGTGACGTGCCCGCCGGCGAACCACAGGCCTCCTCGGCCGCCGCGGGCGACGCCGAGCCCCTGACCGCGTGGGCGACGGCGTTGTCGGAGAAGACCGACATCCCCGTCCGGGCCCTGCGCGCGTACGCCGTCGCCGACCTGGTGATGCGGTCGCAGAACCCCGCGTGCCGGGTGTCGTGGGCGACGCTGGCGGGCATCGGCCGCATCGAGTCGCACCACGGCACGATCGGCGGCCTGCGCCTGGGCGAGGACGGCCGGCCGTCACGCCCGATCATCGGCATCCCGCTGGACGGCTCACCGGGCGTGAAGGCGATCGCCGACAGCGACGGCGGCGCGCTCGACGGCGACACCCGCTGGGACCGCGCGGTCGGCCCGATGCAGTTCATCCCCACCACGTGGGCCCGCTACGCGGTGCGCGCGAACGGCGACGGGCAGAACCCGGACCCGCAGAACATCGACGACGCCGCCCTGGCCGCCGCCCGCTACCTGTGCTCGGGCGGACGTGACCTGGGCACGGGCGCCGGCTGGTGGGCGGCCGTGCTGGCCTACAACAACTCGACCGAGTACGGCCAGAACGTCTACAGCGGAGCCGACGCCTACGCCCGCGCCAGCATCGGCGGCTGACCCGTCAGGCGGGCACGGTCAGGCTGAGCCGTCGGGCCGGCACCGTCAGGCGGGCACGTGCGGGTCGACGGTCAGGCCCAGCTCAGGCTGCCCGAGCCAGTCGAGCTCGACCGACGCCTGCGCCGCGCGTGCGGCCAGGTCCAGGCGCACGCGGTACACGCTGAGCAGCAGGGCTTGCAGGGAGTCGACGCCGAACGCGGCGCCGACGGCCTCGTCGCCGAGACCGAGGACCTGGTGGGGGCAGCACCAGTCGCCGTTCGCGCTCAGCGGGTCCGGGTGGGGCGTCCCGATCCTGATCACGACCGCTGTGCGGGCGCCGTCGCCGGCCACGCACTCCAGCCGGCGTTCGGCCACCACCGGACCGAGCTCGTAGGCCGTCATCGGTCCCGTTCCACCGCGAGCCGGGCGCTGACCTCGCCCAACGCCTCCTGGTACTCCGGTGACGGGTTCATCGCCGCCGCCATCCGCAGCTGCGTGAGCGCCTCGGGCAGCCGGCTCTGCCGCTGCAACGTCCGACCGAGCGCGAACCGCGCGTAGTGATCACTGGGGTCGAGGTCGAGCACCTTCCGGAACGCCGCCTCGGCACGCTTGAGCTGGGCCGATCCCAGGTAGGCCCGACCCGCGAGCAGCTGCACGCCCACCTGGTCCGGCGCCGCTTCGAGCACGACTCGCAGCTCGCGCAGCGCCTCCAGCGGTCGGCGGTCCGCGAGCAGCGCCTCGGCTCGGCGGAACGCCTCGAAGGTGCTGTCCGTCATGGTTCGATCAACGCTACCCGGCCATCCGGCCGGCACACGACAGCCGACCGGATGACGGGATCGGTGTGTCACGCCACGAGAGCGCCGTGCAGCCGGTCGAGCACCGGCTTGATCGACAGCGGCTGCTCCACGTGGGCGTTGTGACCCACCCCGGGCAGCACCACCCCGTCCGCCCGCGCCGCGAGCAGGTGCTCCGGCGGGCACATCCCGTCGGACTCGCCCGCCGCCAGCACGACGGGCGCCTTCGCCACCGCCAGCAGCCCCGCCACATCCGGCGCGCCGACCCCGAACGCCGCCGGGTCCAGCGCCGCCCGCCAGCCGCCGTCCACCTCGACCACGCCGTCCTCCAACGGCACGCCGGCCAGCTTCGACGCCCACGCCGACGCCTCCTCGCGGGTCGGGAACACCCGCGCGGGCTTCGCGGCCAGCGAGGCGGCCCGCGCCAGCTCCTCCGCCGTCCACCGCAGCTTGATCCCGAGCCCGCCGACCGCCCGCACGTCCACCCCGAACCACCCGCTGGCCAGCGTCAACGCGACCACGCCGCCCAACGAGTGCCCGAGCACGGCCACCGGCCCGGAACCGACCGCCCCGGCCACGGACGCCGCCAACGACCCGAACGAGTACCGCGCCGCCGGCGCCGACCGGCCGTGGCCGGGCAGGTCGACCGCCAACCACGCCCCGGGCCAGGCCGCCGCGGCGCCGCGCCACACCGACCCGGTCCCGCCGAGCCCGTGCAGCAGCACCAGCAGCGGCCCGTCCCCACCCCGCGCCACGTGAACCACGCGTGCACCGTCCTAACGTCACCGAGCCGGATCCCGCACCATTGTCGGTCCCGGCGCGCCCCGAGCGGTGGCGGACGCGCTCGGCCGCCGCGTCCCCGTCCCGCCCGGCGGTACGCCCCGCCGCCCGTCGCCCGGGCGAACGGCGGGCGAACGCCGCTCGAACAGGCGAGCCGGGGCCGTCCCACACCTTGCACCAACTAGGCTCGGCATCGATACACAGATGGTCTGACGAGGGAGCGCACGTGGCGGTCATCGAGCAGGTCGGCGCCCGCGAGATCCTGGACTCGCGAGGAAACCCGACCGTCGAGGTAGAGGTGGCGTTGGACGACGGCACGCTGGAGCGCGCCGCGGTTCCGTCCGGCGCGTCGACCGGCGAGCACGAGGCGGTCGAGCTGAGGGACGGCGACGCCAAGCGCTACCTGGGCAAGGGCGTCGAGCGCGCGGTCACGGCGGTGCTCGACGAGATCGGTCCCGAGCTGGTCGGCATCGAGGCCGTCGAGCAGCGGGTGGTGGACCAGAAGCTGGTCGACCTGGACGGCACGCCGGACAAGTCCCGCCTGGGCGCGAACGCGATCCTCGGCGTCTCGCTCGCGGTGGCGAAGGCGGCGGCGGCGTCCAGCGGCCTGGAGCTGTTCCGGTACATCGGCGGCCCGAACGCGCACGTGCTGCCGGTGCCGATGCTGAACATCCTCAACGGTGGCGCGCACGCCGACACCGACGTGGACATCCAGGAGTTCATGATCGCGCCGATCGGCGCGGAGACCTTCCGCGAGGCCCTGCGCTGGGGCGCGGAGACCTACCACGCGCTGAAGTCGGTGCTGAAGTCCAAGGGCCTGGGCACGGGCCTGGGCGACGAGGGCGGCTTCGCGCCGTCCCTGTCGAGCAACCGCGACGCGCTGGACCTGATCCTGGTCGCGATCGAGAAGGCGGGCTTCACGCCGGGCCGCGACATCGCGCTGGCCCTGGACGTGGCCGCCACGGAGTTCTACGCCGACGGCGCCTACACGTTCGAGAAGACCAAGCGCAGCGCCGAGCAGATGACCGGCTACTACACCGAGCTGGTCGACGCCTACCCGATGGTGTCCATCGAGGACCCGCTGTCGGAGGACGACTGGGACGGCTGGGTGCAGATGACCGCCGAGCTGGGCGAGCGCGTGCAGATCGTCGGCGACGACCTGTTCGTGACCAACCCGGAGCGGCTGGAGGAGGGCATCTCCCGCCGCGCGGCCAACGCGCTGCTGGTGAAGGTCAACCAGATCGGCACGCTGTCCGAGACGCTGGACGCGGTCGCGCTGGCCACGTCCTACGGCTACAAGTCGATGATGTCGCACCGGTCCGGCGAGACCGAGGACACCACGATCGCCGACCTGGCCGTGGCCGTCGGCGCGGGCCAGATCAAGACCGGCGCGCCCGCCCGCGGCGAGCGCACCGCGAAGTACAACCAGCTCCTGCGCATCGAGGAGGCCCTGGGCGACGCCGCGCGCTACGCCGGCGACCTGGCCTTCCCGCGGTACACGCCGGAGAGCTGATGGCACGGCGGGAACGGGAACCCCGGCGCGGTCGCGAGGCCGCGTCGGGGTCCCGCCCTGCGCGGGCCCGTCGCGGCCAGGCACGCAAGGGCGAGCCGGGCAAGGGCGAGCCGCGCAAGCCGGAACCGCGCAAGGGCCGGGCCGACGGGGCGCCGCGCACCACCCGGCCCGCGGCGCGCAAGCCGCAGTCCAGGGCGCGGACCAGGGCGGGCGCGGGCACGGGCGGCGCGTTCGGCATGACCGGCACGCGGCGGGCCGCGTTGCTGGCGATGGTGGTGTGCGCGTTGGCGTTGAGCATCGCCGTGCCGCTGCGGACGTACCTGGCGCAGCGCGAGGAGCTGCGCGAGGTCACCGCCTCGCAGGAGACGCTGCGGGCCGAGGTGGGGCAGCTGGAGCAGCGCAAGCGGGAACTGGCCGACCCGGCGCACGTGGAGGCCGAGGCGCGGCGCAGGCTGCACTACGTGCGGCCCGGCGAGACGCCCTACATCGTGCAGCTCCCCGGTGACGCGGAGCGTGAACTGGACCAACAGCGACCGGAGACCAAACCGGCCGAGGACAAGGCGTGGTACGAGCAGTTGTGGGATTCGGCGGCGGCACGATGACGGTGAGCGACGAGGACCGGGCGGCGGTCGAGGCGCAGCTGGGCCGCGCGCCGCGGGGGATGCGCGAGGTGGCCGCGCGCTGCCCCAGCGGGCACCCGGCGGTCGTGCAGACCAGTCCCCGGCTGGAGGACGGCACGCCGTTCCCGACCCTGTACTACCTGACCTGCTCCCGGTTGAACTCCTACGTCAGCAGGCTCGAGGGCGCCGGGCTGATGAAGGAGATGACCGACCGGTTGGCCACGGACGAGCAGCTGGCCGAGCGGTACCTCCGGGCGCACGAGCTGTACCTGGCCGAGCGGGACGCGATCGAGCCGCTCGGCACGACCGTCACCGCCGGTGGCATGCCGACCCGGGTCAAGTGCCTGCACGTGCACGTGGCGCACTCGCTGGCCGCCGGCCGTGGCCTGAACCCGTTCGGCGACGAGGCGCTCGACCTGCTCGCGCAGTGGTGGCCGAGCGGTGATTGCGCGTCAAAGGTGAAAAACTGACCGTAGGGGCAGTTCTTCGGGCACAAAGCTCAGCCGTGCCCGTGACACCGCCGTTCGGATCAGGCAGGCTGGTCTGCAGGCCGGGTGACGAGTCGATGGGGAGTTCGTGGCTGTGCCGAAGTCGAAGCGTCGGGGGCGGAAGCGGACCAAGGTCCATCCGGGCACGATGACGCCTCGGCAATGGGGCTTCGCGGCGACCGCGACCGCCGCGCTGCTCGTGCCGGCGCTGCTGCACACGGCCACGCCGATGGACTGGTTCGCCTCCGCCGACCGCGCCGACGTCGAGGCCGTGCCGCCCGGTCCGGGCGACGTGCTGGGCACGCTCGCGCTGGACGCCCAGGGCAAGCTCGGCGCCACCGGCCGGCTGCCCGAGACCGACGAGCTGAGCGCGGCCCTGCTGGCCGACGCCGACGACCCGTCGGAGTTCGAGGACGACCTGCCCCCGCTGGAGGGCGGGTTCCTGCGCGAGGGCCAGCACGGCATCCCCGGCGTCATGCTCGACGCCTACATGCGCGCGGCCGACCGGCTGGGTCGGACCACGCCGGGCTGCAAGCTGGACTGGCCGCTGCTGGCGAGCATCGGCCGCATCGAGTCCGGGCACGCCCGCGGCGGCCGGGTCACCGAGAGCGGCACCACGGTCGAGCGGATCGTGGGCCCCGTGCTCGACGGCTCGCCCGGCGTGGCCGCGATCCGCGACACCGACGGCGGCCGGTTCGACGGCGACCGCACCTGGGACCGGGCCGTCGGCCCGATGCAGTTCATCCCGTCCACGTGGGCCGGTTACGCGGCCGACGGCAACGAGGACGGCGACCGGAACCCGAACAACATCTACGACGCCACCATCGGCGCGGGCAACTACCTGTGCGCCAACAACGCCGACGTGAGCGATCCGGTGCAGCGCGCGCGTGCGGTGTTCCGCTACAACCAGTCCAACGAGTACGTCGCCACGGTGCTGTACTGGGCGGAGGTGTACGCCAGCGGCGTGCCCGTGCTGCCCGACATCATCGGCTCGGACGACGACTTCGGGCCCGACCCGGGCAACGGCAACACCCCGTCGGACAACAACAACAACGCCTCGCCGCCCGGCAACACGACGCCGCCGTCCTCCGGCACGTCGAACCCGACGACGACGTCGACCACGACCACGACGCGGCCCGGTGTGACGATCACGTTCACCCCGACCGTGCCGACGAGTCCGACCACGACGACGCCGACGTGCCCCACGCAGCCGACGGAGACGACGACCACCACGCCGACGACGACGCCCACCACGACGCCGTCGATCCCGCCCGGCTGCCCCACGCCGACCACGACGACGACCACCACCACGACGACGACCGAGGCGCCCGCGACCACGCCCGCCGAGACGACCTCGGCCGGCACGTCGCCCGACGGCACGTCCGGTGGCACGACGGGCGGCACGTCCAGCGGCACGTCCGGGAGCACGTCCTCAACCGGTTCAGGCCCGACCTACCCGACGTCGTCGTCCATGCGGGCCACCTGAGTCGCCTGAGAGCCACTTTTCCCGCACCGGGTGATCCCACAGAGCGCTTAACGGATTAAGACCGGCGCTTTCGCAACGTTTCGACAAGCGTTGACAACGCCGTGGAGTCGGTCGAACACTACCCGCATCGGCAGATCCCGATCCGCCGGTCCGGTCACCCGCCGTGCTTCGGTGATCCGGTCGTCGGGCCGCACGACGACCGACCGAACCCGCCGCGGCGCAACGACCCCGGTGTGCGGCGGCCGCCATCCCGCCACCGGTCGAAGCAGGCTCGCCGAGTGCTGTCCCGCTGCCCTCAACGAGGAGGACGCATGCCCGTGGACCACGCCGCCGGTCGTCCGATCAGCCGCGAGGGGTTCCGCCGCGGCGCTCGCGCTTCTTCCCGGCGTTGACGGCAACCCGAATCCACCCTCACCCCGCGATGCCCTGAGCCGCCGCACGGATACCGGCTACACCTTGATGGAGGGCAGAAAGACCATGCGCAGATACAGGTTCAGATTCTTATCGGCAGTGGCGGTCGCCGCGGTCGGCGTGGGGAGCACGGTGTTCGTGGCGCAGGCCGCCGCCACGGGCTGCGGCGTCACCTACTCCGTCCCGTCGCAGTGGAACAACGGCTTCACCGCGAACGTGAACGTGACGAACCTGGGCGATCCGATCAGCTCCTGGACGCTGACCTGGAGCTTCGCCTCCGGCCAGCAGGTCACCCAGGCGTGGAACGCCACCGCGACCCAGAGCGGCGCCCAGGTGACCGCGCGCAGCGTCAGCCACAACGCCAACCTGGCGACCGGCGCCACCGCGACGTTCGGCTTCAACGGCTCGTGGACCGGCAGCAACCCGGCGCCGACCTCGTTCGCCCTCAACGGCACCGCGTGCACCGGCGCGCCGGTGACCACCACGACGTCCTCGCCGACCAGCGGGCCGACGTCGACCACGTCGTCCACCACATCGCCCACGTCGACCACGTCCGTGCCGCCGACCGACAACCCCGCGTGGGGCAAGTCGGTGCCGCCGGCGGACGCGCAGAGGAGCATGGCGTACGACATCGTCGCGTCGGAGAGCGGCAGCGGCTACGCGCCGAAGGCAGGCGAGTGCTCGCGCGAGATCCACGCCCGGTACTGGACGTACGGCCCGGACGGCAAGGTCTACCCGACGTGGCACCCGCCGCGTGACGCGAGCGGTTGCGCGTTCGGCCACGAGCACGGCGACGACCCGCGCACGTCGGACCTGTTCGCCGACGCGAAGTGGCCGTACTTCGGCTACACCAGTGAAGTGATGATGTCGAGCAACCCCGGTGGCGCGCACCGGCACGAGGACCACGTCGGCCACAAGGTCCTCGCGGTCGACAACTCGAACGTCATCCAGGGCGACAACGGGACGAGCTTCTTCCCGCCGCAGGGCACCACCATCGCCACCTGCGACATCCTGCTGAAGTTCCACCAGGGCACGCACTCGCCGGACGCCTTCACCAACAACGTGCACGAGCTGATCTACAACAACAAGTGCACGCACCGGGACAACAACCAGGTCACCGAGGCCAAGTTCACCGCGTTGATCCCGAACGGCCGTCCGGGCGGGTTCGGCGCGACCGACTGCCCCGGCCCGTTCAACAACAAGTTCACCAACGTGGGCCCGGCCATCCCGGCGGACTCGCCGTCCGACACGCGCTCGCTCGGCCGGCTCATCACCGACGCCTCGTGCGTCCAGGCCATCCGCGAGGGCAAGACGCACTTCGAGGTCATCACCGGCACCGAGGTGCCGTTCGACACCAACGACCTGCACGAGTTCTGGTTCTCCGACGTCACGATCAGCACTTCGCAGCTGTCGTTCGCCATCCAGCCCTTGTTCTACGTGCTGAACCCGGCGCGCTACTACGACGCGTCGAAGCCGAACAAGCTGGCCCGCCAGGTCGACCTCTGCTACGAGGGCATCCGGGGCGACTACTGCAACACGGTCCGGCGGATCACCGAGCAGACCGGCCAACGGGTGGCGTGGGACGACCCGCGCTCGCCTTTCAAGGGCACGCTGCGGGAGTTCCGGGCGGGTGGCTTCAAGCTGCGCAACTCCGGGCCGACCACGGTCTACACGGACGTGTACGGCCGCAACGCCTCCACCACGCCGTTCAACGGCTCGATCAAGCAGTACTTCTCCGGTAACCACGCCGAGCAGAACATGTTCGTGCGTGGGGCGACGCGGGACTACGCGGCCAACTCCGCAGACCAGATCCACGCGCCCAACTGACAGGCGATGGGCTGACAGGCGATGGGCTGACAGGCGATCAGGCTGACGTACGGGCGGGCGCTCGCAATCTCGCAATCACTCGGCGAGCGCCCGTTCGTTCGTTCGTGCGTTCCGATGGCTGTGTCCAGGCCAAAGAGGAAAGATCAAAGCCTTAAAAGCATGTCCTCGCCGGACGGGCAGATCAGCAGGATGACGGCCCGTTCGGTGGTTCTGCGCCGGGTCCGTTGTGGGTCCGGGTTT
>NZ_JBVJVK010000049.1:4195-67230 GCF_055603705.1 Actinosynnema sp. NPDC037264 | reverse complement strand
AGGGCGGCCACACCGGGCCGTCACCCCGACTTCCGCCTGGTTCCTACCACAAGCGCCACCCAGGCGCCCGCACGGAAGAGGGTGCACTAGTGACCACACCGGTGTTGCAGGCCCGCGGGCTGGTGAAGCGCTACGGCCGCGTGACCGCGCTGTCGGGCTCGGACCTGGAGCTGCTGCCCGGCGAGATCCTGGCCGTCATCGGGGACAACGGGGCCGGGAAGTCCAGCCTGATCAAGGCGCTGTCCGGCGCGGTCGTGCCGGACGAGGGCGAGATCCTGGTGGACGGCGCACCGGTGGCGTTCACCTCGCCGATCGACGCGCGGGACGCCGGCATCGAGACCGTGCACCAGTCGTTGGCCGTCTCGCCGTCGCTGGACATCGCGAGCAACCTGTTCCTGGGTCGTGAACGCCGCCGCAAGGGCGTGCTCGGCACGGTGTTCCGCATGCTCGACCGCAACGGCATGCGCGAGGAGGCACGGCGGCAGCTCGACGCGCTGGGCATCATGACGATCCAGAACCCCGGCCAGGCCGTGGAGACGTTGTCCGGCGGGCAGCGGCAGGCCGTCGCGGTGGCCCGGGCCGCCGCCTTCGGCAGCAAGGTCGTCATCATGGACGAGCCGACGGCGGCGCTTGGCGTGCGCGAGTCGCGCGCCGTGCTGGACCTGATCCTCCACGTCCGCGACCGCGGCCTGCCGGTCATCCTGATCAGCCACAACATGCCGCACGTCTTCGAGGTCGCCGACCGGATCCACATCCAGCGCCTCGGCCGCCGCAAGGCCGTGGTCGACCCGAAGACCATCTCCATGGCCGACGCGGTCGCCATCATGACGGGAGCGATGGAGCCGCCTGACCAGGCTGCGTGACGTAGTTCCACCCTGACGCCGCCGCGTCCGCGCGGCGGCGTCCCCTCCTGCGCCAGGACTCACCGGGCGAGCGTGTCATCAGCTGCCGGGGTTCTCCGAACGTGCTCGGCGATTCGGTCGTTGTGACCGATCCGCGGTTCCGCGAATTGTCGGTGGGTGCCGGCAACGTGTGGTTCCATGCCCCGGCTTGTGCCCGCGCTGCTGCGCGACCCGGCGTTCCGCTGGTACTTCATCGCCCGGACCTCCTCCCACTTCGGTGACGGCCTCATCGGCATGGCGCTGGTGTTCGGCTCGTTGCGGCTCGGCGCGTCGCTGACCGAGGTCGGGCTGGTGCTGCTCGTCGGCCGGTTGCCGGTGGTGGTGTTCACGCTCGTCGGCGGGGTGGTGGGCGACCTGGTGTCGCGTCGGGCCGTCATGCTCGCCGCCGACGTCGTCCGCTGCGCCTCCCAGGGCCTGACGGCCGTGCTGCTGATCACCGGTGCGGGGACGCTGTGGCACCTGGCCGCGTTGCAAGCGGTGGCGGGCACGGCGAACGCCTTCTTCGCCCCCGCCGCGGCGGGCCTGGTCGTCGACGTGGTGCCCCAAGAGCGGCGGCGTCAGGCCAACGCCTTGGTCAACGCCGCCCAGAACGCCGCGACGCTCCTCGCCCCGGTGGTGTCCGCGGTGCTGGTGGAGACGGTCGGAGCGGGCGTGTCCTTCGCCGTGGACGCGGCCACGTTCGCGGTCAGCGCCGCCGCGCTCGTCGCGCTGAAGGTCGCGGACCGGCCGGTGCCCCCACGACCCGCGCTGCTCGACGCCGCGCGGCACGGGTGGCGCGACTTCCGCGCCCGCCCCTGGTTGCGGGCCATCACGATCCAGGTCGCCGTCGTCAACGGGGCGTGCATCTCCCCGTTCCTGGTCCTCGCCCCCGTCCTCGCCGATCAGCAACTGGGTGGTGCGCTGGCATGGGGGTTCATCGCCAACGGCTACGCCGTCGGCGCGTTGCTGGGCAGCGTCCTGGCCCTGCGTTGGCGACCGCGACGCCCGCTGGTGGTGGCCTGCGCCATCCCGGTCGCCTTGGCCCCGCTGCTGGCCCTGCTCGCCGCGGGGGCGCCGGTCCCCGTGCTCGTCGCGGCGGCCGTTCCCGCCGGGGTGCAGGCCGGCCTCTACGCGGTGCTGACCCAGACCGCGCGGCAGGTGCACGTGCCCGCCGACCTCGTCGCCAGGGCCACCGGCTTCTCCTCCGTCGTCGGCCTGGCCGCCGCGCCCGTGGGCATGGCCCTGGCCGGACCGGCGGCCGAGCTCGTCGGCACGGACGCCGTCCTCCTCGCCGGCGCGGCGATCGCTGTGCTGAGCGCGCCGCTGGCGCTCACCGTGCGCTCCGTCCGGCAGCTGCCGGCCGAGCCCGAACCCGCCCGCTGACCAGGACGGCGGGACGGGCACGCGAGGCGAAGCGCCGTGGCCGGAACCGGTCAGGGGCAGTCCGTGCGCAGTGGTGTGGCCGGATACTCCGATCAGAGTCGATCACGGGGGGTGGGCATGGACGCGTTGCTGCCTTCCTCGGCCAACTCCGGGTACGTGCGGTTGGCCGAGGAGTTCCGCAGGATCCGGGAGGTGCGCGCGCGGAGCCGGGCGACGGCCTGGTCGGACGACGGGCTGGTCGAGGCGACGGTCGACGCGGGCGGGCGGCTGATCGGCCTGCGCCTGGACCCGCGGGTCCACCGCGATCCGGACTCGGCCGCGTTGGCGCGGACCGTGCTGCAGACCGTGCAGGCGGCGAACCGGGAGGCCACCCGGGCCGCGTTCGAGGTGGTGTCCCGGTTCCTGCCCGCCGACGCCGACCCCGACACCGCCGACCTGAGGTTCGACCTCGCGTTGGCCGAACTGGATCGCCGGATACGACAGGGGGAGCAGCGATGACCTCATCGGCCGACGGCGCGCACATGGAGACCGCGGGCGTGGAACAGGCGATGTCCCGGATGGACACGGCCGGGCAGGGCGCGGTCACGGCCTGGTCGAGCGCCGCGACCACCATCGGCAGCCTGGAGGGCCAGTTGGGCCGGGGCGTGCTCGGGCAGGCGTTCATGGGCAGGTACCGCGTCGGCGCCGAGCAGGTCGCGCGTGACGTCTCCCGGCACGTGCCCGCGTCGGAGAGGCTGGCGGGCGCGGGGCTGGCGAGCACCGCGGACTACGTGCAAGCCGACACCGCCGGCCGCGACCGGTTCGAGGGACTGGCATGACCACCCCGGAGCCGATCGGTCCACTGTGGGCGGAGGTCAAGGCGCGCTACGACCCCTGGCCGCCCGACGACGAAGTGGTGGCGCAGCAGCTCGGCGCGGCCTGGCGCGGGGCGGCGGGCGCCGTCACCGACGCCGGCGCGGAGGTGACCACCTCGGGACGGGCCGCGCACGCGTCGTGGCAGGACACCGGCGGGGAGACGGTGGAGGGGCAGGCGGCGGCGGTCGGCTCGACCTTCGAGCAGCTCGGGCAGCGGCAGCTCCAGCAGGCGGTGCTGGCCGAGGACTACGCCACCAGCCTGATCCGGACCAAGCAGGGCATCCACGACGTGGTCGCCGCGTACTCGCCGTTGTACGAGGCCGCCCTGATCAGCCCGCACGACCCCGGCGACATGATGGTCGTCGACTACGTCAACCGGATCGTCGACGCCGCCGGCGAGGCGATCCGCCGGCTGCTGACGATCGAGTCCCACGGGCCCGGCATCGACCCCGAAGGCCGGCTGCCGACCCCCGAGTCGCTGGCCACCGGCGGGCCGATCATCGGAGGCGACCTGAACTTCTACTTCGATCACGGCACCTGGAAGGCGTTCGACGGCACGGTCGAGGGCGAGTACTCCGCCGGTCTGCACCTCACCGGCGCGATCAACCAGCCCAGGTCCGAGGACCCGTTGATCGACCTGGAAGCGCAGTTCGGCGTGCAGGTGAGCGGCCCGGAGCTGGAGCACTCGCTCGGACCGCTCACCGTCTCCGCCCAGCCCGAGGTCTACGTCGGGCCGGGCGCCAAGTTCGCGCTCGACGTGATCAACGACAACGGCAAGGTCGGCCTGGGCTTCAAGGTCGGCGCCTCCGCGATCGCCGGCGGCGCGCTGAACGGCGAGCTCGCGCTCGACTTCGGGGAGATCGGACGGAGCCTCTTCCCGTTCTGACCCGCGGCGGCCGGAACCGACTCGACCCGAACGGAGTGACCCGTGAACGGAGAACTGTCGCTGCCCATCGCGTTCCGGCTCCCGCCGGGCTGGCTGCCGGTGCCGCCCGACGAGGTCGGCGCCGGTGGGGCGGCGTTCGTCGCGATCGCCACCGCGACCCACGGCTCCGGTTTCACCGCCACGATCGTCATCGACGAACCCGACGCGGGGTGGACGCCCGCCGAGCTGGCCGACCTGTCCGCCGCCGCCCTGCCGACCGCGACCGTCACCGACCGCGTCGACGGGACCGGTCCCCACGGTCCGCGGCTCACCCAGTCGCTGCGCCTCACGACCACCGCCGGGCAGGAGGTCGTCCGGGTGGAGGAGTACCTGACCCTGCCGGACGCGGCGGACCCCGGCCGGCGCGGCGTCGTGCGGTTGAGGTGCACGGCGACCCGTGACCAGGCCGACGACGCCACCGCCGACCTGGCCGAACTGGTGGCCGGCCTGCGCCCGACCGAGGTCCCGCCGGTGCCGGCGCCGCTCCCGGGCCCGGCGAGGACCGCGCCGGAAGCCTGACCCCCGCCCGCGCGGGAAGCCTGACCGTGACCGCGCGGAGAAGCCTCACGCGGCTCAGCGCCGGTGATTCCGGAAAGGCATTTGGTGGGCGTCGGTCGGACCTTTGCTCTGTTAGTGGGATCCGGTGTCGCCCACTGATTCCGGTCGCGGGCGAGAAGCGTGATCGGCTGCCCATCGAGCGCCACCGACCGGCGGCCCGTCACCCCCGGCCGTCGCGCTCGGGCAGGGAGCGGAGGTGGTCGGCCAGGGACGCGACGGTCGAGTGGGCGAACAGGTCGACCATGGTCAGGTCCGGGTGGATCTCCCGCGCCACGCGCAGCGCCTTCATCGAATCACCGCCCAGCGCGAAGAAGTCGGCGTCCCGGCCCACCTCGGCCAGGCCGAGCGCGTCCCGCCACACCTCGGCGACGCGCCGCTCGACCGGGTCGGCGGGCGCGACCGCGCCCACGGGCCACACCGGCGCCGGCAGCGCCCGTCGGTCCACCTTGCCGTTCGGGCTCAACGGCAGCCGGTCCACGGGCACGACCAGCGCGGGCACCAGCCGGCGCGGCAGCACCTCGGCGAGGGCCGCGCGCACGTCGTCAGAGGAGAACCGGGCCACCGCGTAGGCCACGAGCCGCCGGTCGCCGGACGGGTCCGCCGCCGCCGTCACCACGACCTCCCTCGTGGACAGCACCTGCCTCAGCGCGGCCTCCACCTCGCCCAGCTCGACCCGCACGCCGTTCAGCTTCACCTGGAAGTCCAAGCGGCCCAACAGCTCCAGCTGACCGTCCGCCCGGTACCTCACCAGGTCGCCGGTCCGGTAGAGGCGCTCGTCGCGCACGGGTCCGTAGCTCCACGTCACGAACCGCCGCGCGGTCTGCTCCGGCGGGCCGAGGTAGCCGCGCGCCAGGCCCGCGCCCGCGAGGTGCAGCTCGCCCGGCACGCCGACCGGCACCGGCCGCATCGCCCGGTCCAGCACGTAGACGCGCTGGTTGGCCATCGGCCGCCCGTACGGGATCGACGTCCACGCCGGGTCCACCTCGCCCACCTCGTACACCGTTGAGTGGATCGACGCCTCGGTGGCGCCGCCCAGGACCGCGATCCGCACGTCGGGCGCGAACCGCCGCAGCCGGTCGGGCAGCGTCACGGCCACCCAGTCGCCGCCCAGCATGGCCACCCGGAGGTGGGGCAGCGGGCGGTCCAGCCGGTCCAGCACCAGCTCCAGCAGGGCGGGCGCGGAGTTCCACACCGTGATCGGCCGGTCGGCCAGTTCCGCCGCCCACCGCGCCGGGTCGGGACCGGTCAGCACCACCGCGCCGCCGGCGATCGTGATGCCGAGCAGCTCGTAGACGGACATGTCGAAGCTCGGCGACGACAGGCCGAGCACCCGGTCGTCCGGGCCGACGCCGAAACGCGTGTTGAGGTCCACGAGGTTGTTCAGCACGCCCCGGTGCCGCAACGCGATGCCCTTCGGGCCGCCGGTGGAACCGGAGGTGTAGATGACGTAGCAGAGGTCGTCGGGTCCCGCGCCGCCGTCCGGGTCGTGCTCCGGCTGCTCCCGCAGCACGGCCGCGTCCCGGTCCAGCAGCACGGCGGGCGTGTCGTCGGGCAGGTTCGCGGCCAGGTCCGCGCGGCCGACCAGGACGGCCAGCCCCGCGCCGCGCCGCATCAGGTCCAGCCGGGCGGGCGGGTAGTCGGGGTCGAGCGGCACGTACGCGCCACCGGCCTTCAGCACGCCGAGCACGGCGGGCAGCAGGTCGGGCGACCGGTCCAGGCAGACCCCCACCCGAACCCCCGGCCCGACGCCCAGCCCGCGCAACCGGTGCGCCAGCCGGTTCGCCGAGCGGTTGACCTCGGCGAAGGTCCACGTCCGGTCGCCGCGCACCACCGCGACCGCGTCGGGCGCGGCCCGCACCCGGTCCTCGAAGTGCCCGTGCAGGCAGCCGTCGGCGGGCAGGGCGACCGCGGTGTCGTTCCACTCGACCAGCAGCCGGTGCTCTTCCTCGGGCGTGAGCAGCGACAGGTCCGGTCGTCCCCGCCGGGTCGACGCCATCGCGAAGTGGCCGAGCAGCCGCCGCACGGTGTCCGCGTCGAACAGGTCGGGGTCGTACCGGGCGGTGACGCCGCCGTCGACGACGACGGTCAGCTCGCGGTCCACCCCGTCGTCCTCGACGAGCAACGCCGTGGGGCACGGCCCGGTCGCCGGGCGCGGCACTCCGGACCCGTCCACCGCCACCGCGCCCCGAGGACCGTCGAACACCACCACGTCCTGGTCGGTGTACCGGGCGAGCAGCAGTGCGAACGCGGCCACCAGCGCCTCCACCGGGTGCTCGCCGGGCAGGTCCGCCCGCAGCACGGCCGAGCGCCGCGCGGACCGGGGGCCGCGCGGCCGGTCGGTGGGCAGGGACGTGGTCATGCGGGCACCTCCGACAACTCGAACGGGACGGGGAACTCCGCGCACAGCCACGCCACCCGGGCCCGCACCCGGTCGCGCACCGCCGGGTCGAGGTCGTAGCGGCGGTCGTCCAGCGGGCGCACCGCGCGCAGCACCGCGTCCACCAGGTCGGCGCACTCCTCCGCCTCGCCCGGCCCCATGCCGCGCCGGGCCACGACGTTCGTGCCCAGCCGCAACCCGCTCGCGACCAGAGGCGGCCGGTCGTCGCCGGTGACGCGGTTGCGGTTGGCGAGGATCCCGCACTCCTCCAGGGCGCGTTCGGCCACCACACCGGTCACCCCGCGCGGGCGCAGGTCCAGCACCACCATGTGGGTGTCGGTGCCGCCGGTCAGCACGCGGTGCCCGAGCCGGGAGAGCCGGGCGGCGAGCGCGGCGGCGTCGGCGACGACGCGGCGCGCCCACTCGCGGAACTCCGCGCGGCCCGCCAGGTCCAGCGCCCGCGCCTTCGCGGCGATCGCGCCGGGGTTCGGGGTGCCCTGCGTGCGCGGGAACACGCTGCGCTGCATCAGGCCCGCCAACGTCGTCGTGCCGTCCGGCGCCGGGGCGCGGTGCTCGGCGCCGATGAGGATCAGCCCGCCGCGCGGTCCGCCGAGCTGCTTGTAGGTGCTCGTCGTGGTCACGTGCGCCGTGTCGATCGGACTGGGGTGCTCGCCGGCCACCACCAGGCCCGCGACGTGCGAGATGTCCGCCAGCAGGTACGCACCCACCGAGTCGGCGATCTCCCGGAACCGCCGGTAGTCCAGCGCCCGCGGGTGCGCGCTCGCGCCGGCCACGACGACGCCGGGCCGGTGCCGTCGGGCGAGGTCGGCGACCTGGTCGTAGTCGACCCGCCCGGCCGCGTCCACGCCGTAGCCGACGGCCCGGAAGTGGGTGCCGGTCACGGACGCGGCCGAACCGTGGGTGAGGTGCCCGCCCGCGTCGAGGTCCATGCCCAGCAGCACCCCGCCCGGCGGCAGGAGGCCGACCAGCGCGCTGAGGTTCGCCGACGAGCACGAGTGCGGCTGCACGTTGGCGTACCGCGCGCCGAACGCCGCCTTGGCCCGGCGCACGGCCAACCGCTCCACCACGTCGAACCACGCCGCCCCGGGGTGGTAGCGCGCGCCCGGGTACCCCTCCGCGGTCACGTTGTTCAGCGCCGCGCCCGCCGCCGCCAGCACCGACGGGTGGGCCAGGCTCGCGTGCGCCACCAGCGCCAGGGTGTCCCGCTGCCCGCGGGCGTCCGCGGCCAGCGCGCCCGCGAGCTCCGGGTCGTCGCGTTCCAGCGTCACAGCACGGCCCCGATCGTCTTCCACAGCAACGGCCACGCCTCGGTGAAGTACATGTGCCCGCCGGGCAGCTGCACCAGTGCGAACCGGTCGGTCGTGCGGTCGGCCCACTCCCGGACGTCCGCCACGGACACCATCACGTCGTCCTCGCCGCGCAGGGCGGTGATCGGCAGCGGCAACCGGGCCCCGGTCGGGTGGAACCGCTCCAGCAGCAGCATGTCCGCCCGCAGCACGGGCAGCAGCAACTCGCGCAGGTCGGGGTCCCGCAACGCCTCGTGGTCGTAACCGATCATGTCCCGCACCCCGGCGGCCAGCCGGTCGTCGTCCACCTCGGACACGCGGATGCGGCCGGCCACGCGTTGCGGTGTCAGCGCGCCGCTGACCAGCAGGTGGGCGGGCGGCCTGCCGCGCGCGACGAGCACGTGCGCGGCCTCGTGCGCGAGCACCGCGCCGAAGCTGTGGCCGAACAGGGCGAACGGCGCGTCGCCCGCCTGCGCCAGGACGCGGTCGGCGACGTCCTCGGCCGCGTCCGCCATGGTGGCGTGGAAGTCCTCGACGAACAGCTCCTCGCGACCGGGCAGTTGGATCGGGGCGACGCGGATCGACTCGAACGGGTGGTCGCGCCACGGTCGGTACACACTCGCCCCGGCGCCGGCGTGCGGCAGGCACATGATCGTGGTCGGCATGGCGAATCCCCTCGCGTCAGCTCGTGGTCGTCTCGGCCAGGGCCCGCCGGAAGGCCGCGGCCAGGTCGGGCAGGCGGGTCGCCCACCACGACCGGGACACCGCCTGCACCTGGCCGCGCCACCGCTCGCCCTCGTCGCGCAGCTCCAGCAGCAGTTCCGACTGCAGCCCCCGCTGCGGCACCGGCACCGACCGCAGCACCGCGGGCCCCGCCCGGTGCCGGGCCCTGGTCCAGCTCTGGAAGGCGAACGACGCCTGGTACACCGGCATCCGCCTGCCCCGGCCCGGCCGCGCCGCCGCCACGATCCGGTCGAACGGCAGGTCGGCGTGCCCGAGCGCGCCCACCAGGGCCGTCCACACCCGCGTCACCGCGCCCGGTCCGCGCGGGTCGCGGACCCGGATCGGCAGCATGTTCAGCGCGCAGCCCACCTCGTCCTCCGCGCCGGGCGGGCGCACCGCGACGGCCGTGCCGACGCAGAAGTCGGCCACACCGGTCAGCTCGGCCAACGCCCGGCCGTACGCGGCGAGCAGCACCGCGAACGGCGAGCAGGACAGCCGCCGCGCCGCCTCGCGCACCGGCGCCGGCTCGCACGTCAGCGGCGCCTCGACCAGCCGGTCCTCGGCCAGGTCGCGCAGGCCGAGCCCCAGCCCGCCGTCCGGCAGGTCGCCCGCGCCGGCCAGCGCCTCGCGCCAGTACGCGGCGAGCCGTTCGGCGCGCGCGTCGTCCGGGTCGGCGGCGGGCAGCCGAGGGCGTTGCGGCAACGCGGGCACGCCACCGGCCAGCGCCACCCCGTACGCCCGCGCCAGGTCGGCGGTGAACACCTCCTCGGACAACCCGTCGAACACGGCGTGGTGCACGGCCAGGTGCAGGTCCGCCCCGGGAACCGGCACGGCCCCCTGCCCGTCGGGCACCAGCGCGGCCCGGAACACCCGGCCCGCCGCCAGGTCGAACGGCCGGGCGGCCAGCTCGCCGCACGCCCGGTCGGGCGTGGTCCCGGCGGGCAGCACGCGCAGCACGTCCCGCGGCACGTCCCGCTCCTCGCGCACCAGGTCGCCGCCGGCCACCGCGAACGCGGTGCGCAACGCCGGGTGCCGGGCGACGACGGCCCGGACCGCCGCCCGCAGCTCCGCCTCCCGCACCGGACCGTCCACCCGCACCCGGCCGAACGCGATCGCCGCGGGCGCGCCCGGTCGGACCCGCTCGGCGAACCAGAACCTCCGCTCCGCGGCGGACGCGCGCTCGGCCACGGCTACCTCGCCGAGTAGCCGGCGTCGACGGTCACCACGGTCCCGGTCACGTGCCGCGTCTCGTCCGAGGCCAGCCACACCGCCGCCGCGGCCACGTCCGCCGGGTCGACCAGGGTGTTCATCGGCTGGTCGGCCAGGAACGCGGCCTCGTGCTCGGACACCGGCACGTCCAGGCTGCGCGCGATCTCCGACAGCATGCGGCCCTCCACGTCGGGGTCGTCGCGGACGTTGCCGGGGCACACGGCGTTGACCCGCACCCGCAGCGGCGCGAAGTCCAGCGCGGTCGCCTTCGTCAGGCCGACCAGGCCGTGCTTGGCCGCGACGTACCCGGCGAAGTGCCGGTAGCCGACCAGCCCGGCGGTGGAGGCGATGTTGACCACGCTGCCCGACCGCCGCTCCAGCATGGCCGGCGCGAACGCCGCGGTGACGCGCCAGGCGCCGCTCAGGTCCACGTCGAGCATCAGCAGCCACTCGTCCTCGGCGATCTCGTGCGCCGGCCTGCCCGACGGCGCGGCGACACCCGCGTTGTTGACCACCGCGTCGACCGCGCCGAACCGGTCCAGCGCCGCGTCCGCCAGCCGGCGCACGGCGGCCAGGTCGCGCACGTCGGCGATCGACACCTGCACCTCGGCACCTCGCTCGCGGCACAGCTCGGCGGTGTGCTCCAGCTGGCTCTCGGAGCCCAGCGGGTAGGGCACGCCCGGCACGTCGCGCGCCACGTCCACCAGCACCAGGTCCGCGCCCTCGGCCGCGAACGCCGTCGCGCACGCCCGGCCGACACCGCGCGCCGCCCCGGTCACGACCGCGACCTTGCCCGACAACCGCCCCGTCACCGCCGCGCCCCCTCGTCCACCCCGTGCACGTCCAACCGGCGCAGCGCGGGCAACCGCAGCGCCACCGCCACCAGCACCAGGTAGACCGCCGCGAACCCGGCCAGCGTCCAGCGCAGTCCCACGCCCTCCACCGACCACCCGGCCGTCAGCACGCCGACCGGCACCGCGGCGAAGGCCGCCGCTCCCGTCAGCCCGAACACCCGGCCGTGCAACGCCTCGGGCACCCGCTCCTGCATCACGGTCGTCAGCAGCGGGTTGAGCGGGCCGCTCGCCAGCCCCACCAGGAACGCCAGCACCGCCATCAGCGGCACGCCGGGCAGCAGCACCATCACCACCCGCAGCGCGGCCACCACCGCGAAACAGCCGACGAACGTCGCGTACCGGTGCCGCAGCGGGCCGCGACTGGCCGGCGCGTACCCGAACGTGCCCACGACCGCGCCCAGCCCGCCCGCCGCCAGCAGCCAGCCCAGGGCGCGCACGTCGTGGGCCACCTCCGTGGCGTAGACGGGCAGCAGCACGGGCGCGAACGCGTCGTCCACGAAGTTGGTCACCACCACCACGGCCAGGATCGCGCCGATCACCGGGGTCGCGGCCACGAACGCGAAGCCCTCGCGGACCTGCCGGGCGAACCCGAGCCGCTCCTGCGCGGCCGGCGCGGTGGCGGGCACGCCGACCAACGTCACCAGGGCCGCCAGCAGGACGCACCCGGCGTCCAGGTAGAGCGTCGGCGCGGGGCCGACCGCCGCGACCAGCGCGGCGGCCAGCGGCGGGCCGAGGAGCAGCGCCAGCCGCTGCGCCGACTGGTGCACGGTGTTGGCGGTCTCCCGCCGCACCCGGGCCGCGTCCGCCAGCGGCGCGAGCTGGCTCAGCCGGGCGGTGCCGGCGGGCGTCGCGGCCACCGCCCGGCCGAACAGCAGGGCCAGCAGCACCGGCAGCGGCAGGCCGACCGTGCCGTGCAGCAGCGGGACGGCCGCGGTGGCCACGGCGGCCAGCAGGTCGGACACCACACCCACGCGACGGCCGCCGAACCGGTCGACCAGCACGCCGCCGACCGCGCCCGCGAACACCAGCGGGAGGGTGTTGGCGAACCCGGCCAGCCCGGTCTGCCCCGCGCTGCCCGTCTCCTCCAGCACGTACAGCGGCACCGCGACCAACGAGACCGCGTTGCCGAACCACGACAGGTAGTTGGCGCTCAGCAGCGCCACCAACGGCCGCCGGCTCACCGCGCGCCCCGCCGGGCCCGGCTCAGCTCGGCGAACAGCCGGTCCATCCGGGTGTCGGGGATCCCGGTCTCGCCCGGCACGTCGTCGTCGGGCGACACCACGTCCCGGAACGCGGCCGCGGTCCGGTCGGCGACCTCGCGCAAGACCGCCTCCGGCACGGCGCGCGGGCTGAACCGCCAGCGGAACACCAGGTTCCCCGACTCCAGCGCCGCGACGACGTCCAGCTCGGTCGGCCGGGTGAAGTCGTCGTTGTCGGAGGGCCCCAGTTCCGCGACCCGGGTCAGGTACCCCGCACCGGGGCCGGTGAGCGCGCCCAGGTAGTTGAAGCTCACCGCGGGCGTCACGTCCGCGAGCACCGGGTCGGGCCCGGCCCGCAGCAGCCCGAACCCCTTTCCGCCGTCGGGCACCGCGCGCAGCGCCGCACCGACCGCGGCCAGGTCGTCGGCCGGGTCGCCACCGGTCACCGGCAGCACCACGGGGTACGAGCAGGCGTGGAAGCCCACCGCGCGGTCGGCGTCCCACTCCGGCAGCGCGGCCGGCGTCTCCCGGCCGGGCCCCACCACCATGAGCACGACCCGCTCGGTCCACGGCCGCAGAGCGCGCGCCACCGCCGTCGCCGCCTCCGCGCGGTACGTGCCCGGTCCGGGCAGCGGCACGACGGTCTCCAGCTCGACCACGTCACCCTGCCTCGTGGGCTCGCCGGTGCCCCAGGTGAACGGCGCGACGGCCTCCTGCTGCGCCCGCCAGTACCGCTCCTGCGGCCGTGCGGACACCTCGCGCAACGCGGCGGAGTGCGCCGCCGGCGCGACGGGCTCGGGCACGAGCGCGCCACCGGCGTAGGCGCGGGCCAGGTCGTCCACGACCACGGCCCACGACAGGCCGTCGATCACCAGGTGGGCCGCGGTCAGCACGACCCGGTCCGGCCCGAGCGCGCACGCGGCGAACAGCGGACCCTCCGCCACGTCGAAGCCCGCGCGCTGCGCCGCCGCGACCTCTTCCGGCGTCCCGCCGGCGGACACCCGCCAGTCCCAGCGGTCACCCGTGCGGACGACCCACTCCTCGCCCTCGCGGGTGAAGCGCGAGAGGAGGCCGGGGTGCGCGGCGACCACGGCGGCGACCGCGTCCCGCAGCCGTGCGTGGTCCAGCGGCTCGGGCGCCGCCAGCACCGCGGTGTGCGCCCAGCGCTCGACCCGGGGCAGCCCGGCCCGCAGCAGCAGGTCCTGCTCGGGTCCGGCGGGCGCGACGTCGGCGGCGGGGCGCGGGGCCTCACCCTTCGCGGCTTCCGGCAACGCGGCCAGACCGCCCAGCGTCGGCCGGGCGAACACGTCGCGCACGGTCGCCGCGAACCCGGCGGCCCGCAGCCGGTCCACCAACCGGACGGCCAGCACCGACGTCCCGCCGTGCTCGAAGAACACGTCCTCCGGCGCGGCGTCGGCCCGGCCGAGCACCTCCTGCCACGCCCGCCGCGCCAGCTCCAGCCGATCGGTGTCCGCGGCGACGGACCGCGTCGGGACGGCCAGCACCGGGGGCGGCGGCGCGGCGACCACCGCCCGCGACCGCAGCGGCGTGCCGGGCTCGTCGACGAACACCTCGACCAGGCGCAGCAGCCGGCGGGTCAGCCGGTCCACGGTGGCCGCGTCGAACAGGGCGGTGCGGTACTCGAACCGCCCGTAGAGCACGTCGCCCGCCTGCCACCAGCCGACCGTGATGTCCATCGGCGACACGCCGTCCTTGACGCCGTTGGCGTACACCTCGGCGCCGGGCACCTGGAAGATCGTGTCGTCGAAGTCCAGCACCAGGTGCATCGTCTGCAACAGGGGGTAGCGGGTCGCCGAGCGGTCCGGCGACACCGCGGCCACGATCTCGGCGAACGGCACCTCCCGGTGCTCGGCGACGGCCGCCGAACCGGCCGCGGTCGCGGCCAGCACGTCGTCCGGGGTCGGGCGCTCGGGCAACCGCACCCGCACCGGTACGTTCGTCAGCAGGAAGCCGATGAGGTCCTGGGTCTCCGGCCGACCGCGGGTGACGCTGGGCAGCCCGATGGACAGGTCCCGCTGACCGGTCTCCTCGAACAGCAGCGCTGCGTAGACGGCGAGCAGCGACGTCGCCAGCGTGGTCCGCCGCGCCCTGGTGTGCCGCAGGAACGCCGCGCCGACCCGTTCTTCGAGCCGGAACTGGTGGTGCGCGCCGGCGTGGTCGTCGGTGTCCGGCGAGCCGTCGTAGGGCAGCGGCAACGAGGTCGGCGCGCCCGCCAGGTAGTCGCGCCAGAACTCCCGGTGCCGGCGGCCCGCCTCGCCCGCGAACAGCTCCCGCTGCCAGTGCGCGAAGTCGCCGAACTGCACCGGCAGGTCGGGCACGTCCGGCGCGCGTCCCTCCAGCGCCGCGCGGTAGTGCTCCAGCAGCTCCCGGTTCAGCCGGACGTAGGACCACTGGTCGGTGACCGAGTGGTGCATGGTCTCGCAGACCTGGTGCTCGTCGTCGGACAGGTGCACCACGCCGAGCCGCAGCAGCGGACCGGCGCCGAGGTCGAACGGCGTGCCCACCTGCTCGGCGACGAACTCGGCCAGCCGGCGCTCCCGGTCCGGCGCGCCGCGCAGGTCCAGTTCGCGCACGGCCACCGGCGCGTCCGGGCGCACCCGCAGCTCCGGCCGCCCGTCCCGCACCTCGACCGTGCTGCGCAGCAGCTCGTGCCGGCGGACCACGGCCCGTGCGGCGGCGACCAGGGCCGGCACGTCCAGCCTGCCCCGGAACCGCAGGCCGAAGCTGAGGGAGTACGTGGTGGCGCCCGGGTCCAGCCGGTCGAGCACCCACAGCCGCTCCTGGTCCAGCCCCAGCGGGAACCGCTCGCGCGGGCCGGGACGCGGTGCGAGCGGCGGCCCGGCCTTGGCCGCGGCGAGGCGTCCGGCGAGCGCGGCGCGCTGCGCCGGGGTCAGCCTGGCCAGTCGCGCGTCGATCGCGTCGGTGCTCATGCCGCCTCCTCGTCCGACACCAGTGCGGTCAGCGCGGGCAGCCCCGCCAGCACGTCGGCCGCGGGCAGGCCGAAGTCCACCAGGCACCCCACCTCGTCCGCGCCCGCCGCCGCCAACCCGCGCAGCGTCGACCGGGCCTTGTCGCGGTCGCCCAGCAGCGACAGCGGGCCGTGCAGGTAGCTGCGGAACGCCTCCTCCAGCAACACCTCGTCCGTGGCGCCACCGGTCTGCCTGCGGAACGCGGCCAGGTAGCGGTGCATCGCCGGGCGCAGGAACTCCTCCAGGTCCGGCCGGTCGCTGACGTGCGCGTGGACCATCACCACCACGTCGCCGTCGCCGTCGTGTCCGGCTTCCCGCCACGCCTGCCGATAGCGGGCGACGTTGTCGCGCAACGTCGGTAGGGTCTGGCCCAGCAGCGCGGTCATCACGCCGCAGCCGGTGCGGCCGGCCTCGACGAACGTCGCCGGGTTGCCCGCGGCGGTCAGCCACACCGGCAGGGTCGGCTGCACCGGGGGCGGGCTCACGCGCACCTCGGCGTCGCCGCCCGCGGTGGTGGGCAGGCGCACCACGTCACCGCGCCACAACCGGCGCACCAGGTCCACCGCCTCCGCGGTCACCTCGCGCCGCCGGTCGAAGCCCGACCGGGCCAGCACGAAGTCGTCCGGGTGCCAGCCGCTGGCGAACGAGACGCCGACCCGGCCGCCGGACAGGTTGTCCACCAGCGCCCAGTCCTCGGCCACCCGCACCGGGTGGTGCAGCGGCGCGGCGACGCTGCCGGCGTGCACGCGCAGCCGGGTGGTGCGCGCCGCCACGGCCGCGGCCAGCACCGCCGGGTTCGGCGAGAAGCCGCCGAAGTCCACGAAGTGCCGCTCCGGCAACCAGACCGCGTGCAACCCCGCCCGGTCGGCGGCCGTCGCGGCGGTCAGCACCAGGTCGTAGTAGTCGGCCGCGGCCATGCTGTCGGCGCTGGCGAAGAAGTACAGGCTCAACCGCTTCGGCAGCGGTCCCGCCTGCGCGCCCAACCTCTCCCGCAGCCGCCGCCGCTGCTCGGGAGACAGGGCGCGCAGCCGTTGCGCCGGTGTGGTCATCGCTGCGCCTCCTCCTCGGCTTCCAGCTCGTCCAGCAGCCTCAGCAGCTCCTCGTCGTCGCGGCCCGCCACGATCTCGCGCACCCGCGCGACGAAGTCGCCCAGCGTCGAGCACTCGTAGAGGTCGTGCAGCCGGACGTCGAGCAGCAGGTCCTCGTTGACCGCCGCGACCAGGTGGGCGGCCTGCAACGACGTGCCGCCCAGCTCGAAGAAGTTGTCCTCCGGCCGCAGCGGCGGTCCGCCGAAGGCGCTGTGCCACAAGGCGATCACCCGGTCCTCCAGGTCGTCGGCGGGCACGGGCGTCACCACTTCCGGCCGCGGCGACGGCGCGTCCTGCTCGTCGCCCAGCCAGTGCACCCGGTCGGCGAACGGGTAGGTCGGCAGCGGGACCGGGCGGGTCGGCGGCGCGGGCATGGTCGGCGTGAGGCCCGCCGTCCACGTGCGGGCGATGGCCTCGGCGTGCCCGCGCGGCTCGTCGACCGCACCGCGCCCGCCGAACAAGTCCAGCACCAGCGGCGCGAGCCCGGCGGCGCGGGCCGCCTGGCGTGCCAGCCTGCCGACCGCGCCGTCCCGGTCCAGGGCCACCACGACGTCCGGCCGGTGGTCGAGCAGCGCGCGGACGCAGTCGTGGAACCGGACGGTGCGGCGGACCTGCGCACCCCAGTACGCGGGATCGGTGGCCTGGTCGGCGGTGAGCACGTCGCCGGTCGTGTTCGACAGCACCACGTGCCGCGGCGCGGACAGCGGGATGGTCGTCAGGAAGCGGGTGAACTCCTCGGCGGCCTCGGCCATGTCGACGGAGTGGAACGCGTGCCCGGCGGACAGCCGGGTCGCCTGGACGCCCCGTTCCCGGCACCGCCGCACCACGGCCTCGACCGCTGCCGGCCGACCGCCGAGCACGGTGTTGTCGGGCGCGTTGACCACGCACACCTCCACGGCGTGCCCGTCGGCCAAGGCGCGGGCCTCCTCCTCGCCCAACCGCACCGCGACCATCGCGCCGGCGGGAGCCGCTTCCATCACCGCGCCGCGCGCCACGACCGCGCGGGCCGCGTCGGCGAACGAGAACACCCCCGCGTGGGCGGCGGCCACCAGCTCGCCGACGCTGTGGCCGAGCAGCAGGTCCGGCCGCAACCCCCGGTCGGCGAGCGTGCCCAAGGCCGCCCACTGCAAGGCGAACAGCAAGGGCTGGACCACCGCCGTGCGGCCGAACCGGCGGTCGTCCGGCGACCAGTCGGCGAGGTCGTGCAACACCGGGCCGCCGCCTTCGCGCACCGCGTCGGCCGCGAGGTGGAAGGCCCGGCGGAACCCGTCGTGCCGCAGCATCCCGATCCCCGCGACGCGACCACCCTGACCGGGGAGCAGCAGCGCGAAACCGGGCTCCGGCACGGCTTCGCGCACACCGTCCAGTTCGGACAGACGGGTGCGCAACGAGCCGCGATCACCCGCCACGCCCGCCCACCGCCAGGTGAGCTGCCGACGGTGGTGCCACAGCGCGGCGGCGACCTCGGGCAGGGGAGTGGACCCGGTGTCGAGCCACGCGGCCAGCCGACGCCCCTGCTCGCGCAGGGCTTCCTCGGTCGCGGCGGACAGGACGACGGGGGAGAGGTCGGCCGGCTCCGTGCGGGTTTCGGCCGATTCCCGGCTGGGCTCTGCGGTGCCGTCGGTCGGGGGTGTGGCCGACTCTTGATCGGCGGCGGCCGGATCGGCCAGGACGACGTGCGCGTTGGTGCCGCCCAAGCCGAACGAGCTGACCGCCGCCCGGCGCGGCGAGCCCGCGGGCCACGCCACGGCCTCGCGCGGCAGGAAGAGGTCCGGGCCCAGCTCCACGTCGGGACCGTCGCCGGGCTGCCGGGGCGTCGGCGGCACGATGCCGTGGTGCAGCGCCAGCACCGCCTTGACCAGGCCGACGACCCCGGCGGCGGTGTCGGTGTGGCCCACGTTCGCCTTCACCGCGCCCAACGCGCACCGCCCGCCCCGGTACACCTCCGCCAACGCCGACAGCTCCACCCGGTCGCCCAGCGCCGTCCCGGTGCCGTGGGTCTCCACGAACCCGACGTCCGCACCGGTCAGCCCGGCCACCTCCAACGCCTCCCGCAGCACGGCCGCCTGCCCGCGCGGGCTCGGCGCGACCAGGCTCATCCGGTCCGCGCCGTCGTTGTTCACCGCCGTGCCGACGATGTGCGCCAGCACCGGCTCACCCGGCCGCACGTCCGCCGCCCGCCGCAGCACCACCACCCCCGCGCCACCGGCGGGCACGGTGCCGCCGCTGCCCTCGGTGAACGGGCGGCAGCGCCCGTCCGCCGCCGTGATCCCGCCCTCCACCGGCGTGTAGCGGCCCGCCAACGGCAGCTGCACCGTCACCCCGCCCGCGAGGGCCACGTCGCACTCGTAGGTCAGCAGCGCCCGCACCGCCTGGTGCACCGCCACCAACGAGGTCGAGCACGCGGTCTGCACGGTCATGCTCGGCCCGGTGAAGCCCAACCGGTAGGACAGGCCGGTGGCCAGGAAGTCCCGGTCGTTGCCCAGCCGCACCTGCTGCTCCCCGGTCACCCGCACCACGTCCGCGGCGGGCAGCACGTTGCGGTGCAGGTAGGTGTCGGGACCGCTGCCCGCGAACACGCCCACCACGTCGGACGACCGCGTGGTGTCGATCCCGGCCCGCTCCAACGCCTCCCAGGCCAGCTCCGTCAGCACCCGGTGCTGGGGGTCGGTCGCGGCGGCCTGGGCGGCCGACAGCCCGAACAACCCGTCGTCGAACTCCCGCACGCGCGGCGGCCGCCCGGCCACCGGCACGCCGTCCGGACCGATCCCGGGCAACGACACCCGGCCCGCCACCAGGTTGTCCCAGAACTGTTCGGGGGAACCGGCGCCGGGCACCCGCACCGCCAGCCCCACCACGGCCACGTTCACGTCCGCTCCCCTCGTCGTGTCCAGCCGGCCACGGCGCGGGCCCGCGCCGCACCGCGCCCCGACCCGGCCTCGGCCGGTCCGCCCCGGCGCAGGTGCGCGGCCAGCGACCGCGCCGTGACGTGCCGGAACAGGTCAGCCACCGCCACCGACGGGTACCGCTCCCGCAACGCCGCCGCCACGCGCAACAACTGCACCGAGCTGCCGCCCAGCTCGAAGAACGTGCTGTCCACATCGGACACCGGTCGGCCGAGCACGCGCGACCACAGCGCCAGCACGTCGGCCGCGTCCCGACCGCCGGGGTGCTCCGGCCGCAGGCGGGACGCCCACTCGGCCACCCGTGCGCGGTCGAGCTTGCCGTGCGGTGTCCGGGGCAGCTCGGGCACCACGTGCCAGGCCACCGGCACCATGGCCGGCGGCAGGAACCGGCGGGCGTGCGCGTCCAGGTCGTCGACCGGGCCGTCCGCCACCACGTACGCCACCAGCGCGGTCCGGTCGAACGCCGGCGCCACGACCGCCGCCCGCACCGCCGGGTGCTCCGCCAGCACGGCCTCCACCTCACCGGGCTCGACCCGCTGCCCCAGCACCTTGACCTGCGCGTCCACCCGCCCGACGAAGCGCAACCCCTCCACGGGGTCGACCAGGACCTCGTCGCCGGTGTCGTAGGCCCGGTCACCGCCGGGACCCGGGCGGAACCGGCGCGCGGTCATCCCGGGTTGCCGCCAGTACCCGGCCGCCACGCCCGCGCCCGACACCAGCAGCCGACCCGGCACGCCCAACGGCCGTGGGCGGTCGCGCGAGTCGACGACCAGGCAGCGCTCACCGGCCAGCGGACGCCCGATGTGCACGGGAACGCCCGGCCGCACCCGCCAGGCGGTGGACCACACCGTGGTCTCGGTGGGGCCGTAGCAGTTCCACACCGGTCCGGGCACCAGGGCGACGAGCGAGGCGGCCAGGTCGTCGGCCAACGGCTCACCGCCCACCAGCAGGACGCCCAGCCCCGACAGGAACGCCCGGCCCGCGGGCTCGTCGGCCAGCAGGCGCGCCACGGTCGGCGTGCACTGGTACAACGCGCCTCGCCCGGCCACCGCGGTCACCCGGCGGTGGTCCGTGATCAGCACCGCGCGCCCGCGCGCGAGCGGCCACAGCAGCTCCAGCACGCTGATGTCGAACGACAGCGCCGTGGCCGCGACCACCACGCCGGGCGCGTCGGGCAGCAGCACGTCCAGCGCGCCGAGGAACGCGGCCACGTTCCCGTGGCGCACCTCCACGCCCTTGGGCCGCCCGGTCGAGCCGGACGTGTAGATCACGTACGCGGGCATCCCGGGGGTGATCCCCGGCAGGTCTGGCCCGTCGGCCGGCTCGTGCCGCACCGGCACCGACGGCACCCCGGGCAGCGCACCGCCCACGACCGCCCGCAGGTCCGCGTCGGCCGCCATGTGCGCCAACCGCTCCGCGGGGTGGTCCGGCGGCAGCGGCACGTACGCCGCGCCGGCGCGCAGCACGCCGAGCACCGCCACCGCCAGCTCCACCGACCGCGGCACCGAGATCCCGACCCGGTCGCCCGGTCGCACGCCCGTCGACACCAGCGCCCGCGCCAACGCCGCCGAGGCCGCCGACAGTTCCCCGTAGGTCAGCACGGCGCCCGCGTCGTCGCGCACCGCCACGGCGTCCGCCGGCGCGTCGGCCACCGACTCCGTCACCACGGGGGTCGGCCGCGGCGGCGGGCCTTCGCCCAACGCCGCCGCCAGCGCCCGGTCGGCCGGGCCCGCCAGGTCCACCGCGGCGACGGGCCGTCCGTCGAACGCGTCCAGCGCCCGCACCACCGCCTCGGCGAACCGGCCGGCCACCGGCGCGGCCACCACGTCCACGCGGTGCTCGACCACCAGCTCCGGCCCCGGCGCGAGCGTCACCGCCAGGTCGTACTCGGCGTCGCGCGGCGGTGGCGCGGGCGGCTCCTCCCACACCACGCCACCGGCCTCGACCCGTTGCGGCGCACCGGCTTCGGCGCACAGCACCCGGGTCAACGCCCGCCGCGGGCCACCTGCCGACGCCAGGTCCGCGATCTCCTCGAACGGCAGCGCCGCGTGCTCCACGGCGTCGAGCACCCCGTCCAGCGCACGGTCCAGCACGTCGGTGGTGTCGCCGGTCAGGCGCAGCCGGACCGGCACCGTGTTCTGCAGGCAGCCGACGACCTCGTCATCACCCGGGCCGCGCCCGTCCACCGCGACGGCCACCAGCACGTCGTCGAGGTCGGCGTACCAGCCGAGGGCGAGCCCGAGCGCCGCGAGGACCTGCATGAACGGCGACGCGCCGGATGCGACCGCCCTCGCCCGCAACCGCCCCGCCGACAGCGGCAGCCGGACCACGCCCCGCCGCGGCTCGCCGCCCGTCCCCGTGACGGGCATCGCGGTGTCCTCCGGCGGCAGGTCGGCCAATGCCGCGGCCCAGTGCCGCCGGGCGGCCCCGGTGTCACCCGGCGGGGCGGGCTCGCGCGCCGGCACCTGGCCGCCCGCGTAACCGGCGGCCAGGTGCCGCAGCAGGATCGCGGTCGACGGCTCGTCGAACACCGCGTGGTGCACCGTGACGACCACGTCGGCACGCGCCGGACCGACGTGCGCCTCGATCGCGCACAACGGGCCGGTCCCGTGCGTGAACGGCCTCCGCACCGGCGTCACCACGTGGTCGGCCCCGACCGTCCGCACCACCAGCGGCACGTCCGCCACCTCGTGCACGCGCGCCCGCAGCCCGTCCGCTCCGGGGTGCAGCGACGTGCGCAGCGCCGGGTGCGCGGCCAGCACCGCGCGCAACGCCGCGGCCAACCGGTCCGGGTCCAGCGCGCCGTGCGCCACGAAGTGCTTCACCAGCGTCCGGGTGTCGCCGCCGTCGCGCTGGTCCAGCAGGTAGAACCGGGTCTGCGCCGCGGTCGCGGCCTTCACGGCGCGCTCCGCCGCAGCACCCTGGCGAGCCTGCGCACGGTCGAGTGGCGGAAGATGTCGCGCAGCTGCACCGAGTCGAAGCCGGACTCGCGCAGCGCCGTGTTGAGCCGGACCGCGAGCAGCGAGTTGCCGCCCAGCTCGAAGAAGTTGTCGTCCGGCCCGACCGCGGTGCCCATCAGCCGTTCCCAGATCTGCCGGACGCGGGCCTCCACCGCGTCGGACGGCGGTGGTGGCGGCGCGGCGGCGGACGCGGCGGCGCGGGGCGGGGGCAGCCGATCGGGGTCGAGCTTGCCGTTCGCGGTCAGCGGCAGCGCGTCCACCTCGGTGACCGTCGCGGGCACGAGGTAGTCGGGCAGCCGCGCCGCCAGCGAGGCGCGCAGGTCCGGGGCCGGCCGCGTGGTCACCGCGTAGGCGTCGAGCCGGGCCGTCGCGGTGTCGTCGCCGGAGCGGCGCACCACGACCGCCGCGGCCGTCACCCTCGGGTCGGCCAGCAGCGCGAACCGGACCTCGCCCGGCTCGACCCGGTGGCCGCGGATCTTCACCTGCTCGTCGAGGCGGCCCAGGTGCAGCAGCCTGCCGTCCTCCAGGTACCGGCCCCGGTCGCCGCTGCGGTAGCGCCGCGCGCCCGCGTCGGCGGGACCGAACCGGGCCGCGGTCAGCCCCGGCCGGCCCAGGTAGCCCAGCGTCACCCCGGAGCCGCCGACGTGGAGCTCGCCCGCGACGCCGGGCGGGACCGGCCGCCCGCGCCCGTCGAGCACGTGCAGCTCCCACCCCGGCAGCGGCCGGCCCACCGGTGCCGGTCCGGCCAGCGCGTCCGCGCGGGTCACGTCGTGCCACGTGCAGTGCACCGTGGTCTCGGTGATGCCGTACATGTTCACCACCCGGCACCGCCGCCGCGGGTAGGCGTCCAGCCACGGCAGCAGCACGCGCGCGTCCAGCGCCTCGCCGCCGAACACCAGCAACCGCACCGACAGGTCGCCGGGACCGGGCGGCAGCTGCGCGAACGCCGACGGCGTCTGGTTGAGCACCGTCACCCGCTCCCGCGCCAGCAGGTCGTGGAACGCCGCCGGGTCGCGCGCCGTCCAGTGCGGCACCACGACCAGCCGTCCCCCGGTGAGCAGGCAGCCCCACAGCTCCCACACGGAGAAGTCGAACGCGGGGGAGTGGAACAGCGTCCACACGTCGTCCGGGCCCAGCCCGAACTCCTCGGACGTGGCCGCGAGCAGCGCCACGACGTTGCGGTGCGTGGCCACGACGCCCTTGGGCCGGCCGGTCGAGCCCGACGTGTAGACGACGTAGGCGGGATCGGTGGGCCGCGACCCCGGCAGCTCCGCGACGCCGCGCGAGTCGACCGGGACCGCGGTCGCGCCGGGCACGCCCGCGGTGTCGCCGATCACCACCCGCACCCCGCTGTCGGACACGGCGAACGCGGTGCGCCCGGCCGGGTGGCCGGGGTCCAGCGGCACGTACGCGGCGCCCGCCTTCAGCACGGCCAGCAGCGCGACCACCAGCCGCGGGTCGCGGTCCAGCCGGACGCCGACCCGGTCGCCCGGCGCGACACCCGCCCCGACCAGTGCCCGGGCCAGGCCGGTGGCCCGGTCGTCCAGCTCCGCGTAGGTCAGCGAACCGCCCTCGCCGGTCACCGCGACCCGGTCCGGCCCCGACCGGACGCGCGCGGCGAACAGCTCCGGGATCGTGGCCGCGGGCACCGCGCGCGGCTGCGACCGGCCCAGCGCCAGGGTCGCGGCCAGGTCGGGCTCGGCCATGGTCGGCACGGCGTGCACCGGCGTGCCGGGGTCGTCGGCGAACGCCCGCAGCACCACGGCCAGTTGCCGGCAGAACCGCTCGGCCGCGGCCCGGCGCAGCACCGCGGTCTGGAACCGCAGCAGGCCGTGCGCGCCGCCGTCCGGCTCGTCGGCCACGTACAGGGTCAGCGGGAACTGCGCCGCGCCCAGGTCCACGTCGGTGCCCCCGGCCCGCGGCACGACCACGCACCGCGGCGCGTGGGCCGACACGGCCGACAGCGGGAGGTCCGCGGTCCGGTAGGAGGCCAGGCAGCGCTCGTGCGCGCCGCGCAGCAGGGTCGCCAGGTCGACGTCCTCGTCCACCGGGATCGGCACGGCCACGGTCGCGCCGAAGTAGCCGATGGTGTCGGCGTGCCGGGCCGACCGGCGCGACACGTTGGTGCCCAGCACGGGCGCCCGCGCGCCGCTGTTGCGGGCCAGCACGACGGCCGCCGCGGCGAGCACCGCGCTGTGCGGCGTGACGCCCAGCGCGGCGGCGTTGCTGCGCACCGCCTGCCACGTCCGCGCGGGCAGGCGCAGGTCGGCCCGGTCGCCCGAGGTGCGGCCCGCGCCGGGGTCGCCCTGGCCCCACTCCAGCGAGAAGTCCGGGTCCGCGTCGCGCAACGACTCGCGCACGGCCGCCACGCGTGCCGGGTCGGGCGGCACGGACACCCGCTCGGCCCACGCGCGGTAGCCCTCCACCGGCTCCGGCCGCTGCCCGTCGAGCAGCCAGCGCGCCATCAGCTCGGTCGACCGCTCGTCGGTGACCAGGTGGTGCGCCACCAGCACCAGCTCCGCGGCGCGGTCCGGGTGTCGCAGCAGGACGGCGCGCAGCAGCGGCCCGCGGTGCGGCGCGAACGGCCGGGAGCACTCGCGGCGCACCGCGTCCGGCCCCGCCGCCGAACGCACGTGCAGCACCGGCTGCCGCGCGGGCACCCAGTGGCCGCCCTCGGCGTCGAACGCCACCCGTGCGGCCAGGAGCGGGTTGGCGGCGACCATCGCCGCCAGCCGCCGGGACAGCTCGGCGGCGTCGAGGTCGGCGGGCACCCGGTGCACCGAGGCGGCGTGGTAGGTGGCGACGTGGTCGGCGTTCTGGTCGGCGACGTAGAGCTCGGTCTGGTTGGGCGTGAGCGGCCAGCGGTCGGACATGGCGATCCCCCGACGATGACGAGACCGGTGCCGTGCGGGACGGGAGGGGCAGGACGGGGCGGGGCGGGACGCTCGGCTCAGCCGCGCGGCCCGGCGGGTTCCGCGCCGGTCACCAGCAGCCGCAGCGCGTCGAGCCCGTCCGCTTGGAGCACGTCGAGGTAGTCCAGGTCGCGCCCGGTCGCCTCGAACACCCGCGTGGCCAGCAGCACGGCCTTGAACGAGTCCCCGCCCGCCTCGATGAACCCCACCGCGGGATCGGTCGCCGGTCCGAGGACCTCCCGCCACAGGTCGAGCAGGAGTTCGTCACGGTCGAGCGCCACTATCGCATCCCCCTCGATCGGCACAAGACGATCCGGAAAGGGCTCACCGCAAATTCGACCGAGCCGGTCCCCGAACCGTCCGACAGTCAATTTCCCCATTCAGTCGGACCGTACCACAACGGATCGGGAGGGGAAGGGGTCCACGCGCCCAAGATCAATTCGGTGCACGTCGGGCGATCGGTCTCGACCGCGTTCCCGGGAATACGCCGTCCGGGTCCGCCGGCAATTTGTGGTTCACTGGCGGTCGGAGAAACCCGAAACGGACCGCGGTGGACCGGGAGGGCGCCAATGGGCGTGGTGTCGTTGTGGGACTTGTTCACCTCGAGCGCCGCCACGCACCGCGGGTTCGTGGCGCTCGAAGCGGAGGGCCGCAGGCTCACCTACGCGGAGTTGGCGCGGGCCGCCGAGCGGGTGGCGGGTCTGGTCGGGCGGGCCAACGGCGGACCGCCCGCGCGCCTGGGCCTGCTCGCCGCGCGCGGCGTGGTGGCGTTCACCGGCTACCTGGCGGCCGTGCGCCTGGGCGCGGCCGTGGTGCCGCTCAACCCGGCGTTCCCGCGGGCGCGCAACGAGCTGTTCGCGCGTGCGGCCGGCGTCGACCTCGTGCTCGCGGACGCGGCCGACACCGCGCAGCTCAGCGCCCTGGGCGGTGGTCTGGCCCTCACCCCGGACGAGGCGCTGACCGGTCCGGTCGCCCCGGCGCCCGCCCGCGACGATCCCGACCCGCTGGTCTACGTGGTGTCGACCTCGGGCTCGACGGGCCGGCCCAAGGGCGTGCCGATCCGGTGGCGCAACCTGCTGCCCTGGCTCCGGTTCAACGGGCCGCGGCGCGGCATGGCGGCGGGCGACCGGGTGTCGCAGACCTTCGACCTCACCTTCGACCCGTCCGTCGCGGACATGTGGCTGGCGTGGACGGCCGGCGCGACGCTGGTCGTGCCCGAGCCGCACGAGGTGCTCAAACCGGTCGGGTACGTGCGCGACCGCCGCATCACGCACTGGTGGTCGGTGCCGTCGACGATCGCCGTCGCGGAACGGCTGGAAGGGCTCGAACCGGGCAGCATGCCGACGTTGCGGCGCAGCGTGTTCGGCGGGGACCGGCTGCTGCCCGGCCAGGCCGCGCGGTGGCGGCGGGCCGCGCCGAACAGCCGCCTGCTGAACTCCTACGGCCCCAGCGAGGTGACGATCTCCGTCAGCAGGCACGAGCTCACCGGGGACGAGGACGGGCTGCCCACGGTGCCGATCGGCCGGATCTACCCGCACATGGAGCACGTCGTGCTGGACGAGGACGGCCGGCCGGCGCCGGTGGGCGAGCTGTGCGTGCGCGGGCCGCAGCGGTTCGACGGCTACCTCGACCCGGCGGACAACGCGGGCCGGTTCACGGCCTGGGAGGGCGGCCGCGCGCGGGTGTTCGAGGACCGCGTGCCGACCGACCGGCATTGGTACCGGACTGGCGACCGGGTCGCCGAGGAGAATGGCCGGCTGCTATTCCTTGGTCGCGTGGACAACCAGGTGAAAATTCGTGGTTACCGCATTGAGCCGGGTGAGGTGGAATCTGTTCTGTGTCGTCACCCGGATGTCCGCGATGCGGTGGTGAATGCGGTCACGCAAAGCGATCGGACGGATCTCGTCGCCCGTTACACGGGTAATCCGGTGCCGGTGAGTCACCTGATCGACCTAGTGCGCGAGCACCTGCCCCCCTACATGCTCCCGCACCGCTTCGAGCACTGCGACGAGCTGCCGCTGAGCCCGAACGGAAAAATCCTCCGGACGTGACACGCGTCGGATCCGCGCGCGACACGGACCGGTAGCGCGGAGATCGTGCCGCGGTTCCCCGGCCGGGGGAGGGCTGGGCGGCCACCGTGGCGCGGTCGAGGCACCGCACCGACCGCGGGCCGGTGGCGGAGTGTCGACCGGCTCCGATCGGGGCCGAGGCGACGGCCCGGAACCCGGTCGGATCCGGGTCCCGGGCCGTTCGGCGGGGTGGTCAGCGGGCGGCGAGCTCGGCGACCCGTCGTGCGCCGCACAGGTCCAGCGCCTCCTCCGCGGTCGAGGCCAGCCGCACGAGGCCGCGTTCGCCGCCGGAGATGAAGCCCTCGCGGGAGCTGCGGTCCAGCAGCGCGCCCAGCGGGCGGTAGTAGCCGTCCACGTCCAGCAGCACCACGGGCTTGTCGTGCAGGCCGATCTTGACCCACGTCAACGCCTCGAACAGCTCGTCGAAGGTGCCGAAACCGCCGGGCAGCACGATGAACGCGTCCGCCAGCCGGTACATCATGGACTTGCGCTCGTGCATGGTGTCCACGAGGTGGATCTCGTCGATGTCGGTCTTCACCGGGTCGTACTGGGTCAGGTGGTGGGGGATGACGCCGGTGACGTGGGCGCCCGAGGTGAGCGCCCCGTCGGCCACCGCGCCCATCAGCCCGCCCCCGCTGCCGCCGTACACCAGGCCGATGCCGCGCCTGCCCAGCTCGGCGCCCAGCTCGGCCGCGCGGGCCAGGTAGGCGCCGCCGCGACCGGGGTTGGCGCCGCAGAACACCGCGATCCTCTGTGGACTGGTCATGGTCTCCTCCTCGTGGCTCATGGCCGCGCCACCCCGAGCACGGTGCGCAGCAGCGTGTCCGCGCCCGCCACCAGGTGGGTGTCGTCGGTGTCTTCGTGCGGTGCGTGGCTGATCCCGTCCCGGCTCGGCACGAAGATCATCCCGATCGGCGCGAGGGACGCGACCACCTGCGCGTCGTGGCCCGCCCCGCTGTCCAGGGCGGCGTGCCGCAGGCCCAGGCCGTCGGCCGCGTCGGCGATGGCGCGGCTCAGCGCGTCGTCGGTGGCGACCGGCTGGGTGATCCGGGCGGGCAGCACCTCGATCCCGGTGTCGGTCGCCTCGGCGAGCTGCGCCAGCTCGGTGGTGATCGCCAGTTCGGCGGCGCGCAGCCGGTCCGCGCGGCCGTCCCGGATCTCGGCGGTGAGCCGCGCGGTGCCGGGGATCACGTTGGTGGTGCCCGGGTCCACGCTGATCCGGCCCACTGTGGACACCCGGCACAGGTCGCGGGTGCGGGCCAGCTTCTCGATCGCCAGCACCGCCCGCGCGGCCACGGTGAGGGCGTCGCGGCGGGCCCACATCGGCGTGGTGCCGGCGTGGTCCTGGTCGCCGCGCACGGTGATGTCGAGGATGGTGCGGCCGGTGATGGCTTGAACGACCCCGATGGGGACGCCCGCCTGCTCCAGCACGGGGCCCTGCTCGATGTGCAGCTCCAGGTAGCCCGCGACCGACCCGGCGGGCCACGCCGCGTCCGCGATGTTGTCCAGGTCGCCGCCCGCGGCGCGCAGGGCGTCCGGCAGCGCCACGCCGTTCGCGGTCATCCGCCGGGCGTGCTCGGTGTCCACCCGGCCGACCAGGCCGAGGGAACCGAAGAACGGGTAGGGGAAGAACGCGCCCTCCTCGTTGGTGAACGCCACCGCGACCGGCTCGTAGGCCAGCTCGACGTCGTGCGCGGCCAGCACCCGCAACACCTCGCACGCGGCCATCACGCCGTAGGTGCCGTCCAGCCTGCCGCCGTCGACCACCGTGTCGATGTGCGAGCCCATGAGCAGCACCGGCCGGTCCGGGCGAGCGGCGCCGGGCCGCCGCACGACGAGGTTGCCCGCCTCGTCGGTGCGGGCCACCAGCCCGTCGCGGCGGCACTGCTCGGCGAGGTACGCGCGGGCCGCGGTCTCCTCGGGGGTGAGGCCGAGCCGGGTGATCCCCCGCCCCGGCCGGGCGCCGATGCGGGAGATCTCGGCCAGCCGGCGCAGCAGCAGCACACCGTCGACGTGCAACTCGTCATCGGGCCACGGCCACGCGGCCGGGCGCACTGATCCTTCGGCGGGAATGCTCATGGGACTTCGACCTGCCTTCGACGGGGGCCGGACCGGCTGGGTGACACCGTCGCCGGATCCACGGGACTGCCACCACTGAACCGCCCGGTCCTATCGATCCGGCATCGGTGGCCGATCGACGCCGACCGGGCGATAGCGGCGGGATAGGACCGCGGTAAACGGCCGTCGGAACCTGGTGTCCCCGGCACGACGGCGAGAGGCGGAGACCGTGTCCGACAGCGAGGCGACCTTCAAGGTCGTGGTGAACCACGAGGAGCAGTACTCGATCTGGCCGGCCGGTCGGGACGTCCCGGCCGGCTGGCGCGACGGCGGCGCGACGGGCACCCGCGAGGAGTGCCTGGGGCACATCGAGCGGGTGTGGACCGACATGCGCCCGCTCAGCCTGCGCACGCGGTCCGGGGGCTGAGCCGTGCCCGCGTTCGGCGACGTGGTCGAGGCGTACCGGATCCCCGTGGTGGTGCGCCTGACGGACAACCTCTACGCGTTGGCCTACCGGCTGATGAAGATGGTGCCCGCGCGGCACATCATGCGGCAGGCGGCCGACCAGGGCCTGCTGGAGGCGGGCACGACGGTCGTCGAGACCACCTCCGGCACGTTCGGGCTGGCGCTGGCCATGGAGTGCGCGATCACCGGGCGGCCGCTGGTGCTGGTCAGCGACCCGGTGATCGACGCGCCCCTGCAACGCAGGCTCGAAGACCTCGGCGCGACCGTGGACATCGTGCGCGAACGCGCGCCCGGCGGCGGCTACCAGGCCACCCGGCTGGCCAGGGTGGCGGAGCTGATGGCCTCGCTGCCGTCGGCGTTCTGCCCCGAGCAGTACGCCAACCCGGCCAACCCGGCGTCCTACGCGCTGGTGGCCGAGCTGCTCGCCGACCAGCTCGGCCAGGTGGACTGCCTGGTCGGCCCGGTCGGGTCGGGCGGCTCGATGTGCGGCACGGCGAGCGCGCTGCGCGAGGCGTTCCCGGACCTGCGGGCCGTCGGCGTGGACACCCACCGCAGCGTGCTGTTCGGCCAGCCCGACGGGCTGCGGGCGCTGCGCGGGCTGGGCAACAGCCTGGTGCCCGCGAACCTGGACCACCGGCAGTTCGACGAGGTGCACTGGGTCGACGCGGGCCGCGCCTACGCCGCCACCAGGGACCTGCACCGCAGGCACGCCCTGTTCATGGGGCCGACCAGCGGCGCGTCCTACCTGGCCGGCGCGTGGTGGGCGGCGCGCAACCCGGACGCGCTGACCGTCGTGGTGCTGCCCGACGAGGGGTACCGCTACCTCGACACGGTCTACGACGACGGGTGGCTGGCGGCGGGCGGCTGGTCCGCCGACGCGCCCGCCGGCGCGCCGGTGACCGCGAGCGCGGCCTCGGACGCGGTGGCCGGCTGGTCCCGGCTGCCGTGGGGACGCCGTTCGCTGGCCGAGGTCGTGGGCGCGGACCTGGCGGGAGTCGCGTGATGGACGTGCCGACCGTCGCGCCGCCGAGGTCCGCGGTGGGCACCGGGCGGGTGGTCGGCGGGCTCGGCGCCCGCTCCGCGCGCATCGTGTTCGGCGCGACCGCGGATGCCGGGATCGACGCCGAACTGCCCTGGGTCAGCACGATCGACCAGGCGCACCTGCTGATGCTCGCCGCCCGCGGGCTGATCGCGCCGGAGTCCGCCGCCGCGCTGCTGGTCGAGATCGACCGGCTGCGCGGTGACGGGTTCGCGCCGCTGCGCGGGCGGCCCGCGGTGCGCGGGGCGTACCTGCTGTACGAGGAGCACCTGATCGGGCTGCTCGGCCCCGCCGTCGGCGGCGTCCTGCACACCGGGCGCTCCCGCAACGACCTGAAGGCCACCGTGCACCAGTTGCGGGCCCGCGAGCAGGTGGCGGCGGTGCTGAGCGGCCTGCTTCGGCTGCAGGCCGTGCTGCTGGCCGCCGCACGGCGGCACCGCAGGACCGTGATGCCCGCGTTCAGCCAGTACCAGCCCGCCGTGCCGGTGAGCTACGGCTGGTACCTGCTGGGCATCGCGGAGGCGCTGGACGAGGACATCACCGGCGTGTGGCACGCCGCCCGCTCGCTGCGCCGGTGCCCGCTGGGCGCGGCGGCGGGCGCGGGCACCGACGTGCCGGTCGACCCGGCGCACACGGCGCGGCTGCTCGGGTTCGACGAGCCGGTGGAGCACGCGGGCTACTCCGTCGCCTCGCGTGACGGGCTGGTCCGGCTGCTGTCGGCGGGCGCGCTGGCCGGGCTGACGCTGTCCCGGCTGGCCGCCGACCTCCAGCTGTGGAGCACGCCCGAGTTCGGCCTGGTCGACTTCCCGGACAGCCTGGTCGGCTCCAGCTCCGCCATGCCGCAGAAGCGCAACCCGTTCCTGCTGGAGCACATCAAGGGCGGCGCCGGCGCGTTGATCGGCGCGTGGACGGCGGCGGCGAGCGTCACGCGCGGGGTGCCGTTCGGCAACTCGGTGGAGGCGACCACGGACGCCGTCGCGCCGGTCTGGCCCGCGTTCGGGCAGCTCGTCGACGTGCTCGGGCTCGCGCTGTCCGTCGTGGCCGGCGCGCGGCCGAGGGCGGGCGCGATGCTCGCCGACGCCGACCGCGGCGGCACGGTGGCGACCGCGCTGGCCAACCGACTGGTCACCGCCGGGGTGCCGTTCCGGGTCGCGCACCGCGCGGTCGGCCGGCTGATCACCGGCCTGGCGGGCGGCGGTCCCGTGTCCGGGTCCGCGATGGTGGCGGCCTCCGCCGACCTCGACCGGGTCCTGTGCGACGAGGGGTTCCCGGTGGACCTGGGCGCGGTGCTCACCGGGTTGGACCCGGCCGCGGTCTGCGCGGCGACCGACTTCGGCGGCGGGCCGGGTCCGCGCTCGTTCGACCGGGCCCACGCGCGGCTGCTGGCCGACTGGCGGGACCGGGTGCGGGACGCGCGGGCCTGGGCCGGCCGGGTGCGGGCCGCGGACGACGAGCGGTCGGCCGCGGTGCACGCGCTGGTCGCCGGGGCGGGGCGGTGAGCGCGGGTCGGCTGGCGCTGGTGGAGAGCAACACCACCGGCACCGGCCGCGACTTCGCGGTGGCCGCCCGCCGGCTCGGCCTGCGCCCGGTGCTGCTCACCAAGGGGGAGCGGCGCTACCCGTACGCGGCCGAACTGGACCTGGACGTGCTGCCGGTGGACACCGCCTCGGCGGAGGCCGTGCGGACCGCGTGCGCGGCGTTGCCGGGATTGCGCGGCGTCACCAGCAGCAGCGAGTACTTCATCGGCGTGGCCGCCGCCGTGGCCCGGGACCTCGGGCTGCCCGGCGTGGACCCGGACGGGATCGCCGTCTGCCGCGACAAGGTGGCCGCCCGGGAGCGGCTGGGCCACCTCGGGGCGCCGGACTTCGCGGGGTGCCGCACGCCCGCCGAGGCGGTGGCGGCGGCCCGCGCGTTCGGCCCTGTGGTGGTCAAACCGGGCCGCGGTTCCGGCTCGTGCGGGGTCCGCGCGTGCGCCGACCCCGAGGAGGCCGGGCGCTGGGCCGCCCGGCTGTTCGCCGACGGCGCGGCGGAGGTGCTGGTGGAGCGGGAGATCACCGGTCCCGAGTTCTCGGTGGAGGTGCTGGCGGGCGAGCTCGTCGGCGTGACCGCCAAGCACCTCGGCCCGAAGCCGCACTTCGTCGAGCACGGGCACGACTTCCCCGCGCCCGTGCCCCGGTCGACGTCCGCCGCGCTGGGCTCGGCCGCGCTGGCGGCGCTGGAGGCGTGCGGCCTGCCGGACGGCACCGCGCACGTCGAGTTCCGCTGGGCGGACGGCCGACCGTGGCTGATCGAGGTCAACCCGCGGCTGGCGGGCGGCCTCATCCCCCGCCTCGTGCGGCACGCGTCGGGACGGGACCTGGTGGCGGAGGTGGTCGCCCGCGCCGCCGGCCTGGCGCCGCCCTCCCCGTCGGCGCCCGCGGCACCGGCTCACGCCTCGATCCGCTTCCTGGTGCCGCCCGCCGGCGTCGTGACCTCGGTGTCCGGTGTGGACGACGCGCGCCGGGCCCCGGGCGTGACCGAAGCCGTGTGCACGGCGACACCGGGGGAGCGGCTGACCCCCGACCACAGCTTCACCGACCGCCGGGGCCACGTCATCGCCGTGGGCGCGACGGCGGCGCAGGCCATCGCGCGGGCGGGATCGGCGCACGCGCGCATCCGGATCGCGACCGCACCGATCCCGGTGCCGGCCACCCGTTGAGAAGAGGACGTGCCATGCCGAGTTCGATCGTGGAGCTGCGCAGCGACACCTTCACCACCCCGACGTCGGAGATGCTGGCCGCGATGGTCGGCGCGCCGCTGGGCGACGACGTCTACGGCGAGGACCCGACCGTGGCCCGGCTCGAGGAGCGGTCGGCGGACCTGCTCGGCAAGCAGGCCGGTTGCCTGCTGCCCAGCGGCACCATGGCCAACCTGGCCGCGATCATGGCCCACGCGCCGCGCGGCACGGGCGTGCTGGCCGCGCGGGACTCGGACATCTACGCCTACGAGGCCCACGGCGTCTCGGTGCTCGGCGGGCTGGCGCTGCACCCGGTCGAGACCGACGAGCACGGCCGACCGCGGCCGGAGTCCCTGCTCGCCGCGCTGCCGGAGGACGTCGACGACCCGCAGTTCGCGGTGCCGGCCGTGGTGTGCGTGGAGAACACGGCCAACCGGGCGGGCGGCGTCGCGCTGACGGCCGCCGAACTGGCGACCGTGGCCGACTTCGCCACCGCGCACGGGATGAGGTTCCACCTGGACGGCGCGCGGATCTTCAACGCCGCCGTCGCGCTCGGCGTGCCGCCGGCGGACCTGGTCCGGCACGCGGACTCGGTGCAGTTCTGCCTGTCCAAGGGGCTGTCGGCGCCGATCGGGTCGGTGGTGGTGGGTTCGGCGGACTTCGTGGCCGCCGTCCGCCGGCTGCGCAAGATGCTCGGCGGCGGGATGCGCCAGGCGGGCGTGCTGGCGGCGGCCGGCCTCGTCGCGCTCGACACCGGGATCGACCGGCTGGCCGAGGACCACGCCAACGCCCGTGCGCTGGCCGAGGGCCTGGCCGGGGTGCCGGGCGTCGAGGTCGACCAGGTCCGCGTGCGCACCAACATGGTCCGCTTCCGGCTGACCGGCTCGCGCCTGACGCACGCCGCGCTCATCGAGCTGGCCGCGCGCGACGGCGTCCGGCTGGCGGAGCTGGGCCGCGGCACCCTCCGCGCGGTCACCCACCGGGGCGTGGACGCCGCCGACGTGTCGCGCGCGGTGTCCACCATCGCGGCGATCGTGCGGGAGCACTCGCCCGTCGCGGTCTGATCGTGCGCGTGCGAAGAGGCCGGTGGTCCGCAGACCACCGGCCTCTTCGCTGTCACGTCGACGGGGTGTGCGCTGTCGGGGTGCGGGCCGCCGCACGACCGGGCCGGCCCGCTGCCCGTCAGCGCTCCGCGCCCACCGGCACGGGCGGTTCGCCGGCCACCACCGGGGCCTGCCGGGCCGACGCCCGCAGGGTCAGGGCGGCCCCGGCCAGCAGCACCACCGCGCCCACCGCGAACAGCACTTGGTACCCCAGCACGGTGAGCAGGCCGCTGCCCAGCGCGACCGACAGCGCCAACGGCGCGGACACCGCCAGGTCCGCCGCGGAGAACACCCGGCCCTGGAGGTTCTTCGGCGTGTTCGTCTGCAGGTAGGTGATCAGACCCACGCCCGCCAGCGGCAGGCAGACCCCGGCGACCGCCATCGACACCAGCACCACCGGCAGCGACGGCACCACGAGCAGCACCAGGCTCACCGCGTACCCGGCGAGGCCGAGCCGCACCAGCCGCAGCTCGCCGAGGCGTCGGTTCAGCCGCCCCGCGAACGGCCCGATCAGCACCGCCGCCGCGCCCTGCACCACGCCGGTGATGCCGACGAACGCCGGGTCGAGGCCGAGCCCGTCGCCGATCGCCGAGAAGATGCCCGACTCGCCGAACCCGTACGCCAGCGCGGCCACCCCGAACCCGAGCACCAGCCAGCGCATCACGCGGTGGTCGACCACGTACCGGACGCCCTGCGCGATGTCCGCCCCGAACGCCCGGCCGCTGGGCTCCGGCCGCTCCTCCCGCACCCGCATCCGCAGCAGGAACGCCACCGCGGCCAGGAACGTCAACGCGTCCAGCACGATCACCGCGGGCGCGCCGAGCCAGACGAACAGCCCGGCCCCGACCAGGGGCGCGACGATCCGCAGCGCCTCCCTGGTCGAGCGCAGCAACCCGTTGGCCTCGGCCAGCCGGTCGGCGGGCAGCACGTCGGCGATCAGCGCGGACTGCGCCGACCCGATCACCTTGTTCACCGCGCCGTAGGCGAACATCACCAGGTAGACGAGCCACACGTCCTCGGGGCCGTCCACCAGCAGCAGCGGCAGCACCACCACCGCGCCCACCAGGTTCGCGGACACCAGCAGCCGGGACCGGCGCACCCGGTCCACCACCGCGCCGAGCACGGGCGCGGCCAGCGCGGCGGCGGAGAAGAAGAACATCACCAGCCCGGCCTCCGCCGAACTGCCGGTCAGCGTCTTCACCCAGATGGCGAGCGCCAGCCACAGCGCCGAGTCGCCGAGCCCGGACAACGACTGGCCGACCAGGTAGAGCCGGACCACGCGGTCGCGCAGCACGCTAGTCATGGATGATCTCCAAGTCCGCGACGCCCATCTCGGCGTGCACCTCGCGCAGGAACTCGCGCCCCACGTCGCCGTTGGTCATGACCACCAGACCCGCCTCCGTCTCCCAGTCGAACGTGGTCAAGCACTTGTAGCCCGGCGTCTCGCCGCCGTGCCCGATCCGGGTCCGGCCGCCGAGGCGGAACACGAACACGCCGAGCCCGTAGCCGGAACCCATGCCCGGCGTGCCCAGCTGCCCGCCGAGCGAGGCCGGCAGCAGCGACGACCGGCCGTGCGCGGCCCGGTGCACCTCGAGCGTGATCCGGGCCAGGTCGGTCGCGGTGGTCCACAACCCGGCCGCGGCGTGCTCGGGCAGCACCCGCCACCCGCCGGGGTACGCCTCGCCGGTCGCCCGGTGCCCGCTGGCCACGTCGGCCCGACCGGCCACGAACTCCGCCCCGTAACCGCTGGCGCGCAGCCCGAGCGGGGCGAGCACCAGGTCGTGGGCCGCCACCGCGAACGACGTGCCGGTGACGTCCTCGACGAGCTGCTGGAGCACGGTGTAGTGGCTGCCCGAGTAGCGGTACCGCTCGCCGGGCGGCAGCTCGCCGCGCACCGCGGGCGTGTCGACCCGCGCGGAACCGGTCAGCACCTCCGCCAGCGGCGGCACCGGCCCGTCCGGCGGGTAGCCCGAGTAGTCGTGGAACGTCAGCCCGCCGGTGTGGTCGAGCAGTTGCCGCACGGTCACCGGCGACCCGACCCGCCAGCCGCGCAGGTGCGCGTCGGCCGGCGCGTCCAGCTCGACCAGCCCCGCGTCGACGAGCCGGAGCACGGTCAGCGCGGCGACCTGCTTGCTCGCCGAACCCGCCTGGAACACCGTGCCGGGCGTGATCGGCGCGGACTCGCCGCGGCGCAGCACGCCGTGCGCGAACGCCCGCACCGGTTCGCCGTCCACCACCACGGCGGCGCTCAAGCCGGGCAGCGCCCGACGGGCGGCGGGCACCAGCAGCACCGGCGCGCCCGGGAACACCCGGGTCGCCACCGGGTCGGCCGGCGGCGCCGGCAGGGCCGCCAGCAGCCGCAGGTGGTCGAGCACCGCGTCCGCGAGGCGGCGCACGGTCGCCCCGTCGTGCCGGGCGGTGGAGAACTTCCACGTCACGTGCAGGCCGTCCGCGTCCAGCGCGGCGTCCACTTCGAGCAGGTACGGCCGCACGCCCTCGGGCGAGCGCGCCACCCCGGTCGGCCCGTCGACCGGCCGCAGGAACTCGCGCGTCCCCCCGGTGTGCCGACCGTGGTAGTTCAGCACGAGCTGCGCGGCCTGCCGCCCGCCGGACAGCCCGTAGCCGATGCCGTGGTCGGGCACGCCGTGCAGCTGCTCGGCGGCCACGGCCAGGTCGGTCGCGGCGTCGCCCGTCAGCTCGACCAGCACCGGCTGCACCGCGGTGAACCAGCCGACCGTGCGGGACAGGTCCACGTCGGCGAACAGCGGCTCGCGACCGTGGCGCTCGACGTCGACCAGGGCGGTCCGCCGTCCCGTCCAGTCGGCCAGGGCTCGGGACACCGAGGCCAGCAGCAGGTCTTCCACCCGGTGCGGCGAGCCGGTCACCAGCCCGGCCGGCACGCGGGTGGTGATCTCGACCGCCGACCCCTCGGTGTGGGCGCCGGTCACGTGGTCGACGGGCAGGTCGGCGGCGGCGGAGAAGTCCAACCCCCGCCAGTACGCGGCCTCGCCCGCGAACTCGTCGCCGGTGGCGTGCGCGGCCAACCTGGACGCCCAGTGCTGCACGGACGTGGTCTTGGCGGGCAGGGCGACCGGCTCGCCGTCGCGCACCTGCCGGTACGCGGTGGTGAGGTCGTCGAGCAGGACGCCCCACGACACGGTGTCCACGGCCAGGTGGTGGATCACCAGCAGCAGCCGGTCACCGTCCTCCCCGCGGCACAGCACCGCCCGCAGCAGCGGACCGCCGGCGAGGCTCAGCCCGCGGTGGGCCTCGTCCGCCGCGTCGGCCAGCTCGTCGTCGGCGACCACCCGCACCTCGGGCGCGTCGGTCACGTCGGCGAGCCGCTGCTCCCAGCCGTGCTCGCCGCGCGTGAGCCGCAGCCGCAGCGCGTCGTGGTGCCCGACGAGCACCGCCAGCGCGGACCGCAGCACGTCGGGGTCCAGGCGTTCGTCGGCGGCCAGCAGGGCGCTCTGGTTGTAGTGGTCGTGCGGCCAGTCCAGTTCGGTGAACCAGCGCTGGACCGGGGTCTGCGCCACCGGCCCGGTGATCACGCCCTGGTCCGCGTGCACCGCGACGGCGGCCCGCGCGTCCAGGTCGTCCACGGCGAGGCCGGCGATCGTGGGGTGGTCCATCAGGCGGCGCGGGCTGATCGGGATGCCCGCCTGCCGCGCCCGGGACACGATCCGGATCGCCAGCACCGAGTCGCCGCCGAGGTCGAACAGGTTGTCGTGCACGCCGACCCGGTCCACGCCGAGCACGTCGGCCCAGATGTCGGCCATCGTCTGCTCCCGGCCGCTGCGCGGCGGCAGGAACCCGGCGGGCGCGGTCGTCACGGCCGTCGGCGCGGTGCCCACCACGCTCGGGGCGAGCAGGGCCGGCAACTCGCCCAAGGTCCGCTCGTCCTCGGCGACCAGGGCCCGCAGCACCACCAGGCAGTCCTCGGCGAGCCGCCGGGCGGTTCCCGGGCGGTACCGGTCGCGCTGGTGGTTGAGCTGCAGTTGCAGGCCGTCGCGCAGGATGGCGTCCAGCACCAGCGGGTAGCCGGTGTCCAGGGCCTCGGTGGACGCGATCGCCGCCACGCCGGGCGGCAGGGCCTGCGTGCCGTAGCGCTCGTTGTGGAACACCACGATGCTGTCGAACAGCCGCCGGGACCGGTCGGCCGGGTCGGCCTGCCTGCGGACCTCGGTCATCGTGCAGTGCTCGTGCTCGCGCAGCCGCACCAACTGCTCGTGCAGGCCGCGCAGCCAGCCGCCGACCGGGGCCGCGCCGTCCAGGCCGACCCGCACCGGCAGGGTGTTCATGACCATGCCGACGACGTCCTGCACCTCGGGCGCGGACCGGCCGGTCACGGTGGACCCGAACAGCACGTCCGACCGGCCGCCGTGGTGGCCCAGCACCAACGCCCACGCGGCGTGCACCAGCGCGCCCGCCGTGACGCGATGGCGTCGGGTCGCCCGGTGCACGGCGGCCACGAGGTCCGCCGGCGCGTCGACGACCACGATGCCGTTGCCGATCCGGCCGTCCTCGTTCTCGTCCTCGGCCCGACCCGCCTCGACCGGATCGGCCGCGGGCAGCGGGGTCGGCTCGGTGAACCCGGCGAGCACGCCCGCCCAGTGCCGGGCGTCCGCGTCGCGGTCACGGCCGGCGAGCCAGGCCAGGTAGTCGCGGTAGGGCGTCGGCTCGGGCAGTTCCGGTGGCGCGTCGCCCTCGCCCAGTGCCCGGTACGCGGCGTGCGCCTCGCGGAACACCGCCGTCGCGCTCCAGCCGTCCAGCACGATGTGGTGCGTGCGCCACAGCAGTTCCGCGCTCCGGTCGCCGGTGCGGACGAGGGTGAGCCGCATCGGCGGCGCCGCGGACAGGTCGAACGGCGTGCGCTGCTGCGCGGTCATCAGCTCGCGGAGCCGGTCGGGGCGCTCGTCGGCGGGCAGGCCGCGCCAGTCGAGCACGGACAGCTGCACGTCCTCGGCGCGCAGCACCACCTGGTGCGGTTCGGCCAGGCCCTGCCAGACGAACGCGGTGCGCAGCGCGGCGTGCCGCCGTGCGACCAGCCGCCAGGCCCGTTCCCAGCGCTCCGCGTCCGCGTCTTCGTCCAGGTGGAAGCCGAACACCTGCACGTACGCGCTGTCCTCGCCGATGGAGTGCACCAGGATGCCGGTCTGGAGGGCGGACAGCGGATAGGCATCGGCCACCGCGTCGGCGCCGAAGCGGGCGTGCAGCTGCGCCAGCACGTCGTCGTCGGGTCCGGTCGTGTCGACCGGGGCTGCTCCGGTGGCGGCCACGCTCGCGACGGAGGCCAGTGCGGCGATCGTCGGGTGGTCGAACACGTGACCGGGCCGCAGCCGGAGACCGGCGTCCCGGGCCCGCGCCACCACCTGCATGGCGAGGATGGAGTCGCCGCCCCACTCCACGAAGTCGTCGTGCGGCCCGATGTCGGGCACGCCGAGCACGTCGGACCAGATCGCGGTCAGGATGCGCTCCGCCTCGGCGGACCGCGACCCGACCGGCGCCGCGGCCGGTTCGACCGGCGTTGCCACGACCGGCGCTGCGGCCGGCTCGAAGCGCGTCGCCCCCACCGGGGCCGCGGACGACACGAGCACCTCGTCCGGTGACGCCCCGGCCGCCAGTCGGGCCAGCACCTCTCCGTATTCGGCGAGCAGCGCCGCGCTGTCCGCCGCGGTCACCCGCTCGGGGTCGGCGAACAACGACACCTCGACCGCGTCGCGGTCCGCGATGTCCAGCACCAGCGGGTGACCGGACCGGCCGTGGTCGTGCGCGACCGCGCTCAGCACCGCGCCCGGCAGCCGCACCTGTCCGGTGGGGACGTTGTCGAACACCACGATGCTGTCGAACAACGACCGCCCGGCCGGCACGCCGCAGTGCCGCCGCACCTCGCCCGGCACGCTGTGCTCGAAGGGCCGCAGCGCCCACTGCTCGGCGCGCAGCCGGTGCAGCCAGTCGCCGGTGGTCTCGCCGGGGGTGAACCGGACTCGGGTCGGCACGGTGTTCATCAACATGCCGACCACGCGGTCCAGGTCCGGCAGGTCCGCCGACCGCCCGGCGACCACCGTGCCGAAGACGACGTCGCGCCGACCGCTGTTGCGGGCCAGCACCAGGCCCCACGCGCCCTGCATCAACCCACCGAGCGTGCCGCGGTGGCGACGGGCCAGCGCCCGCAGCGCCGCACTGTCCTCATCGGACAGCACGACCCGGTCCTCGCGCGGTGCCGGCCGCTTCGTGGTCGCGGGTTCGGGCCCGACCGCCGGGATCGGCGTCGGTTCGGTGAAGCCCGCCAGGGCGTCGCGCCAATAAGCGGATTCCTCGGCCCGGTCGCGACCGGCCAGCCAGGCGAGGTGGCGCAGCGAGTCCACCGGCTCGGGCAGCTCGGGTGCGGGGGCGCCGACCGCGAACGCGCGGTAGAGCGCGACCAGCTCGCCCAGCACGATCGGCATGCTCCAGCCGTCCAGCAGGGCGTGGTGCAGCACCCAGACCACGTGGTGCGCCTGCTCGGCCACGCGGACCAGGTGCACCCGCACCGGCGGCCGGTCCTCGGCGAACCCGCGCGAGCGCTCGGCGCGCAGCAGCCCGGCGAGCCGTTCGGCCGGAGGTTCGGGGTGCGGGTCCCGCCAGTCGTGTCGCTCCACCGCGAGCACGGCGTCCGGGTGCACCACTTGGACGGGGTGCGGCAGGTCGCGCCAGTGCAACGAGGTCCGCAGCGCGGCGTGCCGCTGGGCCACCGCCCGCCACGCCCGCGCCATCGCGTCGTGGTCGAGGACGCCGTCGAAGGTGAGCACGAACTGCTCCAGGTAGTCGCCGGCCTCCGGATCGGCCACCGCGCTGAGCAACATCCCGGCCTGCAAGGGCGACAACCGGTGCACCGCACCGAGCTTCGCCAACGCCGCCACACCGGGCACTGGGCCCAGCCCCGTCAACGCCGCCGCACCGCGCACCGCGTCCAGCCCGGCCACCGCCGTCGCATCCGGCCCGGTCGCCGCCGCCGCATCCGGCACCGCATCCGGCCCAGTCGACGCCGCCGCACCGGGCACCGGGCCGTTCCCGACCGCCGCGTCACCGGCAGTGATCACGTCACCGGGGCCGACCGCGCCGGCCAGTTCGGCGATCGTCTGGTGGCGGAAGAGCGCGCTCACCGACATCGCCAGGCCGGCCCGCCGCGCCCGGGCCGCGACCCGGATCGCCAGCACCGAATCGCCGCCCACCTCGAAGAAGTTCTCCCGCACCCCGACCGACCGGCCCAGCACCTCCCGCCACACGGCGACCAGCAGGTGCTCCACGGGAGTGCTCGGCGCGTCGTCGGCGGCACGGCCGGCGGCGGCCGAACCCGGTGCCGGCAGCGCGGTGCGGTCCACCTTGCCCGCACTGGTCAACGGCATCCGGTCGAGCACGACGAACACCGACGGCACCATGTAGTCCGGCAGCACCTCGGCCAGGAACGCGCGCAGCTCGGCCGGCGTCGGGGGAGCGGTCCGGTCCGCCGCGACCAGGTAGCCCACCAGCCGCTTGTGGCCACCGGTCCCGGTGACCGCCGCGGCCACCGCGTCCACCACGCCGGGGTGCAGGCCCAACCGCGCCTCGACCTCGCCCAGTTCGATGCGGTACCCGCGCACCTTCACCTGGAAGTCGGTGCGCCCCAGGAAGTCCAGCTCGCCGTCCGGCCGGTAGCGGGCCAGGTCGCCGGTGCGGTACAGCCGGTCGCCGGGCTCGCCGAACGGGTCGGGCACGAACTTCTCCGCGGTCAGCGCGGCCCGGTGCAGGTAACCGCGGGCCACGCCGATGCCGCCGATGTACAGCTCGCCGACCACGCCGACCGGCATCGGGTTCAGGCCGCTGTCCAGCACGTACATCCGGATGTTGTCGATGGGCCTGCCGATGGGCACCGACCGCGACGGGTCGAAGTCGTCCTCGACCACGTGCACCGAGCAGCCGACCACGGTCTCGGTCGGGCCGTACTCGTTGATGATCCGGGCGTTCGGCGCGACCTGCCGCCAGCCCGCCACGGTCTCCGGCCGGACCTCGTCCGCGCCGACCACGAACGTGCGCACGGAACGCACCGAACCCGGGTCGAGCATCCCGCGCAGCACGTCCAGGTGCCCGGGGGTGATCTTGAGCAGGCTGAAGTCGCCCGGGTCGGCCAGCACGCCCGCCAGCGTCTCCAGGCTGCGGTCCGGCGGCAGCAGAGTCACGCACCGGCCGCCGACCAGCGGCAGCCAGAAGTTCGGCACCGACAGGTCGAACGCGATGGAGCCGAGCATCGGCGCGCCGCGCTCGCCCTCCAGCCCGTAGCCGGTGATCGCCCAGTGCAGGTAGTTGACCACGCCGACGTGCGGCACCAGCACGCCCTTGGGCTTGCCCGTCGAGCCGGACGTGTACATGACGTAGAGCAGGTTCCCGGCGTCGGACAACGGCTCCGGCGCGCTGCGCGGTCGGGCGTCGATCTCCGGCCAGTCGGCGTCCACCAGCACGAACCGGCCCGCGAACGCCTCCGGCACGGCCGAGCGCAGCGCGGCCGTGGTGACCACGATCGGCGCGGCGGTGTCGGTGAGGATCCACTCCAGCCGGGCGCTGGGCAACGCGGCGTCCAGCGGCACGTAGGCCGCACCCGCCTTCAGGATGCCCAGCAGCGCCACGAACATCTCGGTCGAGTGGCCGACGCACGCCGCCACCAGGGACTCCCGGCCGACGCCCATCGCCCGCAGGTGGTGGGCGAGCTGGTTGGCCCGCTCGTCCAGCTCCCGGTACGTCACCGTACCGCCGTCCACGGCACGGACCGCGACCCGGTCGGGCTCCTCCCGGGCCCACCGCTCGAACAGCCCGTGCACGGTGGCGTCGTCGGGGAACACCGCGTCGGTGTCGTTCCACCTCCGCAGGGCGCGGTCGCGCTCGGCCGGGGTGAGCACGTCCAGCTCCGCCAGCGGGCGGTCCGGCGTGGCGACGGCGCGGCCGATCAGCTCGGCCAGGTGGTCCAGCAACCGCCGCGCGGTCGCGTCCTCGTACAGGCCGCGCGCGTAGGTCAGGACCAGCTCGACGCAGTCCGGCCTGGTGATCGCGAACAGGGTCAGGTCCACCTTGGCGTGGCCGTCGTCCACCGGGACCGGCTCGACCGCCAGCCCGGCGAACCGCCACGGCGTGGCACCGGCCTCGAACGCCTGGAACAGCACCTGGAACACGGGGTTGTGCTCGGCGCTGCGCTCCACCCGCAGGTCGGCGACCACCTGGTCGAACGGCACGTCGGAGTGGGCCAGCGCGTCGAGCACCGAGCGGTTCACCCGGCGCACCGACTCGGCCGCGGTCGGGTCGCCGGACAGGTCGACGGGGATGGCCACGGTGTTGGCGAACAACCCGACCAGCGGCTCGGTCTGCGGCGTCGGCCGGCCCGCGACCAGCGAGCCGATCGCGAACCTCGGCTGCCCGGTGTAGCGGTGCAGCAGCCCGGCGAACAGCGCCAGCACCGTGCTGAACACGGTCGTGCCCGAGGCGGCGGCCAGCCGGTGCACGCCCGCGGAGGTCTCGGCGGAGAGCCGGGCGCGGATCGTCGCGCCGCGGTGGTCCGCGACGTCGCGGGCCCGGTCGGTCGGCAGCTCCAGCACGGGCGCGGCGCCGTCCAGCGCGGTGCGCCAGTGGTCGAGCTGGCGGCGGCCCAGCGGCCCGGCCACCCGTTCGGCCTGCCACCGCGCGTAGTCCGCGTAACGGACGTCCAGCTCGGGCAGCGAGGGCTCGGCACCGGTGTGGAACGCCTCGTAGAACGCGGTCAGCTCGCGGGCCAGGATGCCGCCGGACCACTCGTCGACCAGCAGGTGGTGCGCCCGGATCACCAGCAGGTGCTCCTCGGCGTCCCCGGAGACCGGCACCAGCACCGCGCCGAACAGCGGCCCGGCGGCCAGGTCGAACGGGACGCGGGCGAGCGCTGCGGCCAGGGCGAGCGCGCCGTCCAGGTCGTGCGGCTCCTCGACCCGCAGCAGGTCCGCCGACACGTCGCCGAGCACCTGCACGGGGCCGTTCTCGCCCTCCGGGTAGGCGCTGCGCAGCACCTCGTGCCGGTGGGCCAGGGCGGCGAACGCGGCGGCCAGCGCGCCGCGGTCCACCACACCGCGCAGCCACATCGACCACTGGACGCCGTACACGGCGTTGTCGGTCAGGAGTTGGTTGGCCAGCCACATCCCGTGCTGCACCGGGGAGAGGGCGGTCGGCCCGTCACCGGTGAGCCGGCGGATCTCCGGCCGGTCCGGCGCGCCGGCCGACGCACGGCCGCGCAACCGCTGCTCGATCAACCGCTGCTTCGCCGTGCTCATCTCGCCCGGCCGCACTGCTTCGGTGGTCATCGTGGTTCCCGTCGGTCTCGTGCGGTCAGGGGGTCAGGAGTCGTTCCGCGTCGTGGTCGCTCAACGCGTCCACGTCGGCGAGCACCAGGTCGGTGACCCGTTCGGCCACCGCGGCGACGGTGCGCCGCTCGAACAGCAGCACCGGCGACAGCGCCACGCCGAACGCGCGGCTCATCGCGTTGGTCACCCGGATCGCGAGCAGCGAGTGCCCGCCGAGCGCGAAGAAGTCGTCGGTCGCGCCCACCCGCGGCCGGCCCAGCGCCTCGGCCCACAGCTCGGCCACGGCGAGCTCGGCGCTGTCGCGCGGCTCGACGAACTCCGCCGCCGGCACGTCGGCCTGCTCGGGCGCGGGCAGCGCCCGCCGGTCGAGCTTCCCGTTGGGCAGCAACGGGAGGGCGTCCAGCACCACCAGCGCGCCGGGCACCGCGTACCCGGTGAGCCGGTCGGCGGCGAACGCGCGCAGCTCGGCCGTGCCCACGGCGGCGCCGGGCGCGGGCACCACGTAGCCGACCACGGTCGGACCGGCGGCGGTGGCGCGCACGGCGGCCACGGCGTCGGCGATCCCGGGGTGCTCGCGCAGCACGGCCTCGATCTCGCCCAGTTCGATGCGCACACCGCGCACCTTCACCTGGTCGTCGGCGCGGCCGAGGAACTCCGCGGACCCGTCCGGCCGCAGCCTGCCCACGTCGCCGGTGCGGTAGAGCCGCTGTCCGGGCCGTTCGAAGTGCGGCACGAACGACTCGGCGGTGCGCCGCGGGTCGTGCAGGTAGCCCCGGGCCAGCCCGACACCGCCCAGGTACAGCTCGCCGGGCACGCCGACCGGCACCGGCCGCAGGTGCTCGTCCAGGACGTGCACCTCGTTGTTGTCCAGCGGCACGCCCAGCGACACGGCGCCGGCGGCGGCGTCCGGGCCCACGTCCTCGGGACCGCAGACGTGGAAGGTCGAGTCGATCGACACCTCGGTGGCGCCCCAGGTGTTGTCCAGGCTGATCGACCGGCCCGCCGCGGCCGTGACGTCGAGGAACCGGCGCACCAGGTCCGGGCGCAGCGCCTCGCCGCTGGACAGCACGCTGCGCAGCGACGGCCAGCCGGCCAGGTCGGCGGGGGTGACCGCCTCGACGAAGAACTCGAGCATGCTGGGCACGAACTGGACGTGCGCCGCGTCGTGCCGGACGCCGGCGGCCACGATCGCCCGCGGGTCGCGGTGCAGCCCGGGGCCGAGCAACGCCACCACACCGCCGGTCAGCAGCGGCCAGAACACCTCCACGGCGGCGTCGTCGAAGGTCAGCGTGGTCTTGTGCAGCACCGTCCCGCCGGGCCGCAGGCCGTGCTGGCGCTGCATCCACAGCATCCGGTTGACCCAGCCCTCGTGCGTGCTGGCCACGCGCTTCGGCTCGCCGGTCGACCCGGACGTGCAGTACACCGAGCACAGGTCGAGCGGGTGCACGTCGGGCAGCGCGACGTGCGGACCGGGGTCGACCAGCTCGTCCGGGGTCGCGGTCGGCACGCCCGCGTCGGGCAGGCCGTGATCCGACAGGCACAGCCGGGCGCGGGCGCCGGTGAGCAGCTTGGCCACCCGCGCGGGCGGCGTGTCGGTCTCCAGGGGCAGGAACGACGCCCCGGCCTTGAGCACGCCCAGCAGCGCGGGCACGAGGTCAGCCGTGCGGTCCATGCGCACGCCCACCACGTCGTCCACCCGCACGCCGCGGGCGACCAGCGCCCGCCCGATCGCGTCGGACCGGTCGGCCAGTTCCCGGTAGGACAGCCGTTCGCCGTCCGCCGTGATCACGGCCAAGGCGTCGGGGGTGCGGGCGGCCTGGTCGGTGAACAGCTCGTGCAGGGTGCGGGCGGGGAAGGGCACGGGCTCGGGCACGGTGACCGCGCGCAGCCCGGCCGCCTCCTCGGGCGAGGACAGCGCGGCCTCGTCGACGCGCTGCTCCGGCCGGTGCGCCAGGTCCGCCAGCAGGGTGTCGAACTGGCGGGCCCAGCGCCGCACGGTGTCCGCCCGGTAGAGCGCGGCGTCACCGGTGACGCGGCAGTCGATCCTGCCGTCGGCCCACGTGGTGAAGGCGATCTCGACGTCGTAGCGCGCCGTCTTCCCGGCCACGGGCACCGCGCCGGTCGTCACGCCGGCCAGCTCGGGCAGCCGCACCGCGCCGGGCTGGATGTCCACCAGCACGCCGAACAGCGGGGTGCGCGAGAGGTCCCGCTCCGGGGCCAGCTCCTCCACGAGCAGGTCGAACGGCACGTGCCGGTGGGCGTAGGCCTCGATCATCCGGCGGCGGACCCGCCCGACCAGCTCGGCGAACGGCGGGTTGCCGGTCAGGTCGTTGCGCAGCACCAACATGGCCAGGAACGGCCCGATCAGGTTCTTGCGCACGGCCTGGTCGCGTTCGGCGAGCGAGGTGCCGGTGACCACGTCGCCGCGCCCGGACACCCGGTGGCAGAACACCTGGGCGGCGGCCAGCAGCACCGAGAACAGGGTCGCCCGCCGGGAGCGCGCCACCCCGGCGAGCGCCTCGGCGGCGCGCGGGGACAGGGTGAACGAGGCGGTCGTGCCGCGACCCGAGCGGCGGGCGGGCCGCGCCCGGTCCGGTGGCAGCTCGAACGCGGGCGCGTCGGCCAGCTCGGCGCGCCAGAACGCCAGGCCGCGGGCCAGCCGGTCACCGACCGCGAGCTGCTCGTCGGCGGCCAGCGCGACCTCGCGGAACTGCGCGGGCGGCGCGGGCAGCTCCGGGTCGACGCCCGCGTGGTGCGCGTCGTACAGCGCGGCCAGCTCGTCCTGGAACACCGCCGCCGACCAGCCGTCGAACGCGATGTGGTGCACGCTCACGCACAGCACGTGCTCCTCGGCGGAGAGCCGGAACAGCCGGGCCCGGATGGGCAACCCGCCCGCCAGGTCGAACGCCACGCGCAGCTCGGCGTCCACGGCCGGGCGGAGCTCGCTGCCCTCGGGCAGCGCGGTCACCGCCAGGTCGAACGCGCCGGCCGGCCGGACGACCGCGACCGGCTCGTCGTGCACCGTGACCACGGAGGTGCGCAGGACCTCGTGGCGGGCGACGATCCCGGTCAGCGCCGAGCGCAGCGCGGGCACGTCCAGCGGCCCGGAGAACCGCAGCACCAACGGCACCAGCAGCTCTTCGCCACTGGGGTCGAGCTGGTGGGTGAACCACAGCCGCCGCTGGTTGCGGGGCAGCGCACCCGCCGCCGGGCCGCCCGCTGGCGGGTCGGCGATCACGGGGTCGGCGATCACGGGGTGGGCCATCACCTGGTCGGCCATCACGGTCCCTCCGTCCGGAATCGGTCGCCGTCGGTGGAAGGTCCGCCGCCGGTCAGGTCGAACGCGGCCAGCCGCAGCTCGGAGGTGTAGCGCTGCCCCGCCCCGTCGCGCAGCCACAGCCCGTTGTGCCGCGGCAGCATCTCGGAGACGGTCAGCACCGAGCCCGTCTCCGCCGCCCGCCGGGCGAACTTCGCCAGCAGGTTCACGTAGACCGGGCTGTCGAAGTCGATGTAGACCGGCTTGGCGCCCTTCACCGGCGTCACGAAGACCTGCTCCGGCAGCCCCAGCTCGCGCCGCCACCGCCGGGCCAGCACGAACCTCAGCGCCTCGTCCTTGCACTTGGCGAACGGCACCGACGCGCTCGGCACCCGCCACTTCTCCCGGCTGAGCACCACCTTGTCGACGGTGACGCGCGGCGTGTGCGGGCGGTCGTCGAACAGGCTGAACCGGTCGATCACCGCGTCCATCAGGATCTCGGAGAACGCGTCCAGCACGTCGAACACCTCGCCGGTGGGCAGGCGCAGCGCCAGTCCGCCCGCCACCCGCACCACCGCGACGTCGCGCGCGGCGACCAGGCCGGGCCGGTCGGCGTGCACGGTGTGGTGCGTGGTCTCCAGCAGGAAGTCGCGGTCCCGCACGAACCCGGGGTGCGTGCGGATCGACAGGCGCGGCAGGCTGCCCTTGGGCAGCACGGGCAACAGCCTCGGCCGGGGGAACTCCTCGTCGGTCTGCGCGAGCAGCGCGGGCAGGTCGGGGTGCTGGCTGACGAGGCAGTTGCTGCGCTGGGCGTTGATCGCCATGTGCGCCTCGCCGAGCACCAGCTCGAACTCGCCGCGGTTGATCGCGTCGGCGTCCCGGGCGGCCACCATGAGATCCGGGCTGAAGTGCCGGGCGGCCGACCACCCCGGCCCGCCGGCGGCGAACGCCGCGCCCACGGCGGGCAGCAGGTCGGCGAACGCCCGGCGCACCCGCCGTTCGCCCTCGGGCAGCCGCAGCACCTCGGCCCACCGGCGGCGGAACTCCGCGGCGGTGGCGTCGGCCGCGCGGTTGATCGCCGAGCGCAGCGGCACCAGCGACTTCACCCAGAACGCCGCGAAGTCGACCGGGGCGGCGGTGTCGAACGACCGGTGCACCTCGTCCAGCGCGGGCCGCACGCCCGCGGAGACCTCGGCGCAGAACCACCGCGCGCTGTCCGCGAGCAGCCGCACCGGTTCCGCCGCGGCCAGCACGGTCGTGCCGATGGTCAGGTCGGCGTCCCGGCGGGAGTCGGCGTAGACCAGCGTCCGGCCGCCGTAGGCCTGGCCCGCGTTGCGGGTGGACGGCCCGGAGGTCAGCTCGGTGAACGTGGCGTCCAGGTCGAGCAGGGCGGCGGTGACCTCGTCGGCCCCGGCGTCGACCTTGGCCTGCAACCCGGCCCGCCCGGCGTCCAGCCGGTCCAGCAGCCGCGCGGCGGACTCCCGCAGCGCGTCGTCGGACACGCCCTCGACGAACGCCCGCAGCTCGCGCAGGGGCCACTTGGACACCGGCACGTCCAGCTTCCAGCTCACCCAGCGGCGCTTGGCGAAGCCGTCCAGCACCGCGACCACTGAGTCCACAGTGGACGCTTCGGCGAGCAGGGCGGGCATGTCGCGGACCCGGGTGCGCCCGTCGCACAGGCGCAGCACGGACGCCTCGGCCGCGCTCAACGCGACCGGCTTGCCACCGGGCGGCGACACCACGTCCCCGTCCAGTTTCAGGAAGGCGTTGCGCCGCGGGCGCAGCCAGGTCCGCAGGCCGGGCAACGCCTGCACCACGTCGGCGAGCCGGTCGACCGCCCACGGCTCGAAGTAGACCTCCATGCTCCGGGTGAGACCGGGCCCCGGCCGCAGCCGGGTGTCCGCCTCGGCGACCGCGGTCGCCCACAGCACCGGACCGAAGAACCCGATCGAGTCGTTCTTCACGCAGTAGCGCTGCCAGTAGGACGCGATCAGCTCCTCCCTGGCACGGTGCTTGGCGTTGCGCGGCTCCTCGTCGGACCGCCAGCGCAGCAACGGCGCGAGGGCGCCGTCGATCAGCCGGTGGTTCTGCCAGGCCACCGCGCGGCGGAACTCGCCGTCGGCGGCCACCCGCTGCAACTCCACCCCGCCGGCGCGGGCGGCGGTGTCGAACGCGGCGCGGTACCCGCTCCACCGCGGGTCGTCCGGCGCGGCGTCGGCCAGGTCGTCGGCGCGGTCGAGCAGCGCGGGCGCCCGCAGCCGCAGCACGCCGTCGGCGGGGAAACCCGCGCCGCGCGCGATCACGTGCGGCGACCAGCGCCAGCCGCCGCCGAGCGTCAGGTGGTCCGGTCGGGCGAGCGGGACGTCGTCCGCGATCGCGCCCGGAGCCGGCAGCACTGTGGTCACGGGGCCTCCTGTCCATCGGGCGCGCCGAGCCGGTCGACCATCGCGAAGCGCAGCTCGGACGTGCAGCGGTCGCCGTTCTGGTCCACCAGCCACAGGTGGTCCAGGTCGGGCAGCAGTTCGGTGAAGCCGAGGAGCTGGTCGGGTGCGGCGCCGCGCAGCATCTTGGCCAGCACGTTCACCAGCACCGGGCTGTCGAAGTCGACGTACACCGGCTTGTCGGTGGAGCCCGACTTGGCGAACACCCGCGGCGGCAGGCCGGCGGCCTCCCGCCAGGCGCGGGCCGCGACGAACCGGCGGGCCTCGTCCTTCTCGGACGCGAACGGCACCTCGGCCGCCGGGAAGCGCCACGTCTCGCGCTGCACCACGGCGCGGTCCACGACCACCCTCGGCACGTGCGCGTGCCCGGCGAACAGGCTGTGCGCGTTGAGCACCACGTCCATCAGGACCTCGGAGAACACGTCGAGCAGGTCGTGCCGCGTGCCGTCCGGCAGCACCGCGACCAGGCCGTCGTGGTCCTCGTGCACGGTGATCGCGCTGCTGGGGAGCAGCCCCGGCCGGTCGGCGGGGACGGTGTGGTGGTGGAACTCGACCAGCCGGTCGGCGTCGCGGGTGAGCGCGGACTGGGTGCGGGTGGACCGGCGGACCGGGCCGCTGCGCGGTGGGGCGGGCAGCAGCCGCGGTCGCGGGAAGTCCGCGTCGACGTGCCGCAGCAGGTCGGCAGGCTCCGGGTGCTGGGTGACGAAGCAGTTGCTGCGCTGGCTGTTCATCGCCAGGTGGATCTCGCCGACGACCACCTGGAAGTCGCCGCGGCGCACCGCGTCCAGGTCGGTCGCCGAGATCATCAGGTCGGGGCTGAGGTAGCGCGCGGCGCTCCAGCCCGGTCCCGGCACGTCGAACGCGGCGCGCACCGCGGGCAGCAGTTCGGCGTGCGAGCGGCGCACCTCGGTCGCGCCCGGCGGCGGGCGGAGGACGTCCGCCCAGCGCGCCGCGTACTCGACGCGGGCCGCGTCCACCGCCGCCGTCACGTCCCGGCGCAGCGGGCCCAGGGCCGCCGCCCACAGGTCGGACAGGGCGCACGGCCCGCCGACGCGGCGGTAGACCTCCAGCAGCGTGGCGCGCGCCGTGTCGGCGGCCTGCGCGCACAACCAGCGGCAGCCCCGGGCCAGCAGCTCCACCGGCTCGACCGCGGCCATCAGGTCCTGGCCGAACACGGCGTCCAGGTCGCGGGCGCAGTCCTGGTACATCAGCGTGCGGCCGCCGTAGGCCTGACCGCCGTGACGCCGCCCGTCCGCGCCGGTCAGCTCGTGGAACACCCGGTCGGCCGCGGTCAGCGCCTCGGTCAACGCGGTCGCGTCGCCCGCTCGGGCGACGGCCTCCCGGCACGCCTCCAGCCGGTCCAGCGGTGCCAGGCAGGCGTCGCGCAGATCTTCGTCGTCCACCCGCTCCAGCACCGCGCGCAGTGCCCGTTCGGGGAACGGCGTCACCGGCAGGTCGATCTTCCAGGTGATCCACCGCCGGCGGGCGAAGTCGGCCAGCACCTCGGCGACCTCGTCACCGCCGAGGTCTCGGGCCCGCGCCACCCCGTCGCAGGCGCGCAGCACCCGTGCCTGGAGGGGGTTCAGGTCGACCGGGGCGCCCATCGGCAGTTCGACCCGATCGCCGACCAGCCGCAGGTAGGGCATCCGCCGGGGCGCGAGCCAGGGCCGCAGCCCCGGCGTGGCGCCGACGACCTCGGCCAGCCGGTCGACCGCCCAGCTCTCGAAGAACACGGTGGACCGGCGCACCAGCCGGTCGCCGACGACGACCTCGCTGTGCGGGCGGTCGTCCCACCGTGCCCAGCCGACCGGTCCGAAGAAGCCGATCGAGTCGTTCTTCAGGCAGTAGCGCTGCCAGTAGGAGGCGATCAGCTCCTCGCGCTGCCGGTTCTTGGAGTTGCGCGACTCGGTGGCCGGGCGGCGCAGGAACGGTTCGACGGCCAGCGGGAGCAGGCTGTGGTTCTGCCAGGTCACCGCGTGCTGGAACAGCGGGGACGCGGCGATGTCGCGCAGCCGTTGCCCCATCGCGGTGGTGGCGGCCTCGAACCGCTCGCGGAACCGCTGCCACGCGGCGGGGTCGTCCCCGGCGGCGACCGCTTCGTCGGCGTGCCCGCCCAGTTCGGGGTCGGCCAGGTCGAGCACGCCGGAAGCGGCGAAGCCCGCCCCGCGCACGATCAGCTCCGGCCACCACCGGAAGCCGTCGGTCACGGGCGCCGCTCGTGGTGCCGCGGGTCGTGGTGCTGGCGATTGGGGTGCCGCGGGTTGTGGTGCCGCGGCGGGTTGTGGGGCCGGCGGGCGCCGGCCCGTGACGACGGAGGTCATCGGCGCTTACCCGAGGTCCGCGACGGCGCCGGCGCAGCTCGCCGGCGTCGGGTACATGAAGATGACCACGGGGTCGAGGTCGAGGCCGACGTCCTGGCCGATCCGCTGGATCGCGTCGATCGCCAGCAGGGAATCACCACCGGCCTCGAAGAAATCGGTGTCCTCGCCGAGCTCGCTGTTCTTCAGCACGTCCCGGAAGACCTCCAGGACGGTTGTGCCGATCGTTTCGACGGACATCCCGCCACCTCCTGCATAGGGTCCCACCTGGCATCTTGATGAGCGGAACGCTAAGAAGGCGGCTTATCGCCGTGCTATCGCGAGGGCAACGGGGCGACCGTTAAGTCCGCGATAGCGGCGGGATAAAAAGGGCGACGAAGGTCAGTCCGCAAGCAGCTCGGTGAAATCGACCCGGGGGTTCGCAGACATGATTTTCCGGATTCTCGGCCCGCTGGACGCGGCCGGCCTGGCGTTCCCGCCGCGTCAGCGGGCGGTGCTGGCCATGCTGCTGTTGCAGGCCAACCGGGTCGTCGCGGTGGACCGGCTGGTGGACGCCGTGTGGGACACCAGGCCGCCGTCCACGGCGCGTGAGCAGATCCAGATCTGCGTGTCCGCGATCCGGCGCGCGCTGCACGGCGCGGGACTGCCGGACGTCGTGGTCCGCCAGACCCCCGGCTACCTGATCCGCTGCCGGGAGGACCAGCTCGACCTGCTGGCGTTCGACGCGTTGGTGACCCGCGCCCGCCTCGCCGCCGCCGGTGACGATCCCCGGGCCGCCGTGGCGCACTTCCGGGAGGCGCTGGCGCTGTGGCGCGGACGGCCGCTGGACGGCGTGAACGGCACGCTGGTCGACGCGGCCCGGACCGCGCTCGCCGACCGGCGGATCTCGGTGGTGGAGGAGCACGTCGACGTCCAGCTACCGCTCGGCCCCCGGCCGGACCTGATCGGGGAACTGGCGGAACTGGTGGCCGCCAACCCGTTCCGGGAGCGGCTGCGCGCGCAGATGATGACGGCCTTGCACGGGGCCGGCCGGCGAGCCGAGGCCCTGGACGTCTACCAGGACGGCCGCCGACTGCTGGTCGACGAGCTCGGCCTGGAGCCGGGGGAGGAGCTGTCCCGCGTCCAACGGGCCATCCTCGCCGGCGCCGACCCCGCCGCCCACCCCGACCGGACCCCCACCGCCGCCCCCGCGATGTCCAATCGCAGCGCCCCCGCCAGCCTCACCCCCGCCGCCCGTCCAGACTCGGGCACCCGCTCCGGCTCCGGCGTCCGCTCCGGCCCGGGTGCCGGTCCCGACTCGCGTGCCCGTCCCGCCTCGGACGCTCGCTCGGGCTCCGGCTCCGGCTCCTCTCCCGACCCCGGTCCCGGCTCGATGCCGGGCCTTGATCCAGGCCCCGGCCCCGGCCCCGGTCGTGGCCCCGGCGCCGTCACCCGCCGCGCCGTGCCGCACCTGCTGCCACCGACCAGCCGCGACTTCACCGGCCGCACCGACCTCCTCACCCGCGTCCGCGACCTGCTCGCCCCACCCACCACCGACCCGGGCACCCGTGTGGTGGCCGTGGGCGGCCGGGCCTGGAGCGGCAAGACGGCACTCGCCGTGCACGCGGCCCACGGGTTGCGCGAGGACTACCCCGACGGCCAGCTGTTCGTCCGCCTCCACGGCGCGGGCACCGACCCCGTCGACCCGGCCCACGCGCTCGCCCGCTTCCTGCGCGCCCTGGGCGTGCCCGATCCGTCGATCCCCCCGAGCACCGACGAGCGCACCGACCTCTACCGCGACCTGACCGCCGACCGCAGGGTGCTGGTCGTGCTGGACGACGCGGCGGACGAACGGCAGGTCGCACCGCTCCTCCCGGGCAGCCCGACCTGCGCCGTCATCGTCACCAGCAGGCGCGGGCTGACCACGCTCGTAGGCGCCTGGCACGTCACGACGGGCCCGCTGAGCGCCGGCGAAGGCGCACGCCTGGTCACCGCCGTGATCGGCCCGGAACGCGCGGGAGCGCAGCAGGACGACGTCCTGCGGTTGGCCGAGGAGTGCCGCGGCGACCCGCTCGCGCTGCGCCTGGCCGGCGCGCGCCTGGCGGCCCGCCCGCACTGGCCCGTCGCGACCCAGACCGCCCGCCTCACCGCGGGCGACGGCTGGCGCGAGCTCGCCCGGGACGTCGAAGAGGCGCTGAAAACCCCGCACGCCCGCCTGAGCCCGGTGGCCCGCCGCCTGCTGCGCCGGATCGGCGTGCTCGGACCCGGACCGGTCGAGTTCCCCGGCACGCTGTGCGCCGCGCTGCTGGACGCCCACCCCGACGAGGCCGACGACGCGCTCGCCGAACTGGTCGACGCCGGCCTGTTCGAGCTGGAACGCGCCCCCGACGGCGGCCTGACCTGCCACGTCGGCGGCCTGGTCGTGGCGTTCGCGCGGCAACGGCCGGCCGAGGGCGCGCGGCCACGACGGGTGCACGCGCCCCGTCGCGCGCAAGACCGGGGGATGGGCGTGGTGCTCGCCCTTCCCGCCGCGCGCGCCTCCGAGCCGCGCGCACTGCGCACCGCGACCTCGGGCCGGTGACCGCCGTGCCCGGCGATAGGACATCGATGGCGGCGACGTCTTCGCTTCGGCGGGACGGCGGCCCACAGGAGAGGACGGTGGTGGCGATGCCGGATCGAGCCGGTGTTGCGGTGCTGACGGCCGAGGTGCTGGACCTGTCCCTGCGCCCGCCGGTGCGCCGGGTCGGGGTGCTGTGCGGCACGGAGGAGGGCGCGGGCGGGCAGTACCTGTCCTTCGCCGCCGAGCTGGGCGCGCGGTTCGGCGCCGTCGGGCTCGGGGTGGTGTGCGGCGGCGCCCCGGTCGGCGTGCTCGGCCGGTTGGTGCGCACCGCGCACGCCGCGGGCAGCCCGGTGAACAACGTGGTGCCGCTGTCCTCGCTGGGCGGCGGTGTGCCGAAGGTCGGCGGCACGGTGCTGCAAGCCGTCCGCACCGAGGACGAGCGGATCAAGCTCGTGCACCGGCTCGCCGACGGCTTCGTCGTGCTGCCGGGCGGCGTGGAGGTCCTGCGCGAGCTGGCCGAGCTGATGGCGCTGGAGCAGGCGCGCGGCCTGGCCCGGCCGATCGTGCTGGTCAACCGGCGGGGGTTCTTCGACCCGCTGGTGGCGCTGCTGGCGCAGGCGGAGGCGGACGACTTCGCCACCAGCGCCCAGGTGAGGATGCTCGACGTGGCCGACACCGCCGACGACGTGCTGCGCCTGCTCGGCAGGCCCACGCCGTGACCGACTTCGACCGGGCACGACCGACCGACATGACGACGAACCGAGCACAGGGTGGTGATGGGTCGTGACCAAGGGGATGACGGCGACGCGGAGGGGCACGTCGGTCGAGGTGCGGCAGGGCACCGGGGTGTCCTTCGGCACCTTCGGCGAGCTGTTGCAGGGCGCGCTGCCCGGGTCGGGTGAGGACTTCCTGGTGACGCTGCCGATCGCCCGCTGGTCCACCGCGCGGATCACGCTGTTCCCGGACTCGTCCGAGCTGCGCGTGTCGCCCGAGCACAAGCGGAAGTCCGCGTTCGTCGCGCGGTCGGCCCTGGACCGGTTCGGCGCGGGTCGGTTCGGCGGCACGCTGGAGATCGCCAGCGACCTGCCCGAGGGCAAGGGCATGGCCAGTTCCTCGGCCGACCTCGTGGCCACCGTGCGGGCGGTCGGCGACGCGCTGGGACGCGTCGTGGGACCGAGGGAGACCGAACTGCTGCTGCGCGGCGTCGAGCCGACCGACGGCCTGATGCACCCCGGCATCGTCGCGTTCCACCACCGCCGCGTGGCGCTGTGCCGGGCGCTGGGCGCGCCGCCGCCGCTGACCGTGATCGGCGTGGACGAGGGCGGCCAGGTGGACACCGTGGACTTCAACACGACCCGTCCGGCGATCACCGCCGCCGAGCGCCGCGAGTACGGCGTGCTGCTCGACGAGGTCGCCGCGGCACTGGCGCGGGGCGACCTGGCGGCGGTCGGAAGGGTGGCCACCCGCAGCGCCGAGCTGAACCAGCGCCGCTGTCACAAGCGCCTGCTCGAACCGCTGACCGCGATCAGCCGGGACGCGGACGCCCTCGGCGTGGTCGTCGCGCACAGCGGCACGATGGTCGGCGTGCTGGTGTCGCGCACCGACCCGGACCACGACGCGAAAGTCGACGAGATTCGCGCGGCTTGTCGGGAACTGGGCGCCCCGGTATCGGTGGATCGCACCACGGGAACAGGTCCCGCCGCGCCCCACAACACATTCGCGAAAGGGGCGGCAACTACGGCCGCCTAGATGGACGTGCAGGTCAAGGTGGGTTTGAGCGGCTTCTGGGTGATCTCTATTCAGCCGCGATAATGCCTCCATCGCGGCACGATAAGGCCGCGATGGTGAGCATTCCTAACGTCGGTTCCAACAGCAGGAACCGACCGGGAAGAGGCCCCGAAATGAACATCACCAAGACCTTCGCCACCGCCACCGCGATCGCCGCGATCGTGCTCTTCCCGGTCCTCGGCGCCACCGCCGCCCACGCCGACGACACGCCCTGGGGCCCGACGACGACCGCCTCCGACGACACCCCGTGGGGCCCCACGTCCGACGACACCCCGTGGGGCCCGACCTCCGACGACACCCCGTGGGGTCCGACTTCCGACGACACCCCGTGGGGCCCGACGTCCGACGACACCCCGTGGGGTCCGACTTCCGACGACACCCCTTGGGGCCCGACGTCCGACGACACGCCGTGGGGTCCGACGCAGACCGCGCTGTGATCCGGTTCAGCCCACCCCGAGCGCCGCCAACGCCTGAGCGGCGCGCTCCCGGGACGCGGTCATGTTCCGCTCGGTGAACACCGCGATCGCCCGGTCCAGCAGGTCGGCGGCCTGCACCCGGTCACCCCGGCCGGCCAGCACCAACGCCAGCTCCGTGCACGTCTCCGCCGCGCCTGCGTGGTCCATCGCCCGCTCGTGCACCTCCAGCGCCCGCCGCAGCAGCTCCTCGGCGCCCGCGCCGTCGCCCAGCGCCAGCTTCACCTCCGACAGCAGGTGGAGCACCCGCGCCTCGCCCACGATGTCGTGCAGCTCCCGGACACCGTCCAGCAGCTCGGTCAACGCCGCTTCGGCCTCCCGGTGCTCCCCGCGCCGCACCATCAAGTCGCACAGCCGGTAGCGGACCTGCACCTCGACCCGCCGGTTGCCGACCTCCCGGCAGATGCCCAACGCCTCGCGCAGCCGACCTCCGGCCTGCTCCTCCGCCCCGTTGCGCACGTCGATCTGCGCGAGCTGCGTCAGCACGTACGCCTGCCCCACCGGGTCGCCCGCCTGGCGGAACCCGTCCAGCGCGGCCAGGTACTCCGGCTCGGCCCGCTCCGCGTCGCCGCGCCGGTGGTGCGCCAGCGCCAGGTTGCGCCGCACCATCGCGACACCCAGGACTTCGCCCAGCTCCTCGAACAGCGCCAGCGCCGGGTCAAGCAGGTCGGCCACGTCGTGCCCGCGCGACCGGCTCAGCCGCAACGACGCCAGCGAGCACAGCAACGCCGCCTCGCCCCGCCGGTCACCGGCCGCGCGCACCACCGCCAGCGCCCGCTCGTGCGTGCGCTCCCAGTCGTCGAAGTAGCAGCGCGCCTCGAACAACGTCACCAACGTGACCGCGAGGTCCCAGCACAGCTCGACCAGGTCGCCGGCGGCGGCCAGCTCGACCGCCGAGCACAGGTTGCGGTGCTCCGCCTCCAACCACGCCACCGGGTCGGCCAGCAACCGGTCCACAGAGGACCGGGGCAGTCGACGGCGCGGCGCACCACCGTGCAGCACGGTGAAGTCACCGCCGTAGATGCGCGCGTGCGCCTCCTCGGCCAGCGCGAGCCAACCGCCCGACACCCGTGCCAACGCGTCCTCGGGCGCGTCCTGCTCGGCGTGCCGCTCCAACTGCTCACGGGCGTACAACCGGATCAGGTCGTGGAACTTGTAGCGCGGGCTGCCGTCGAGGTCGATGGCCACGATCTCCAGCATCTGCGCGTCGACCAGCAGCTCCAGCAGGTCCGCCGCCCGGTACAGGTCCGCGTCCAGCAGCGCGGCGGCCACCCAGGTGGGGAAGCTCAGGCCGTCGAGCAGGCCCAGCAGGCGCAGCAGCCGCCGCGCGTCCGGGCCGAGGCCGTCGTAGGTGAGCGCCAGGCTGGCCCGGACCACCATCTCGCCGTGCGCCAGCTCGTCCAGCCGGCGGCGTTCGTCGGACAACCGCTCCAGCATCCACGCCAACGACCACTGGCGGCGGGCGGCCAGCCGCGCGGCCACGATCCGCAGCGCCAGCGGCAACCCGCCGACCAGCCGGATCAGCGCGGTCGCCGCGGCGGGCTCGGCGTCCACCCGTTCCGGGCCGATCACCGTGGCCAGCATGTCCATCGCCTCGTCGTGCTCGAGCACGTCGACCTCGAGCACCCGCGCACCGGGCAGACCGGTCAGCCTGGCCCGGCTGGTCACGATCATCGCGCACGTGCCGCTGCCCGGCAGCAACGCCTGCACGTGGCCCTCGGCCGCCGCGTCGTCCAGCACGATCAACATCCGCTTGCGGGCCACGAGTTGGCGGTACATCTCGGCCCGCTCGTCGGCGGCGTCGGGGATCGAGGAACCCGGGATGCCCAACGCGCGCAGGAACCGCCCCAGCACGTCGGCCGCCGTGGCGGGCGCGGCCCGGGTGCCCGCGAGGTCGCAGTACAGCTGACCGTCGGGGAAGTGCTCCTCCACCACGCGATGAGCGAGGTGCACGGCCAACGCGCTCTTGCCCACGCCCGGCTTGCCCACCAGCGCCAGCACCCGCGTCGCGCGTTGCGGACCCGTCAGCAGCTCCTCGGCCCGCGCGATCAGCCGGGCGCGACCGGTGAAGTCACCCATGTCCGCCGGCAGTTGGAACGGCGCGGTGGTCTCCGGCGCGCGTTGCGCCGGCACCTCGGGCTCGGGCGTCGAGACCAGCAGGCCGGGGTCGCCGGCGAGGATGGCGCCCTCCAGCCGGCGCAGCTCGTCACCCGGCTCCAGGCCGAGCTCGTCCACCAGCAGGTCGCGCGCGACCCGGTACACCTCCAACGCCTCGGCCTGCCGCCCCGACCGGTGCAGCGCGAGCATGAGCTGGCCGCGCAGGCGTTCCCGCAGCGGGTGCTGGGCCACCAGGGCGCTGATCTCGCCGACCAGGTGGTGGTGGCGGCCCGCGGCCAGCTCCAGGTCCAGCGACATCTCCAAGGCGGCGAGCCGGTCCTCGTCCAGCTTGGCCGCGCGGGCGTTGAGGGCGCGGCTGGTGGTGCCGCCCAACGCGGGCCCGCGCCACAGCCCGAGGGCCTGGCGCAACAACGTGGACGCCACCACCCGGTCACCGACCCGGATCGCCTCCTCGGCGTCGGCGGTCAACCTGGCGAACAGGTGCAGGTCCAGCTCCCCTTCGGCGACCCGCAGCAGGTAGCCGGGCGGCTTGGTGGCGATGGCCTCGCCGCGCCCGGCCCGGATCAGGGTGCCGCGCAGCGCCGACACGCAGATCTGCACCTGCGTGCGCGCGGTCGCGGGCGGTGCGTCGTTCCAGATCGCGTCGACCAGCGTGTCGACGCCGACGACCCGGTTGGCCTCCAGCAGCAGGATGGCGAGCACCACCTGCTGCCGCCCCGGCGGGATCTTCACGTCACCGTCGGTCCCGCTGGAGACGTGCAGGGGCCCGAGGACGCGGTAGACCACACCGGTTTCCGGTAATCGCGCTGGCAAACCCACTGCTACTCCCCAAGTCGACCGCGTGATCACGGTAACTCGCGGTGAGCGCCGGTGTCACCGTCGTGCTCGAACCTCACCGGCCCGCTCGTCCGACAGGACCAACGGGCCTTCGGCAGTCGGTCCCACCGGCGGGGCCGCGCCGCCACCACCCCGTCCGCTACCCCGGCGCGATGAAGAAGTAGGTCTTCTGGAACCGCAGCAAGCCGTGCTCGGACAACGCGAAGACGTCCGCGAAGCCCACTTCCCGACCCGTCGCCCGGTGCGTCAGCCGCCCGGTCACGGTGACCCGGTCGTCGACGCCGAACACCTCCTCCACCACGTGATTGCCGACGCTGAGCCCGGCGCGCCCGGACTCGACCTGGGCGGGCAGCACCCGCTCACCGGGCCGCACGATCCTGGCGTCGGCCGCGAACAGCGACCCGTACCCGTCGAGGTCGCCCTGGTCGAGGTAGAGGTAGCTGAGCCGGACGTGGTCGATCCCCATCGCCGTGACCCCGGCATCCGCGCTCATCGGCGACCCCCTCTCTCGTTGTGCCATCAAGACCAACCTGCCCGCCGCCGCTTACCCCGTCCTATTGCCCGGCTATCGGTCGCCCGACCGCGGGGGAGCGCCGGTCGTCCGGGGTTCTGGCGTTACCTCCTCCAGCACGTCCCGGCGACCTGCCCTGGGGTCATGGGCCGCCCCGACCACCGCGCCGAGGTCCGCGAGTCCCTCAGCTCGCGGCGGGCGCGCATCACCCCTGACCAGGCCGGACTGCCCGCCTACGGCGGCAACCGGCGCGTGGCCGGGCTGCGTCGGGAGGAGGTGGCGCTGCTCGCCGGGGTGTCCATCGACCACTACGTGCGCCTGGAACGCGGGAACCTGTCCGGCACCTCGGCGAGCGTGCTGGACGCGGTGAGCCGGGCGTTGCAGCTCGACGAGGCCGAGCGCGCGCGGTCGGCCTGCTCGCCGTGCTCTCCGCGAAGCAGTCGGGCGCCGAGCGCAGCATCCTGATGGGACGTCACATCAAGGTCGAGTTCTGACCCGGGAACGATGGCGCACCCCACGGCGGAGCAGGACGGTGACGAGACCCACCCGGGAGTCGAACCCGGAAGTCGACGGCTTTGCAGGCCGCCTCACGACCGTCGTGACGTGGGCCGGATGATCGACGGCCCACCGGTGGCGGGCCGTCGATCCGGTCGCGCGTCCTGGGGTCGAACCAGGGAACCTGGAGATATGAGCTCCGGGTGGCCACCGGGCCACGCGCGTCGCCACCACACCGAGCGCTCCCGGCGCGGTGGTGGTTGGGGTGACCGACCGGACTCGCACCGGCTTCGACCAGAGTCACAATCTGGCGCCTCGTCTGCTTCGGCCTCGGTCACAGCCGTCCCGCCAGGAGTCGAACCTGGGCCTTCCGCCGGTCGGCGGGTGCTCTGCCTGCTGAGCCACGGGACGTGATCGTGCTGCCTGGTGTTCCTGCGCTGCCCGTCGAGGGTTCGAACCTCGGTCTCCGCGGTCAGAACGCGGTGTCCATGCCGACTGGACCAACGGGCACCGAGCCGGTGCTCGGCGGCTCCCGGTCCAGGGCTCGAACCTGGGCTGGACGGATCCAAAATCCGCCGTGCTGCCGACTACACCAACCGGGATCGTGCGTGCCCCCACCAGGACTCGAACCTGGACTCGACGCGTCCTGAACGCGTTGCCTCTTCCGTTGGGCTACAAGGGCGGGTGCGCCGGGAACCGCGTGCGCGGTCGCCCGGTGCCGCGCGCCTCTCCCCGGCCAGGGCGAGGCGCGTGAATACATGTCTGCTCCGCTGTGGAGTTGTCAACGAACATTCCGGTCCAGGAATGGGCGGAATTCGCAGTGGCGGAAGGAGTCGAACCCTCGGGCAACGGTTTTGGAGGCCGTTCCGCTTCCCAAGCGCGCCACCACGGATAACTGATCCAGGTGCGGGAAATAGCAGAGCCGCCCGGATCGGTTCCCCGATGGGCGGCTCCCTGTCCACGTGACCGGATCCGGTCAGGGCGGGGAGTCCGCGCAGCTCAGGTGCATGTGGTGCCAGTGCGACGCCGACATCTGCTGGTCGGAGGACGGGCACCCGGCGACGATCGCGGCGCGTTGACACCTGCGCTGCGAACCCCGCTTCCACGTGCTCGTCATGGTTTCGACCCTTCTTCTCTCGGCGTGGTCCAAGTATGCACGTCGCCCAGGATTGCGGCAATGCCCTTTTTCTGACTCGCTCTCAAGGCAGGCGGAACTCGCCCGTTATTGGTCGGCTGTTCCGCACGGGCCGCGGGGGGGGGGGGGGGGGGGGGGGGGGGGGGGGGGGGGGGGGGAGGGGAGGGGGGGGGGGGGGGGGGGGGGGGGGGGGGGGGGGGGGGGGGGGGAGTA
>NZ_JBVJVK010000049.1:0-4187 GCF_055603705.1 Actinosynnema sp. NPDC037264 | reverse complement strand
TGGTATTCTTTTTTTGTTTTGCTCGAGAGGTGGGGGAGATGCTGTCTTTTTGTTGGCTGTCGCTCTCGCCCGGGGTGTGGTTTGTTCTCTCCGCCCCCCCCCCCCCCCCCCCCCCCTGCGCTCGGACCGCCGGTCAGCCGACCCGGTACGCGCGGATCACGGTCTGCTCCACGGCGTTGCCGTCCGCGTCCGAGGCCTTGGCGCGCAAGGACGCGAACGCGCCGGCCGGGTTGGTGACAGTCGCCGTCCACCGCGCGCCGTCACGGCTGAGCGGAACGGTCGCCCAACTGGCGCCGTCGTCGAAGGAGACCTCCAGCTCCAACGACTTCGTGTCGGGTGCCTTGTCCTGCCTGGTCACCGTGACCGGGAAGGAGAACTGCCCGCCCGGCGCGACGTTGTGCAGGTCGACGGCGGGCGCGAAGCCCACCGAGAGCAGCGGGAGCGCCCCGCCCGGTCCCTGCCGGAACCCGGAGCGGAACGTCCAGCTGCCGCTGACCTTCGTGGACAGCGGCCACCACGGCTGGTTCTCGCGGCTGACGTCGGCGGTCAACCGGTACGAGCTCTCGTCACGGGGCGCGACGAACACCCCGCGTCCCGGCTGGTCCTGCGTGCCGACGAGCACGCCGTCGCGGTACAGCGCGGTCGAGCCCTTGTCGTAGCCGAAGAACGGCTCGGCCGCCCTCGCGTGCCCGGCGGCGTCGGTGAAGAACGGCACCGTGACGTCCAGCAGGTCGCCGGTGCGCCAGGCCCACGGGTGGTTCTCACCCAGCTCGTTGGTGGTCGTGCCGGTGAACCCGGGCGCGGCCACCGCCGCGTTCCACTGCATCCGGTAGGTCTTGCCGCGCTCCAGGGTGGCCCGTTCGTAGCCGGTGCCCGCCGCGGCCCACCAGCCTCCCACCCCGATGCGCCACTTGCCCGGCGTGAAGTGCTCGACGCGTTCGGCGTTCGGGACCCCGGCCAGACTCCACTGCGTGCTGATCTCGCCGTCGAGCCCTTCCATCGAGGCCGAGGTGATCGGCGGTTCCTCCTCGGTGCCGCCGTGGTAGAGCATGTGCACCGCGGCGAGGTCGGCGGTCTTGGCCACCGTGGTCAGCTGCCGCGGCAGCTGACCCGGTGACGGGTAGGCCAGTTCGTAGCGGTAGGCGCTGCTGGACCGGGCGGTGACGGCCGTCGTCACCCCGCCCGCCTTGACCAGGTCGGCGTACCGCCTGCCCGGCTCGTCGTACAGCCGCAACGTCGGCAGCACGGCCGGGAAGTCCTCGGCCGACCGGTTCGCCGTCGCCGCCTCCTCCAGCACGCCGACCGCCACCGCCTTGCCGCCCACGTCCTTGACGGCCCGGATGCGCGCGTAGACCTCGTCGTAGGTCATCTCACCGGGCAGCTCCAGCACCACGAGCTTGTCCTTGGCGTCGACGCCGGCCAGGTCCTCGGGCGTGCCCTGTCCACCGTGGACGGTCGCCAGCCGTTGGCTGCCACTGGGCTCCGGCGACCCGCGGAGCCAGCCGGCGGGCAGTTCGAAGCGCTGCGGTCCCTCGGCGTACACCTCCAGGTCGGGTTCCTCCAGCCGGAGGTTGTCCGCGTAGCCGAACCAGGGCACGGGCCACCGCTCCTCCGACTGCGCGTACAGCTCGGTGAACCGGGGGTCGGCCAGGTAGGAGAAGCCCGTCGGGTACTCGGGGCGGTCGGTGATCGAGAAGCGGAACTGCGAGTTCCACACGCCGCCGCGCGCCGCGGGCTGGTCGGTGGTGTGCGAGACCCGCCGGCCCTTGCGCAGGTCGAAGTTCACAGTCGTGGTGCGCGAGACCCGCACGTCGGGGTCGACGAAGGTGCTCTCCAGGGGCAGCGCGCCCGGCCTGGGCGTGCTCGCGGCGCCGACGACCGAGTACCTGCCCGCGGGGACCCGCAGCGTCTCCCCGAGGGGGCCGAACCACACGTCGCCGCTGTCGAGGTCGACCACCAGCGCGACGGAGTTGTCCTGAGGTCCGGGCGCGGCGCCGTCGCGGTTCTTCACCGCCACGGTCAGGTCGTGCATCTCCGGCTCGTCGTGGACGCCGACCGGCGTGCGCAGCCGGATCGCGCCGTCCGCCGAGGTCGCGGTGAGCAGGCCGCCGTACACGCCGGGCCTGCCCGACCGCGGCGTCAACGTCAGCGTGACGTCCGCCTTGCCCCCGGCCGGGATCGTCACCGAGGGCGCGGACAGCACGGCCAGCCCGGCCGGGGGAGCCTGCCCCTGCGCGTCGGCCAGCTTGACGTCCAGGCCCAGGGTGATCGGCGCGTCGGTGGGGTTGGTGTAGGTCACCGCACGTGCGTCCGGTCGGGTGGTGGGCCACTTCAAGTAGGAGTTGACCGTGGCCGGCGCGACCTGGACGTCCTGCGCGGTCGCCCGGGCCACGTCGACCAGACCGCCGCCGACCGCGTACACGCCCGCGTCCGCCACCGGCGCCGCCGTGCCGACCAGCGCCGCCTTGATCCGGTCACCGGTCCAATCGGGGTGCTGCTGGGCCAGGATCGCCGCCGCGCCGGCGGTGTGCGGCGTGGCCATCGACGTGCCGGACAGCTTGGTGTAGTGCTCGTCCACCGGTTCGCCGATCCGCGCGTCCGCGGCCTTCGCCGCGACGATGTCCGAGCCGGGAGCGGCGATCTCCGGCTTGACCGCGGCGTCGGTCAGCCGCGGACCGCGGCTGGAGAAGTCCGACAGCGCCCCGGACTTGGTGACGCTGCCGACCGCGAGCGCCGCGTCGGCCGCCGCCGGGCTGCCGACCGCCTCGTCCCTGCCCCAGTTCCCGGCCGCCACCACGAACAGCGTGCCGTACTGGGCGCTCAGGGCGTTGATCGCCTGCGACGCCGGGTCGGTGCCGTCGGTGGGGCCCGAGCCCAGGCTCAGGTTCACCACCTCGGCCTTGGCTTCGGCCGCCGCCCACCTCATGCCGGCGATGACGTCGTCGGTCTGGCCCGACCCGTTGTCGTCGAGCACCTTGCCGATGGCCAGCTTGGCGCCCGGCGCGACGCCCTTGTACTTGCCGCCCGACGCCGCGCCGGAGCCCGCGATGGTGGAGGCGACGTGCGTGCCGTGCCCGTTGCCGTCCCGTGCGCTGCCCGTGCCGCTGAAGTCCTGGCTGACGGTGACCTTGTCCGCCAGGTCGGGGTGCGTGCTGTCGTAGCCGGTGTCCAGCACGGCCACCGTGACGTCCTGGCCGGTGAGGCCGTTGTCCCACGCGGCGGGTGCGCCGACCTGGGGGACGCTGACGTCCAGCGCCGCTTGGACGCGCGCGTTGAGCCAGATGCGGCGGGGGCCACCCGCCAGTCGCGCCGCGCCCGGCTGGCCGCCGGTGACGGCCGACCAGAACCGGCGCGCGTCGGCCTTGCGCTCCGCGACCGCCGCCAGGCGCAGGTCGGGTAACTCCCGTTCGACCTGGGCGCCCTCGGGCGCGGTGGCCGCGGTCATGTCCGAGTACTCGACCAGGAGCGGCACCGTCTCGCTGTGCGCGTCGTCGTAGCGCTGCCGGACCAGTCCGGAGACGTTGAACAGCTCCTCGTCCAGCGTCCCGGACCGCACCAGCGCCGCCGCCACCTGCGGCACCACGTACAGGTCGGTCTCGCCGCCGCGGCGCTTGGCGTACTGGATGAACGCGGCGGGCCTGCCGCTCGCCTCGGGCTCGGTGAGCACCGACCACCGGCCCTGCGCGGTGCGCGAGACGAACACGCGGTGCCCGCTGACCAAGGTGACCCACTGCCCGCCGGACGCCGTCGCCGCTCCCTGCCCCGCGCCCGGCGATAACGGCACCGCCGCCGCGCTGCCCGCTCCCAGCGGCGCCGTCGCCGTCGCCGCGGCCAGCGCCGCGACGCCCGCGAGCAGCCGCACTCGTCGTTTCATGCGCACTCCCCATCAGTAGAAAGCTTGTGCCCCAATGACTCATGACGCCCAGGAGCGACTTGGCGTTGCCTGGGTCACGCGGGGAGCGGTTCGACTTGGGTTCGGATTGCCGACCACCGTGAAGTTGTCGGGACTGCGAACCGAATGTGAGAGGTGGGGGGGGAGGGGGGGGGGGGGCGGGGGGGGGGAGGGGGGAGGGGGGGGGGGGGGGGGGGGGGGTGGGGTTGGGGGGGGGGGGGGAGGGGGGGGGGGGTGGGTGGGTTGGGGCAGTGCGCGGACGGGGGGGGGGACAGAAGACACCGCAGTTACCGAT